>SKPV01000019.1 GCA_007119345.1 Halovivax sp.
CGACGGTGACCGCCGACAAGGCCCACGCGCTCGGCGTCGCGCTGCTCGTCTGGGCCTGGTTCGTGCTCTTGCACGACCTCGTCGCCATCGGCGCGATCGCCGCGTTCGACCTGTCGGACGCCGCCCTCTCGGCGATGATCCTCGCCAATCCGGTCGACATCTTCCGCGTTCTGGTGCTGGCACAGCTCGACGTCGGGGGCCAGGCCGGGTTCGCGGCCGTCCTCGCCCGGACGAACCTCTCGACGGGCGTCCTGGCGGGCGCCCTGCTCGCGTGGATCGTCGTCCCGGCGATCCTCGCCTCACTGCTGATCCGGAGACGAAACGTATGATAACGTCCACCGATTCGAACCGAGCGGAATCGAACCACCGACCGACTCGCGGCATCGTCCCGACGGCCGAGCGCGACGTCGAGCAACCGCGCAGGGCGGTCCTCGCGACGATCGCCGCCGCGCTCCTCGCAGGGTGTCTGAGCGAAAACGGGGGCCCGGCCGCCGCTCCCGATCCGGTCACGATCGACGAGGACGCGCAGTGTGACTACTGCGGGATGGTCGTCGCGAACCATCCGGGAACGAACGCGCAGCTGTTTTACGACGGCGATCGGTCGGAAGACCGGGACGGCCCGGCCCGGTTCTGCTCGCTCCCCTGCGCCCACAAGTTCCACGTCGAGCGAGACCGGCTCGGCTGGGAACTGCTCGCGCGGTACGTCACGGATTACTCGGTCGCGGACTACGAGCTCGCCGACGACGCGTCGTCCGTCTCGAGTCACCTCGAGGCCGAGACGTTCGCCGCGGCCGAGGACCTCACGTACGTCGTCGAAACCGGCATCGAGGGCGCGATGGGTCCGGAGTACGTCCCGTTCTCGGACGCCGACGAAGCGGCGGCGTTCGCCGCCGAGCACGACGGCGCCCGCTACGACTGGGAGACGCTCGAGCGCGACGTGCTCGCCGACGAGTGAGTAGCCCGCGGCGGTTCGGACCGCCCGGGGACGCGGCGCGAGCGAGCGCTCCCTTCGCGCGCTCGGCCGTCACAGCGCGTACTCCACCGCGTAGGCAACGTACAGCTGCCCGACCCCGGCCAGCACGATGACGACGCCCGCCACCCGCTCCAGGCGATTCCGGTGCGCGGACACCCAGCCGCCGCCCGCCGAGAGCCCGGTGCCCGCGGCCACCGTCACCGCGACCATCAGCGCCGAGACGGTAGCGACGTAGGCGCCCCCCACGAGCGCACCGCCGGCGCCGGACAGCGACAGCCCCAGGCCGCCGACGGCGAGCAAGATTGGCGCGACGCAGCCGGCGGAGGCCGCCGCGTAGCCCGCGCCGAAGGCGCCGAAGCCGAGCACCCCCGTCCGGCGCTCGGGGAGGCGGATCGAGAGCGTCGGCGCGCGGTCCAGGACGATCAGCGCGCCGAGGACGATCAGCGCGACGCCGACGGCGGGCTCGAGGATCCGGAGCGCGTCGGCCGCGAGCTGGCCGACGACGAACGTGGCGCCGAGGAAGATTCCGAGAACGAGGAAGACGCCCGCGCCAGCGGTGAGCCCGCGGGCCAGCGAGCCGGCGAGGGTCGCCTCCCCGCCGGTCTGCTGGACGTAGAAGCCCACGTACCCCGGAAGGAGCGCGTAGGCACACGGCGAGAAGAAGGTGAGGACGCCCGCGTAGACGGCGAAGCCGACGGCCGCCGCGAGCGAGGCGTCGCTCATCGCTCGCCGTCCCGGGCCGCCTCGACGGCGTCCACGAGCTCGTCGGTCGTCGAGACGCCGACGTGGGAGTAGCGCTCGACGCCGTCGGCGTCGAAGACGACCGTCGCCGGCACCCCGGCAACGTCGTGGCGCACCTGCAACTCGGCGGTCTCGTCGGAGCCCACCGGCCACTCGCCGCCGCCGTGGTCCTCCCACCAGTCCTCGACGTCGGCCGTCGTCACCTGGCCGTCGTCGCCGACTCGCTCGGTGGTGACCGACAGAAACTGGACGTCGTCGCCGACCCGACCGTGGGTCTCGGTCACGTCCGGGAGCATCTCCCGACAGGAGCGACACCAGGTCGCGAAGAACTTGACGACCGTGACTCGATCCTCGGTCGGCACGTCGACGGGCTCGCCGTCGCTCCAGGGAAGGGAGAGCGTCTCGACCGCGATCGGCTCGGAGACGTCGTTCGATCCGCCCGCGCCGTTGCCGTCGCCGCCGATCGACGGCGGTCCGCGGACGGCGACCGCCCCGCCCGCCGCCAGCAGACCCAGGCTCGCCGCGCCGGCCAGCGCTTCCCGACGCTTCATCATCCCTCCAGGACCGCGAGCGCGTCCGCCTCGATCTCCGACGGCGGAACGGCCGTCGCCTCCGGGTAGGCGCGCTCGACGACGCCCCGGTCGTTGGCGAGCAGGATCAGGTTGTAGTGGGTGAACGTGTACTCGTGGTCGTCGTCGCCCTCGTCGCCGTCGCCCTCGTGACCGTCGTCGTCATCGTCACCGTGTTCGTGGTCATCATCGTGGTCGTCCTCACCGCCGTCGTCGCCGTCGTCACCGTGGTCGTGCTCGTGATCGAGCTCGTCCGGATCGACGCGCTCGATCGGCAGTCCGAAGTCCTCCATCACGACCTGCTCGGCGCGCTCGGGCGTCTCCGGGCGGAGGAAGTACCAGTCGTCGTCGGTCGGATCGATCCCGAAGGCGTCGGCGTGGTCGGCGAGCACGTCGGCCGTGTCCCGCTCCGGATCGAAGGTGAACGCGAGGAAGGCGGCGTCGTCCTCGCGGCCGACCTCGCGCAGGGCTTCCCGGACGTGGACGAGCCGCTGCAACAGGGCCGGACACGCCCCGTCGGGGCAGTTCGTGAAGACGAACGTCGCGACGACCGCGCGCTCGTCCCGGAACCGCTCGTCGGTGATCACCTCGTCGCGGATCGGGTCGGGAACCTCGAAGGACGGGAGCTCGTCGCCGTGGATCGGGTGCGTGGGCCGGCCGCGGGGCTCAGACGGTGCTCCGAGGACGGTGTCGCCGTCGTCGCCGCGACCGAGGCCGCCGATTCCGTCGAGACACCCCGCGACGGCGGTCAGCCCGGCAGCCCCCGCCGCGCCGAGGTACGCTCGGCGATTCATGGCCGACCCTCTGAGCCCGCGCTATAAAGGGCTATCTCGTCGTTCCCGACGCGTGGGAACCGCGGCGGATCGCAACCATCGCCCCGCCAGTCCCGGTGGGGTGTTTTAAGCCGCTCGTCGCGCGTACTCCGCGAACGGGGGTCCAGTTCGGCCGGGTGCGAGCGGTCCGGGAGTCGTCGCGCGCTCGGCCGGTCGGCGACGTTCCGCGATCCCCGCCACGCCCGTTCGCGCCGCGCCCAGGTCGAACGCCTTGTCGATCGCGGTGCCGGCTGTGCCGCCGGTCGGCGTCCGGTCGCCGGCGACCGTTCTCCCGATCGCCCGGCCGGCGCGGTTGGCGGTCAGCGCGAGCGGGAGTAGTCGGGCTCGCCCGTCACCACATTCGTCGCCTCGGCGCAGTCGCCGGCGGCGTAGGCATCGTCGAGGTTCGTGCGGCCGTCCTCGCCGGTCGCGATGGCGCCGCGGGGCCGAGCTCGATCCTCGCCTCCCTGGCGAGCTCGACGTTGGGGGCGACGCCGACGCCGACGATCGCGAGATCCGCCGGGACGACGCCGTTTTCCAGTCGAGCGCCACGCTGCCCAGCACGGGCGTGGCGATTATCGAGGGTCGCGCTCAATCCAACTCCGCCGACCGCGAGGCGTCCGGAGACGAGACGCCTAACGGACCGTCCGTCCGGGTCCCGAGCGTCGCCCGGACGAAGCGGCCGACGTTGGTGAGCACCTTGTTCTCGGCCTTTCGGAGGTGCTCCTCGTAGGTGGAACGAGCCACGGACGTCCGCCCGGCCAGCTCGCTCACCGACGCCTTCCGCGGCTGTTCGTAGTAGC
>SKPV01000151.1 GCA_007119345.1 Halovivax sp.
CGAGCGGCGAGGCCGAGCGCCGGCGAGGCCTCGGGATGGCGAGCGGGGAGGAACGACCCGCGAGCGGGCGTAGCGAGGGTCCTCGGGATGGCGAGCTGTCGAGCGCGTTCGCCGCCGAGTTTCGAGCGCGACGGGGTCCTCGACACGGCCGGCGTCGTCCCCGCTGGCGGGTCGTGATTCCATTTTGGTTCCCGCCGACGTACCTGCGAGCATGAGTCCGCGCATCGGCTTCACCGGGGACGTGATGCTGGGACGGCTGGTCGACGACCGCCAGCGGTCGCGGCCCGTCGACGCGGTGTGGGGCGACGTCCTCGATCGACTGAGCGCGCTCGACGCGCTGGTGATCAACCTGGAGTGCACCCTCTCGACGCGCGGTCGACCGTGGACGCGGACGAACCGTCCGTTCCACTTCCGTGCGGATCCGGCCCGGGCGGTGCCCGCGCTGGAGCGGGCGGGCGTCGACGCGTGCGCGCTGGCGAACAATCACGTTCTCGACTACGAGGAGCCGGCGCTGCGGGACACGCTGGCGAATCTGGACGACGCGGGGATCGCCCGCGCGGGGGCGGGAGAGACGCTGGAGGAGGCGCTCGATCCGGCGTTCGTGCGGATCGAGGGCGGCGGCGACAGCAATCCGGTCGACCTTGCCGTCGTCTCGTTCACCGACAACACGCCGGAGTACGCCGCCGACGAGGACGCGCCGGGGACCGCGCGGATCGAGATCGACCGGGACGATGCGGACGCTCGCGAGCGCGTTCGTGAGTCGGTCTCTCGGGCCCGGGAGCGAGATCCCGACCTCGTCGTCGCCTCCCTGCACTGGGGGCCGAACATGGTGACGGAGCCGCCCGCCGCGTTCCGGGAGTTCGGCCGCTGGCTCGTCGACGAGGGCGTCGACGTGATCCACGGTCACAGTGCGCACGTCTTCCACGGGATCGAGGTGTACGAGGGCCGCCCGATCCTCTACGACTGCGGAGATTTCGTGGACGACTACCGGGTCGATCCCCGGCTGCGAAACGATCGGAGCTTCCTCTTCGAGCTGGCCGTCGGTGTCGACGGGGTGCCGGGGGAGCTTCGACTACATCCCGTCGAGATCGACGACTGTCGGGTCCGCGAGGCCGACGGCGACGTCGCCGAGTGGTGTCGCGACCGAATGCGCGGGCTGTCGAGCGAGTTCGGCACCGAGTTCGAGCGCGACGGGGAGGGGTTGGTGCTGGCGTCGGGGGGTTGAGTTCGGCACCCTTAAGATTCCGACCCGGCTACCACGCCACAGCATGAAGGTAGTCGTCTCCATCGGCGGCAGCGTCCTGATGCCGGAACCCGGCTCGGACCGGGTGGCCGCCCACGCCGCCGTCGTCGAGGACCTCGTCGCCGAGGGCTGTCGCGTCGGCTGCGTCGTCGGAGGCGGCGGCGTGGCCCGGGAGTACATCGCGGCCGCGCGGGATCTCGGTGCCAACGAGATCGAGCTCGACCAGATCGGGATCGACGTCACCCGGCTCAACGCCCGGCTGCTGATCGCGGCGCTCGGCGAGGAGTCGGTGACGGCGCCGGCCCGCGACTACGAGGCGGCCGGCGAGGCGCTCCGGCGGGGACACCTCGCCGTGATGGGCGGCGTCGCGCCGGCCCAGACGACCGACGCCGTGGGCGCCGCGCTCGCGGAGTACGTCGACGCCGACCTGCTCGTCTACGCCACCAGCGTCCCCGGCGTCTACAGCGACGATCCGAACGAGAACGACGGCGCGACCAAGTACGACGAGCTCTCGGCCCGCGAACTGGTCGACGTCATCGCCGACCTCGAGATGACCGCCGGCTCCTCCGCGCCGGTCGACCTCCTCGCGGCGAAGATCATCCAGCGCTCGGGGATGCGCACGATCGTCCTCGACGGCACCGACCCCGACCGGATCGCTCGCGCCGTCCGCAGCGGCACGCACGACGGGACGGACGTCGTCCCCGCCGGCGTCGGCGAGGAACCGGGCTACTGGGCTCCGGACGAACGATGAGCGCCGAGAGTCCCGACGACGCCGAGCGCGCCGACGGCGCCGAGCGCTCCGACGGCGCCGGCGCCGGTCGCAAGCGGGCGACGACCTCGCGGCCGTACACCCTCCAGCACGATCCCGAGGACGGCGACGGCGCACGCCACGCCTTCTGGGCCGACGCGGTGGCCGACCGGGTCGAGGCGCGCGTGGCCGGGCAGGTCGAGGCCGGCGAACGCGATCCCGACGACCCGATCGTGATCAAGGGCGGCATCTCGCCGTCGGGCGTCCCGCACCTCGGCAACGTCAACGAGATCATGCGCGGCTACTTCGTCGCCGAAGTCCTGCGCGAGCGCGGCCACGAGGTCCGGCAGGTATTCACCGCCGACGACCGGGACCCGCTGCGCAAGCTTCCCCGGACGCTCTGTGACCTCGACGGGAACCTCGTCGATCTGGGGGAGGTGGACGCCGGCGCGCTCGGGCGCAACCTCGGCGCGCCCTACACCGACATCCCGGACCCTTTCGGCTGCTGTGACTCCTACGGCGAGCACTTCTCGACGATCATCGCCGACAGCGCCGAGGCCGTCGACGTTCCCCTCGAACTCGTCTCGACGACGGAACTCTACACCTCGGGGCGCATGGACGGGGTCACTCGATTCGTCCTCGAGAACCGCGACCGGGCGCGCGAGGTCCTCGCGAACTACCAGGACAAGGTCGAGGCCGGCGGCGACTACGTCCCCTTCAATCCGATCTGTGCGGAGTGCGGCAAGATCACGGAGACCGTCACGGCCGTCGACCTGGACGCCGAACCGACCGACGACGGCGCGGTCGGCGCCGTCGACTACGCCTGCACCGACATGGAGGCCGGCGACCGCACGATCGCGGGCTGCGGCCACGAGGGCACCGCCTCGATCCGCGAGGGCAAGCTCCCCTGGCGATTCGAGTGGCCCGGCCAGTGGCAGGTCCTCGGCGTCGACTTCGAGCCCTTCGGCAAGGACCACGCCGAGGGCTCCTGGCCCAGCGGCGAGGACGTCGCCCGCAACGTCCTCGAGATCGAGCCGCCGGTGCCGATGGTCTACGAGTGGTTCACCCTCGACGGCGAGCCCCTCTCCTCGTCCGAGGGCAACGTCATCCTCGTCTCGGACGTTCTCGAGCTGATCGAGTCCGAGGTGCTCCGGTACTTCTTCGCGAAGGATCCCAGCAAGGCCCGGGACTTCAGCGTCGAACGCCTGGACCTGCTGGTCGACGAGTTCGACCGCTTCGAGCGCACCTACTTCGGCGAGGTCGAGGCCACCGAGTCGGAACGTCGATTCGCCGAGCGCGTCTACCCGCTGGTCGTCGACGGGGCGGCTCCCGCCGCCGAAACCGAGCGCGCCGACGGGCGCGCGACCGAGCCGCGGGCGGACCGCGTTCGCCTGCCCTACACCTTCGCGGCCGTCCTCGGGATGACGGACGATCCCGCCGTCCGCGAGGAGATCGCCCGCAAGGAGGGACACGTCCCCGAGGACGCCACCCAACAGGTCGTCGAGGACGCCCTCGCCCGCGTCGAACGGGCGCGCACCTGGGCTCGCCGCACCGAAAACGAGTTCGACTACGAGATCGCCCGGGGCGACCTCCCGGACCACGACTTCGACGCCGACACCGAGGCGGCCCTCGACGAGCTCGCCGACTTCGTCGCGGCCGGCGGCGACGAGGACCCCGACGAGTTACAGGGCGAGATCTACGAGACCGCCAAACGCCACGGCGTTCCCGTCGGCGACTTCTTCGCCGCGGGCTACCGGCTGTTCTTCGACGAGACGCAGGGCCCCCAGCTGGGACCGTTCCTCGCCCGGCTGGATCGCGAGTTCGTCGTCGAACGGTTGCGCCGGGAGCGCTAGTTCGGCTCGACCGGCTCTCGTCGACGTCGGCGGCCGCCGTCCGGACTCCGCCGC
>SKPV01000262.1 GCA_007119345.1 Halovivax sp.
CGGTCGCTCCGTCCGCCGGCTCCTCGGTCGCTCCGTCGGTCGCCCGCCCGGTATGTCCGTCGGACGGCTCCCCGGTCGGTCCCTCAGCCATTCGGACCACCGCCCGTCGGTGAGCGTCCAGTCGTCATTGTGGCCGACCGGAGGACTCGGCCGCGTAAAAGCCTGTAGGCAGTTTCAAAACTGACCGATGTCGGCCGACGGTAGCACGCGGCTCCCGTCGACCGGCCCCCGTCCGGTGACGGGCGCACCCTCAGAGGTGATCTTTCCCGGGGTTCGACGAGCCCCAGTCGCCGCGGCCGCCCTCGGTTCGGTCGATGCCCATGATCGACTCGGCCTGCTCGGGGCCGCCGAGGCTCTCGCGGGCGTCGGGCACCCGGACGGTGACGTCCTCGATTTCGTCCCAGGAGAGCAGTTCGGCCTCGATGTTGCTCGTCGTGATGTCGCTCACCGAGCACCCCCGGCAGCCGCCGCCGAGCTCGATAATCACCTCGCCCGTCTCGGGGTCGGCCTCCCGAACGGCGCTGGTGCCACCGTGCATCTGGATGATCGGCATCTGGGTGGTGAGCCAGCGCTCTACGCGCTCGCGAAGCGGTTCGGTCTCGGTTTCGCTCATCGGCTCGAACTTGGGGCCGACGCGGGGTATACGTTGGGGTCCTGCGAGCTATGTAACGGTCGATAACGCGGGACTCGTGGCGGCGGCCCGCGATCGACCGTCTCCCTCGGTCGGTGGCGAAACCGGTCAGCTTCGCATGCGAGAGCGATCGCCCGTCCCCTGGGTCATCGCGCTCGCCAGGGCTCCGCGCAGGACGACGTCGTCGCCCAGCTCCGTGACCTGGATCTCGGGGACGTTCGTCATCACGCTCTCGGCGAGGTGCTCGCGGATCGGGTCGACGACGAGTTCCCGGTTGTTGAGCGCGACGGCGCCGCCGATCGAGACCAGCAGCGGCGCGAACGAGTGGACGACGTTCGTCATCCCCATCGCGTTCCAGTGGGCGACCTGCTCGATCACGTGGTCGGCGAGTGCGTCCGCCCCCGCGGCGGCGAAGACGTCGGCGGCGTCGAAGTCGGGGTCCTCGAGCGGCAGGTCGGTCCCGATGCCGGGGTCGTCGTCGGCCAGCAGGCGCGCGAAATCGGGGATGCCGTTGCCCGAACAGTAGGCCTCCCAGTGCCCGTCCCGGCCGCAGCCGCAGGTGAGCCGGCCCCGCGGGTCGACGACGTAGTGGCCGACCTCCCCGGCGTTGCCGTCCCAGCCGCCCACGATCGCGCCGTCACAGCAGACGCCGGCGCCGATCCCCGACGAGAACGTGACGTAGACCATGTCGTCGGGATTTCGGTCGGCGTGGTAGCGCTCGCCGATGACGCCCGCGTTCGTGTCGTTGTGGAGGTAGACCTCCCCGCCGTCGATCACGTTCGCGATCGGGCCCGTGAGCGGGATCCGGTCGATGGTGTCCGGCAGGTTCGCCGGATCGACGACGGCGCCCTCGGCGAGGTCGAACGGTCCGATGGAGCCGATGCCGGCCGCCCGAACGCGCCCGGGTTCGACGCCCGCCTCGTCGCAGGCCTCCCGAAGCGTCCGAAGGACGCCCTCGGTGACGTCGATTCCCCTGGGTCCGCGCGGCGTCCGATTTCGACTCGTCGCCAGCGGTTCGCCGTCCCGGTCGGCGACGATGGCTCGGACGTTGGTCGCGCCGAGGTCGACGCCCGCGTAGTAGACCATCCGTATCCGAAAACTGCCGCCGGCGTACTTAACTACATACATCCTTACTCGCGAGCGAGTAGCCGGCCGCGAGGGACGGAAGGCCGCCCGCCGCACGACCGCCCCGCGCGAACCACCGACACCGGTTTTCGCCGCGACGACGTAACACCCGATATGGGAACCGACGACGCGGCCCCCGACGAGACCCTCACCGAGACCGAACTCGAGGCGCTCCACGAGGTCGAACTCGGCCTGGAGTGGCTCCAGCGCGCTCAGGGCGAACTCATCGAGTTCCACCACGCAACCGGCCACGGGATGGACCACCTCGACCTCGCCGAGTCCCGGCTCCGCGAGAGCGGTCACGAGGCGCTCGCCGACGCGCTCCGCCAGGAGGTGCTCCCCCACGGCGTGGTCGACGGCGACCGCTGGTCCTACGACGTCCTCGAGGACTTTCAGGACACCATCCTCACCGAGATCGAAGGGTTCGAACGGCGCACGCGCGAGGAACTCGCCGGCGGTCGTCGACACGTCCTCGAGCGCCGTCAGGAGCGCCGCTGGAAGGAACGAGCGGACGACCGCGAGCGGTGATCCGTCCCCCGATCCGTTTCGGCCACGTCTCGCTCGAGCCGCTTCGGTCGGCACACCGCACCGACCGACCCGCCCCAGCCGGCACACCGCACCGACCGACCCGACTCAGTCGTCACCGCGGACGAACGTGACCGGACAGGGCGCCGAGAGCAGGACCTCCTGGGCGGTGGAACCGAACACCGCCTTGCCGGTCGGGGTCCGGCGCCGACCGCCGACGACCACGCGGTCCGCGTCGGCCTCGCTCGCCAGGTCGACGATCGACTCGCCGTGATCGCCGACGGCGCCCGTAACCTCGTAGTCCACGTCCGCCCCCTCGAGCGTCCGCGCCAGGTCCCGGATGGTCGCGTGACGCTTCGCCACGTCGTTCGGGTCGATCTCCTCGAGGTCGGGGTCGAACTCGAGGCGTCGGCAGACCTCGTCGTACTCGTCCGACGTGAACACGTGGGCGAGCACCACCGTCGCACCCGCGGGTTCCGCCACCTCGACGACGGCTTCGGCCAGTTCGTCCGTCCGATCGGCGTCGCCCGGTCCCACCGCAAGCAGAATCGTTCGCAGCGTCATATCCGAACTCCTACTCGTGGCGACTAAAGGGTTGTCGGCGACGGCCAAAATTCCCGTGCGCCCCGCGGCGTCACGACCGGACCGACGACGGCCGGCTGTGACGGCGGCCGCGACTCCGATGGCCGGCTGCGACGGCGGCCGTGATTCCGGTATTCGGTCGCGACAACAGCCGCCGACTCCAGCGTCCGAGCGCGACGGCAAGAGCCGACTCCAGTACACCTAACCCGTCGGACCCGGAAGTCGTCCCATGGACGGTCCAGATCTCTCCTCGCAGACGGTCCTGGTGACGGGCAGCGCCAGGGGACTCGGGCGAGAGTTGCTCCTCGCGGCCGCCGAGCGCGGCGCGAGCGTCGCGGTCCACTACCACACGAGCGCCGACGACGCCCGCGAGGTCGCAGACGCGGCGCGCGACCGCGGCGCCCCCGAGGCGACGACGGTCCAGGGCGACGTCACCGACCCCGAGAGCGTCGACGGGGTCTTCGCGGCGGTCGAGGCGGACCTCGGCCCCGTCGACTGCCTCGTCAACAACGTGGGCGACTTCGCGCCCGTTCACTGGGAGGAACTCGATCTCGACGCGTGGCAGGGCGTGATGGACACCAACCTCACCGCGACGTACCTCTGTGCGAAACGCGCGCTCCCCGCGATGCGCGAGCGAGGATTCGGCCGAATCGTCAACGTCGGCTACGCCTCCGCCGAGAAGGGGCTCGTCGACCCCGTCAACTTCCCGTACTTCGCCGCCAAGGCGGGCGTCCTCATGTTCACCCGGATGCTCGCCGCGGACACCCAGGACGACGGCATCACCGTGAACGCGGTCTCGCCGTACGTCGTCGAGAACTCCGATGAATTCCCCGCGGAGCTTCCCCGCGGGCGGCCCGCGAGCTTCGAAGACGTCGCTCGGCCCGTACTCTTCTTCCTCGACCCCGAGAACGAGTACGTCAGCGGCGAGAACGTCGAAGTCGACGGCGGGTGGCTGCCCGAGGACGTCTGAAGCGGGTGGCTGCCCCAGGACGTCTGAAGCGGGTGGCTGCCCCAGGACGTCTGAAGC
>SKPV01000157.1 GCA_007119345.1 Halovivax sp.
GGCCGCGGGCGAGGCCGACGAGGAGTTCGTCGACGCGGACTTCGAGGAGGTCGACGACGGGGACGACGAGGAGTAGCGCCGACGCCTCGTCGCGTCGCTCTCGTCGTTCGCCGTCGCCCTCGACGGCGAACGATTCCGTTAGGCCGGTTGTCGACCACAACGATCGCCGACGCCGAACGGTTTCGGTACGCCGGTTGTCGCCCACAACGATCAGCGACGCCGGTACACGAACCGGTAACAGCGTGTTAGTCGACCGCCAGCTCGCGATACGTGCCACTACCGTTCTAATCGAGGGCTTCCGGCCCGGGAAACGGGACGTATCGTCGGAAACGGTAACCGTCGTTTAGGTCGCGGTGTCGGGAACGGACCCGGTGCTATGGAAGAAAACACCGACGAGGGACGAGCGGATATCGGCGAGGGGAACGCGGGACGAATCTCGACCGATCGAGAGACGATACGCGGGTGGGCCGACGATCACCAGGCGGTTCCGGTACGGCGAACTGGGGCCGACGAATCGGAGCGATTCCACGTCGTCGGCGAGTCCGAGATGGGCGAGTCCCACGAGCGCGTCGAGTGGGACGACTTCTTCGACCGTCTCGACGAGGGCGACCACGTCGTCGTCTACCACGGTGGCGAGGCGACGGAGCCGTTCGAGGTCACCCGGCGCGACGAGGTCCTCAGCCGAAGCGCGCTGGATCAGGAGGAACTCGAGGAGCGACTCATCGAAGGCGAGACGGTGACGAGCGAGGTTCGAGAGACCACGGTCGTCGAGAGCGTCATCGTCGAGGAGGCGACCGTCGAGAGCGAACTCGTCGGGTCCGAGGTCGTCGACCAGCGCGTCCTCGACGTCGAACTAATCGAGCGCGAGTGCACGGGCTGTCGGCTGGTCGCCGAGGGCGACCACGACCGCCGCGAGTTGTTCGACGAAACCCGCTACTTCGAGTCGGTCGGCGGGGAGTCCGGACGCGGGACCGTCGAATCGGGACGTTCCGACGCGGACGCGGCCGCCGCCGAGACCGGCACCGACGCGACGGTCGGCGAGATCGAGTTCACCGACGATCAGCCGTACTACGCCGAACTCGACGTCGAGGAAGCGTGGTCGGTCACTCGGGAGTTCCTCGAGCGGTTCACGGTCGAGAGTCGGGTCGCGGGGACGGAGGTGGCCGAGACCGACACCGTCGAGGACCGAGACATCGACGTCGAGGGCCTCCACCGGTCGATCGCCCAAAGCGAACTGCTCGACGTCGACCTCACCTCGGACGAGGTGCTGACCGAGTGCGAGATCCAGACCGAATTCGCCGAGGACGACCGGATCCAGACCCAGTTCGACCGAGAGCGCGTCGTCGAGGAGGAAGTCGTCGACCGAAAGCGACTCCGGGCGGACGTGACCGGCGGCGAACTCCTGGGGATGGAGACGATTCACAGCCAGCAGCTCGCAGCCGAGACCGGCGATCGGGGGACCTCCGGCGATGTCGAGGGCGAGACCGTCGGCACCGATACGGGCGGCGGAGCCGGTCGGGCGACCCTCACGGACGACGAGATCGGCAAAACGGTCGTCGACGCCACCGGCACGGAGATCGGAATGATCACCGACGTCGACGATCGAGGCGAGGTGATGCACGTCGACGCGCATCCGGGAATCGCCGAGCGAATCAAATCCGTGCTCGGCTGGGGCGACGCGGACGACGACGACTACCCCGTCGGAGCGGACCAGATCGACCGAGTGGACGACGATCGGGTGGAATTGAAGGGAACCGAGGAACTCGAGGGAACCGACCGCAGCCACTGATGGCACCGCTCGTCGGGTGTTCCGACGACTCGTCCCGCTGATGGCTCCCGCGTCGTCCGTCCCGAGGACTCGTTCCAACGGACGCGTCGACGTCGGGCGTCCGTCGACGTCGATGCGATATCGACCAGCGTCACCCGTCGATCAGTCCGGTCAGACGCCGCCGTCGACCGGTCCGATTGGACGCCGCCGTCGACCGGTCCGATTGGACGCCGCCGTCGACCGGCGCCGGTCCGACGCGGCCGCCCGGATCGGTACGGACGATCTCCGCCCGGCGGAACGTTCCCTTGAAGTGGATCAACGCGTTATCGGTGAGTAACGAATGAGCGAGGACTTCTACGACGTGCTCGGCTTGAGTCCCGACGCGTCCGCGGAGGAGATCAAGCGGGCCTACCGGGAGAAGGCCACCGAGTACCACCCGGACGTGAGCGACGATCCCGACGCCGAGGAGAAGTTCAAGAAGATCCAGAAGGCGAAGAAGGTGCTCACGGACGAGGAGAAACGCCGGGCCTACGACCGGATGGGCCACGACCGCTACGAACAGGCCGAGAAGCACGGCTTCGACGCCGGCGGCGCGGGAGCCGGCGGCATGGGCGGCATGGGCGGCGACCCGTTCGGCGATATGGGCGGCGTGGGCGGCGGCCTCGGCGACCTCTTCGAACAGGTGTTCGGGGGCGGCCGCGGCGGTCGGCGTCGCCCCCGGTCGGGAAGGGACCTGCGGACCGAACTCGAGATCGACCTCGAGGCGGCGTTCGAGGGCGTCGAGCGGCAGTTCACCGTCGAGCGTCCCGCGGAGTGTGACACCTGCGCCGGGAGCGGTCACCCGCCGTCGGCGGACTCCCAGCGGTGTCCGGAGTGCCAGGGTCGCGGGCAGGTGACCCAGGTCCAGCAGACGCCGCTCGGCCGCGTCCAGCAGACGACCGCCTGTCGGCGCTGCGAGGGCGAGGGGACCCTCTACTCGGAAACCTGTGGCGACTGTCGCGGCGAGGGATACGTTCGCGACGAGGCGACTCTCACCGTCGAGGTCCCGGCCGGGATCAAGGACGGCCAGACCCTGCGGATGGAACGGGAGGGCGCGCCCAGCCCCGAGGGCGGTCCCGCGGGCGACCTGCTGATCGACGTTTCGATCGCCGAGCACGACGAGTTCGAGCGCGAGGGCGACGACCTCCACTACCACCTGCCGCTCTCGTTCCCGCAGGCGGTGTTCGGGGACGAAATCGAGGTGCCCACGCTCGAGGATCCCGTCGACCTCGACGTGCCGCCGGGCACTCAGAGCGGCGAGACGTTCCGCCTCGACGGCGAGGGGATGCCGCGGCTGCGCGGTCGCGGTCGCGGCGACCTCTTCGTGACGGTCCAGATCGTCACGCCCGAGTCGCTCAACGAGGAGCAACGGGAGGCCCTCGAGGCGTTCGCGGCGGCCGGCGGCGACGAGATCGAGGTCAAGGACGGCTTCTTCGAGCGGATCAAGCGGGCGTTCTGAGTCGGTCGTCCCGCGTTCACCGCCGCGCGGGTGCATCCACCGTCTTCGGGTCCGCGCCGCCGAGGTACAACCACGGCCTTCGCGTCCGCGGCGCCGAACGTGATACCCCGCGGTCTTTTGCTCCCCCGGGGAAAATTTCCCGACATGGAGACGGTCGGGGACCTCTTCGCGCGGGATCGTCGGTCGGATCGAACGGCGCTGGTCGACGGGACCGGACGCGAGTACGACGCTCACTGGCTGTGCACGTCGACCTGGAAGGCCGGGAACTTTCTGCGCCACGCCGGCGTTCGCCGCGACGTCACGGTGGGCGTCGTCGGCGAGGGGCCGCTCGCGCTCCTCGCGTTCTTCGGGACCGCCCTCCTGGAGGGGACGACTCGGTTCGACCCGCCGCGAGACGTCGCCGAGGACGATGAGTTCCGGGCGCTCGTCGCGCCGGCCGAGGACGTCGAGGCCTACGAACTGGCGCCCGGTGCCCAGCGGGTCTGTTATGGCGGCGAGCCGCCGGCGCCGGACGTCCACCACTTCGACGCCGGCCTCTGGAGCGAGAACCCGTCGTTCCCGCCGCTGTCGATCGATCCCGAAACGACGCTGCTCGACGACGGCGAGCGGA
>SKPV01000004.1 GCA_007119345.1 Halovivax sp.
CCGAGCTCTTCGACAAGTACGTCGGCGAGTCCGAGAAGGGCGTCCGCGAGATCTTCGAGAAGGCCCGCGCCAACGCGCCGACGGTGATCTTCTTCGACGAGATCGACGCCATCGCCGCCGAGCGGGGCTCCGGCGCGGGGGACTCGAACGTCGGCGAGCGGGTGGTCTCACAGCTCCTGACGGAGCTCGACGGCCTGGAGGAGCTGGAGGACGTGGTCGTCGTCGCGGCCACGAACAGACCGGAGCTGATCGACGACGCCCTCCTCCGGGCGGGCCGCTTCGACCGACACGTTCGCGTCGGCGAACCCGACGAGGACGCTCGCCGGGAGATCTTCGCGATCCACACCCGAGGCCGGCCCCTGACCGACGACGTCGATCTCGACGAACTCGCCGCCGAGACCGCCGGTTACACCGGCGCCGACGTCGAAGCGGTCTGCCGCGAGGCCGCCCAGATCGCCGTCCGCGAGTACGTCGAGGCCGAAGCCGCTGGCGAGGACCGCGACGTCGAGGAGATCGTCCTCGCCGCCGAGCACTTCGACCGGGCGATCGAGGACGTACGAGCGGGCGCCAGCGAGGAGTTCGATCGACCGCGCGGCGGTCTCGACGAACTCGTGGTCGATGACGCCCGGGAGGCGGGGGTAGACGCCGGAACGGGTCCGGCCGCGAACGAGCCCGGCGCGACCGCGCCAGCCGACGAAGACGGTGCGACCGCCTCGTCGGACGACGTCGACGAGGCGGAATCGAACGACGACCGCGACGTCGACGAGCGGGGGACGGCCGAGGGTCCCGAGGCCTGACGGTCGGATCCTCCCGGGCGACCTCGTGCCCGTTTTTCCGCAAATTTCGATTCCTTCTCTCCGACGACTTCGCGTCCTCCTCCCCCGCCAAGAACGATGGTTGCCGGGCCCGTACGTGTCCGAGTGACCGACGAGCGAACCCGACAACCCCGAATCCGTCGCGCGCGGCCGTCGAGTGATCGATCGTGGTCCGGCTGACGCGACGGCTCGCGATCTACGTGGGATCGTTGCTGGCGCTGGTGGTGCTGTACACGCTCGCCTACCGGTGGGGAATGGCGACGCTCGAGGGCGAGCAGCGAACGTGGTACGGCGCCCTCGAGATCGTCGTCCAGTCGATGACCACCACCGGCTACGGGCAGGACGCCCCGTGGGAGACGCTCGAGATGACGGCGCTGATGGTGCTGATCCAACTGACCGGCATCGCGTACATCTTCGTCGCCGTGCCGCTATTCGTCGTCCCGTGGCTGGAGACGCTCGTTCAGCCGACGCCGCCGGAGGAGGCGGACGCCCTCGAGGATCACGTGATCGTCGTCGGCTACACCGACCTCTGCGGCTCGCTCGTGGCGGACCTGGCGTCGACCGGTACCGACTACCTCGTCGTGGAAGAAGACGAAGAGCGGGCCCAGGACCTCCACCAGGACGGGCTCGCGGTCCTCCACGGCGACCCGGCGACGTCGGAGACCCTCGACGCGGCCCAGCTCGAGGCCGCTCGGGCGGTCGTCGCTGACACCACCGAGCGCGGGTACATCAGCACGACCATCGCGATGGAGCGTCGCGGAGCCAGGGTCCTCGCGCTGGTCGTAGACCCGTCCCGGGCGCGGTACCTCCGCTACGCGGGCGCCGACGAGGTCCTCTCGCCGAAACATCGCCTCGGCAAGGCGCTGGGAGACAAGGTCAGGCCCGTTGTCGACCCGGGAGCGGCCGGGATCGAACTCTGCGAGGATCTCCAGGTGCGCGAGTACGTGCTTTCCAACGAGAGCGAGCTCGTCGGCGACCCCCTCGTCGCCTGTCGACGAGTGGAAGCCACCGGCGCGACCGTCATCGGCGCCTGGGTCCGCGGCGACTTCCTCCGGACGCTCTCGTCGGACGTTCGCACCGGGGAGAACACGACGCTGCTCGTCGCCGGGCCGGACTCGACGCTCGACGCCGCGGAGGAGCTGACCGGCACGCCGGGCGTCCCGTACCGTCCGCAGCGCGAACCGGTCGTGGTGGCGGGGACGGGGATCGTCGGCTCGACGGCGGTCGGCGCCCTCGAGCGCGCCGACGTGGAGACGACCATCGTGGACCGGCGAGACGGCGACCCGGTCGACGTCGTCGCCGACGTGACCACGGAGGAAGGGCTCCTCGACGCCGAGATTCGGGACGCTGGCACGATCGTCCTCGCGCTCGACGACGACGAGGAGGCGATCCTCGCGACGCTCGTCGCCCGCGAACTCAACCCGGGCCTCGAGATCATCGTCGCCAGCGACCGGGAGCGAAACGTCGGCCGGCTCCGGGACGCGGGCGCGGATTACGCGCTCGGGCTCCCGAACGTGGCCGGGTGGATGATCACCCGCCGGGTCTTCGAACAGGAGGTCATGACGTTCGCGGATCGCGTCCGGATCCGTTCGGTCGATCCGTGGAACCTCGTCGGCGAGCGGATCGATCGCGGGGCGGTTCGAGATCGGGCGGGCTGTGACGTGGTGGCTATCGATCGCGACGACGGCCTTCGACCGGTCGCCGACGAGACCCGCGTCGAGGCCGACGATCGGCTCGTCATCGCCGGTAGCGAGCGGGAAATCGAGCGTTATCGCGAGGCGTACGGCGAGTCGTGACGGCCGTCGGTCGCCGAGCGGTCGGCGGTCAGCCGTCGTGTGATCGTTCTCGCGGCGGTTGAGAGTGACGGCCCCCGTCGCGAAACCGTCGTCGGCCCGGACCGGTCGGATCCTCGAACGGTGCCAAGGGAATTGCGTCCGCGGGGCGTACGGATCGCATGGCCGAGGGCGCCGACTTCGATCCGGAGGATCCCGAACAACAGCAGATCGGCCGAGAGATGGTCGATCAGAGCACCGGCCTCGGCTCCGTCGCCGCCCACCTCTACCGGGGCGAAGTCGAGCGGACCGTCGGCTGGCGCGAGCGCCTCGACACCACGACGAACTGGGCGGTCACGGTGATGGCCGCCGTCGTGGCGTACGCGTTCTCCGGCGAGGTCTCGCACGCGGTCATCCTCGCCGGGCTGATGATGGGCAGCGTCTTCCTGTTCATCGAGGCCCGCCGGTTCCGCGACTACGACATCTGGCGCTCTCGCGTCCGGGTTCTCCAGGAGAACCTGTTCGCCAACGCGCTCGACCCGTCGGCGGGGGTCGAACACGACACGTGGCGCGCGGAACTCAGCCGCGACTACCGGGAGCCGGCCCCGAAGATCAGCTACCGGGGAGCCCTCGCCCACCGCCTACGACGGGTCTACCTCCCGTTGCTCTCCGCCGTGGCCGTCGCGTGGCTGTTCCACCTCTGGGCGTTCGCCCCGGACGAGCCCTTTCCCGAGAGCGCGGGCCTGCCGGGCGTCGGCGGGATCGTCGTCGTCGCGGCCGTAGGCCTGTACTTCCTCGTACTCTTCGTGCTGGCGGTACCCTGGACGCCGAAGGAGCGGGGGGAGTCGGGCGAAGCCGGCCACGGCGATCTCGAGCGGGAGTCGTAGCTCCGCCGGCGGAGCGTTCCCCGTGGCGCCCGACGTGACGCCGTCCCCCGAATTCGAACCGGCGGAGACGAAAGGCCCTTAAGTCCCACCCGCCTACGATAGGGCGGATAGGTCGGGCAGTTAGGCCCTGCTCGTCACCCGCACTACGGCCTTCAGCGGGGACCGAACACCGCGGGCGTCCGGTCAGACCGGCCGGGGCCCCGGGAGCCAACGTGGAAGCCTCGTCCGTCGGGGACAGCGGGCCGCGCCGACCGTCCGCAGGGACGACTCGTCGCGGCTAATCGGCGACAGCCCATCAGGCGCGGAAGCGAGCAGTGGACCGCCGGACACCTGTCGCTCGACGGGTCGCGGGGTGGAGGAGGCAACCGGGATTCCCCCGGCCGGAACGCCGGGCAA
>SKPV01000230.1 GCA_007119345.1 Halovivax sp.
AGTGGGTCGGGACGGCCTCGCCGAGCCGGTACTACGACCCGTCGGCGATCCTCGTCCGCGAGGAGTACGCGCTCGGGGACGCCGGGATCCTCCTGGCGGCGTTCGTCGTCCTGCTCGGCGTCGCGATCGCCGTCTTCGCCAGGAGGGACATCTGATGGGGTCGGAACCGGAATCCGGCGGCACGGACGCGCGCCAGGCCACGGCGAATTCCTCCCGGCTGCCCGCGATGGGCGGCGCCGCGACGGCCGTCCTCCGCGTCGAGTCCGGCAAGCGCGTCCGCAGCTCGCTCGTCATCGTGGTCGTCTTCGCCCTGCTCGCGGCGATGTACTTCTCGATGTTCCCGAGCGTGCAAGAGGAAATGGAGGTCCTGGAGGACGCGTTCCCCGCCTTCTTCTTCGACCTGTTCGGGATCGAAGCGCTGCACACCATCGAGGGGTTCATCGCCGCCGAGATCTACTCGTTCTTCTGGATCGTCCTCGTCGGCATCTACTTCGCCTACGTCGGCGCCGGCATGATCGCGCGGGACGTCGACGAGCGGAAGATGGACCTCACGCTCTCCAATCCGATCTCCCGCGAGTCGGTGGTGCTCCAGAAGGTCGCCGCCCTCTGGGTGCCGCTGGTCGTGTTGAACGTCGGCGTCGGCGCCATCGTCTTCCTCGGCGGGGCGATCATCGGGGAGCCGTTCGATCCCGTCGCCGTCGCGATGGTGCACCTGCTCTCGGTTCCGTACCTGCTGGTCTGTGCGGCGATCGGGCTCGTCTGCTCCGTCGCGATCGACCGCGTCCGAACCGCGAGGGCGACGGCGCTGACGGTCGTCTTCGCCCTGTGGCTGGTCGACAGCGTCTCCAGGCTGGACGACAACTACGAGTGGATCGGCGCCGCGGGACCGAGCCGCTACTACGACGAGACCGCCATCCTCGTCCGCGAGGAGTACGCCTACGGCGACGCCGGGACTCTCCTGGCGGCGTTCGTGGTCCTGGTCGGCGTCGCCGTCCTGCTGTTCGCGCGGCGGGACATCTGAGCGCGCGGCGACTCCGGGGAGTCCGTTCGGGCACACGGCGAGTCCGTCCGAGGACACGGCACTACCGCGAATCCGACCAGGGACACGGCACTACCGCGAGTCCGTCCAGGGACACGGCACTGCCGCGAATCCGTCCAGGGACACGGCACTACCGCGAATCCGTCCAGGGACACGGCACTACCGCGAATCTGTCCAGGGACACGGCACTACCGCGAATCTGTCCAGGGACACGGCACTACCGCGAATCCGTCCAGGGACACGGCACTACCGCGAGTCCGTCCAGGGACACAGCGAATCCGTTCGGGCGCACGGCGAGTTCGTCCGAGCACACGGCGAGTTCGTCCAGGGACACGCCACTGCCGCGAGTCCGTAGGGGGCGGCCGGGTCGGTCGCGGTGTGGGGTATAACTCCCCATCGGTCGTACGCTCCTTCGTGACAATGAAACGACGAGACGTTCTCCGTTCGGCCGGTCTCACGACGGTGGCGATCGGCCTCGTGCCGACCGGCGCCGCGGCGGCCGACGCGCGAACGGTCGGCGGCGGGCGGATCGAGGGAGACGAGCACCTCCCGGGGTACGAGCGCTGGCTCGCGCTCGAGGAGGGCGCGCTCGCGTTCGACTACGTCGACTGGGCGGCCCTCGAGGCGTTCGTCGCGACGGAGCTCGAGGAGGCCCAGCCGGGCGAGGAGGTGCCGGCCGAGTTCGCGGCGGATCCCATGATCGCGCCGGTCTCGGAGGGGCTGATCGCGGCGTACTTCTTCGTCGGACTCGAGCTCGCGCGGTTCGGCCTCGGTCGACTCCTCGACGACGACGGGCCGTTCGCGTCCGAGGTCGAGGAGCTGGTGCAGGTCGGCGACGCCTTCGTCGTGACCGGGGCCATCGACCGCGAGGAGCTCGACGCGGAGCTGACCGCCGAGGCGGTCGCCGACTTTCAGACGCAGCTGGAACGGACGGGCGAGCGGGGCGGGTTCGACCTCTACGAGTCCCTCGAGGGCGAGGACGAGGCCGCGATCGCCGTCGGCGACGACGCGATCGCGGTCGTCGACGGGGCGGAGCTCGAGGCGGACGTCGACCCGACGGCGATCGTCGAGCGAACCGTGGACGTCGCGGCGGGCGACGTCGCTCGAGCGACCGACGAGTCCGAAGCGGTCGCGTGGCTCCTCGAGTCTGCCGGCGACGGCGACGTGGCGGTCGGCCAGTACGGCGGGCCGTTCGACCCCGAGGAGTTGCGCCACCCGGCGCTCGAGGCGATCGCGGACGCGGAGGGCTACGTCTCGTCGTTCACCGTCGAGGACGAGGAGACCCTCCGCGGCGACTTCGCCGCGATCCTCCCGGGGGCCGACGAGGACGAGTTGGCGGAACTCGTCGGGGCGTCGGCCGCCGAGCGCACCATCGACGTCGACGGCGACCGCGTGACCGCGACCGGCGAGTGGCGGGAGGAGGTCCGGTACGAGTGACCGGCGACGGCGTCGCCTTCGTCTTCGTCACCCGCGCCCGGGAGTTCCTCCCCGACGGGTTCGGCTTCGCCGCCGGGGCGATGATCTCCCTCGTGTGACGCGACATCTTCCCGAAGGCGCTCGACCGCGGCTCGGGGCTCCCCGACGGCGTCCGGCGAGAGCTGGTTGCGGGCATCCTCGTCGGCCTCGCGATCGTGCTCCCCGTGACGCTGTTAACGGAGTGACCGGCGAGAAACGAGCGTCCGCGGGGACAGCCCTACCGGAGGCGCCGGTAGACGCTTACCGGAGGCGCCGGTAGACGCTTACCGGAGGCGCCGGTAGACGCCTACCGGAGGCGCCGGTAGACGCGAAGGAGCAGCGAAGTGGCCGTTCCGACGCCGGGAATCCGCGAGGAGAGCGCCGCGGCCCCGAGCAACAGCAGCCCCGACCCTCGCCGCCCCTTCTTGAACTCCATCATCGCGTCGATCACCGTCGTCACGGTACTCGCGTTCTTGAGCGCGTTCGCTCGATCGCCTGTGGTGGTCATGGGTGTCGACTCGACGTAGGAATCCGACGGGCAAAGCGTGGGCCGCTTGCGGCTGCCGGGCTCGATCGTCTCACCGCGATCGTCGCGCTCTCTCGGTTTCTCGCGGGGCTCCCCGCCGCTCGTCGCCGTCCCCGTCGACGATGCCGCCTCCGAAGGATAGATACGCGAGCGGTCTAACTCGCGCGTATGAACGAACGCGGCCTCGGATCCCTGCTGGATCAGGAGACGGTGGCCGAACGGGTCGAGCGCGGCGAGCTCCCGGAGTGGGTCGGGGACCACTGGCGCTCCTTCGAGGACGGACTGACCGGCGAGCGCAACGGGACGCCCTTCCCGTGCTTCTTCGGCGTCGAGTCGATCCGCAACGGCGATCCGCTCTACACCACCGTCCCGTCGCTGACGGACAAAGACGCGCTGTTGGGGCTTCGGGACGCGCTCTGTGAGTATCTCGAGGTCTTTCGCGAGCACAGCGACCGGGCCTCCCTGGTGACGTTCTTCGCGCCCGACGACCGGACGGTCACCGAGGCGGATTACCACGAGGCGCTCTGGCACATCTTGCAGTTCCTGCACGTCCACGACCCGCAGCCGTGGCCCGAGCACATCCCGACGGAGCCCGACGACCCCTACTGGGAGTTCTCCTTCGGCGGCGAGCCGATGTTCCCCACCTGCCGGGCGCCGTTCTACGAGACCCGCAAGAGCCGCTACTGCCCGGTGGGTCTCGAGATCACCTTCCAGCCTCGCGCGCTGTTCGAGACCCTCGACGTGACGGCCGACACCGAGGCCGGCCAGCACGCCCGCGAGGTCATCCAGGACCGCCTCGAGGGCTACGACGGCGTCTGTCCGCACGCCGACCTCGGCG
>SKPV01000191.1 GCA_007119345.1 Halovivax sp.
ACCGAGGATCTCGCTGCGCTCGATCCTCGCGGCCCGCGGGTCACTTCGTTCCCCGCTCGCCGTACCGAGGATCTCGCTGCGCTCGATCCTCGCGGCCCGCGGGTCACTTCGTTCCCCGCTCGCCGTACCGAGGATCTCGCTGCGCTCGATCCTCGCGGCCCGAGAAAAGCCTTTAACATACCCACCTCCTACACCCGGTAAATGGTACTCGACGATCTCGGGAGCTCTCTGCGGGGAACGCTCGACGGGCTCCGCGGCAAGTCCCGAATCAGCGAGGAAGACGTCGAGCAGGTCGTCAAGGAGATCCAGCGGTCGCTCCTGTCGGCCGACGTCGACGTCTCGCTCGTGATGGAGCTGTCGGACAGCATCGAGGAGCGCGCCCTGGAGGAGGAGCCGCCGGCGGGCACGCCCGCGCGGGACTTCGTCCTCCGCATCGTCTACGAGGAGCTCGTCGCCCTCATCGGCGAGTCGACCGAGCTCCCGCTCTCGGAACAGACGATCCTGCTCGCCGGCCTCCAGGGGTCGGGGAAGACCACCTCCGCCGCGAAGATGGCCTGGTGGTTCTCGACGAAGGGGCTCAAGCCCGCCGTGATCCAGACGGACACCTTCCGGCCGGGCGCCTACGATCAGGCCGAGCAGATGACCGAGCGGGCGGAGGTCGACTTCTACGGCGACCCGGACGGCGAGGATCCCGTCGAAATCGCCCGCGAGGGTCTCGAAGCCACGAGCGACGCGGACGTCCACATCGTCGACACCGCGGGTCGCCACGCCCTGGAGGACGACCTGATCGACGAGATCGAGGAGATCGAAGGGGTCGTCGAGCCCGACACATCGCTGCTGGTGCTCGACGCGGCGATCGGCCAGGGGGCGAAGGATCAGGCCCGCCAGTTCGACGAGTCGATCGGCATCGACGGCGTCGTCATCACGAAGCTCGACGGGACCGCGAAAGGTGGCGGGGCCCTGGCCGCCGTCGACCAGACCGACTCGTCAATCGCCTTCCTCGGCACCGGCGAGGAGGTCGAGGACGTCGAGCGCTTCGAGCCCGAGGGCTTCATCTCCCGGCTGCTGGGGATGGGCGATCTCGCCCAGCTCGCCGAGCGCGTCGAGCGCGCGATGGAGCAGACCGACCTCGACGAAGACGACTGGGACCCCGAGGACATGTTGCAGGGGAACTTCACCCTGAACGACATGCAAAAGCAGATGGAGGCGATGAACAACATGGGGCCGCTGAGCCAGGTTCTGGACATGATCCCCGGCCTCGGCGGCGGGCTCAAGGACCAGCTGCCCGACGACGCGATGCAGGTCACCGAAGAGCGGATGGTGACGTTTCAGGTGATCATGGACTCGATGACCGAAGCCGAGAAGGAGTACCCCCGCGCCATCGGCGCCAGCCAGATCGAGCGCATCGCCCGGGGATCGGGCACGAGCGAGGAGTCGGTCCGCGAACTCCTGCAGCAGTACAAGATGATGGAAAAGACCATCAAACAGTTCCAGGGAATGGGCTCGGAGAAGGAGATGCAGCGGATGATGCAACAGATGCAGCAGGGTGGCGGCGGCATGGGTGGCATGGGCGGCGGAGGCGGCGGCCCGTTCGGCTGAGCTATCCCCGCCGGCGGGTACCGACGGCACCCGCTTCGGTGGTCGAGAGACGTCGCACCACGGTGGCGGTGGGTGCCGATGCGGCTCGACGCTCTCGACGGTCCCTCACGGGTCGGCGAGTCGCCTCAGGCGGTCGATTTCACCGCCCGTTCGATGGTCTCCGCGCACGAAACCAGCAGTTCGACCCGATCGGTCGGCTCGATCACTCCCGTCTTCGATTCGTACCGAACCACGCCGGCGTCCGCCAACAGGGGTAGGTCGACGTGGACGAGTTGCGTTCGGATTCGATCGACCGGTGCGTCGCGCTCCTCGGCGAGCGACCGTGCCAGGGCGGTCGTCGCCCTCGGCTCGGAGGTGTCGTGCAGGCGTCGAAGCAACCGCCGTCGTCGGGCGTCGCCGAGGAGCGAACAGACCGTCTCGACGTCTAAATCGGCGAACCCTCCATCCATTAGCAACGGTTACATTCTTCGTCGCTAAAAACGGTCCCCGTACGGATTTACTGTACGGAATCTTACAGCTAATCGTCGCACGTCTCGGCGGTGTGACGTTCGATCGCCTCGACCGCGAGTTCCTCCGTCACGGTGACCGACAGGCGTTCGCCGTCGATCGGCAGCATCACGCGAAACAGGTACGGGTCGGTCTCGACGACCTCGACGCCGATATCCCGCTTGATCCGCGCGAGGTCCGAGGTGAACGAGCGGAACGGGCTCATCGCCTCGTGACCGTGATCGTAGAGGAACGAGACGACCGCGGGGTGGTGGAGGGTGGCGTACCAGATGGACGCTTTCCGTTCGTACTGACACTGCCGGCACCGAAGGACGGCCCACGACTCGTACCGGGTCTCGCAGGCCGAACAGAGCCCCGATTCGTCGACGGCGTGGTCGTCGCAGACGCTGATCGTCGTCGCCGTTCGCCCGGCACACTCGGGACAGACGCCGTTCAACATCGGTGCGGCGTTGGTTTCGATGAAGGTTTCGGCCGCTTCCACGAGTTCGTCCGGGGATCGGCCGTCGAGGCCCGCCGGCGGGAAGCCACAGTGGATGAACGCGCCGGGCGGCATCTCGCCGCCGACGAGCTCGGCACAGTCGGTACACCGCAGGGTGATCCGCTCGTCCTCGTAGCACAGTTCCATGGGGCGACCGCAGTAGCCGCACTCGGTGTCGACCTCGACCGGCGGAATCGACGGGTCCGACGTGAGGGTCCCGGTGACGACCGTACGGACGACCTGTACGCCGGCGAAGCGCAGTTCGTATGCCCCGTCGACCTTCCGCACGAAGTGGTCGGCGAGCTTCCCGAGGTGGTAGTGGAAGTTTCCGCGATCGTCGGGCGCCACCTCGCGACGCAACTCCGCGTAGGTCATCGGCTCGTCGGCCTCCCAGAGCGCCCCCAGCACGGCCATTCGCGTTTCGTTCCCCAACACCGAGAACGCGTCGGCGGCGTCGACGTACGCCGATTCCCCCTCGTCCGATGGCTGCATACGTCGTCAGTGGAATCGCGGTACCATACGGCTTCGGGCTCGCCTCTCGGGCGCCGTCGAGCGGGTCGAAGCGGGCGGTGACGTCGTCGCCCGAGAGCCTCCGGCGTGAACCTCGCACGGCGGAGGCCCTCGGGCAGCGACGTGAGCGACTCACGCCGTCGCCTCGCCTTCGCCGGTCGCCGCCGCGGGCAGCGGGTCGACGAGAACGACGGACTCCCCTTCGAGAACGTGTTCGCCGTCGCCGTCTTCGACCGTCGTCACGACCCGGAACTTGGCGTCGCCCAGATCGTCGACGATCTCGCAGGTCGCGGTGACCCGGTCGCCGACGGAGATGGGCGCCAGGAAGGTCGCTTCCTGGGAGAGGTAGATCGTCAGGCCGGGCAGCCTGGCGAGTGCGGCGCTGATCAGCCCGTTCGCGAGCACGCCGTGGACGATGCGCTCGCCGAACCGGGTCCCGCGGGCGTACTCGTCCTCGAGGTGCAGGCGGTTGGTGTCGCCGGTCGCGTCGGCGAACGCCTCGACGTCGTCCGCGGTGATCGGCTTCGAGAAGGTCGCGACGTCGCCGACCGAGACCGCCGACTCGTCGGCGCCGCGGTACTCGAAGGTCCAGTCGTCGCGCGCGTAGGCCGTGTCGGTCCGCACCTGCCGGCGGGGCGGCCGCTCGGCCACGGACTCGGCCTGGCGGTGGAGCAGGTGCGGGACGAAGTACGCCAGCTCGGTGGTGGTGACGATGCCGACGAGTTCGCCGCCGTCCGCGTCGGTCG
>SKPV01000051.1 GCA_007119345.1 Halovivax sp.
CGGCCGCCGCCGCGGTCGGGGACGCGTTCGCGCAGGTCGCCGATCACGCGGCGGCGACCGGTCGCGGCGGGGTCGACTACGCCGTCGAACGCTGCGACCCGATCGGCTCCCGGCTCGGCGTCGCGTCCCCGCTCGACGCCCTCGCGCCCGCCTCGCGGGTCTACGATCGCTTCCGCGCCGCGGTCCTCGACCGGCGACCGGACGCGGGCGCGTGCTGCCACCTGCTGCTGTGGTGGGGCCCGCTCGACTACGAGATCGGCTACGGCCGGATGCTGCCGGGAACGTCCCACGCGGCGCGGAACGGAGACGCGGGCGCGCTGACCGTCGCGAACGTCGGCGCGACCGAGTTCTGGGACGACCGGTCGGTGACCAGGAACATGGCGATCCACGAGACGCTGCACGCGTTCTGCTCGTCGACGATCGCCGCTTCGGTGGTGGACAGTCGCTGCGACCACGACCTCGGCGCGGCGGTCGAGACGGAACCCGGCGTCCGCGACGTGTCGCCGATGGCGACGGCGTACGCCGGACCCGCTCGCTTCGGCGGCGGCACCCGGTGGCACGGTCGGGGCTGTTACGACCACGACGCCTTCTCGCGCCACGACGGCACCGAGGGCGTCGAGGAGTGGCGATACACGACGTCGCTGAGCGACGCCACGCTCGAAGCGGTGACGCGGTACGCCGAGAGCCACCTCGTTTGAGCGACGCCACGCTCGAGGCCGTGACGCGGTACGCCAGGGGGCCGCCTCGCTCGGGCGCTGATCGCCCGCGGCGGTGACGCGCCACGCCGGGCGCCGTCGTCCGAGCGCGACTCGCTCCTCACCGGTTTCCGGCCGGCGTGCGCCGACCGTTCCCCGGCCGAAACGGCCTCAGCGCCGGCGAAACCGCCGCCGCCGCCGTCGTGGCCGGATGGACAAGATTTTATGCCAGGGTAGGCTACACCCGGCCACTATGGGTAAGAAGTCCAAGGGCAAGAAAAAGCGCCTCGCGAAATTGGAGAACCAGAACAGCCGGGTCCCGGCCTGGGTCATGCTCAAGACCGACATGAACGTTCGCCGCAACCCCAAGCGACGCAACTGGCGGCGCCACGACACCGACGAATAATGAGCGCCAGTGACTTTGATGAGCGGGTCGTGACGGTTCCGCTCCGGGACGTGAAGGCCGCACCGAACCACGAGGCCGCCGACCGGGCGATGACGATCGTCCGCGAGCACCTCGCGAAACACTTCTCGGTCGACGCGGAGGTCGTCCGGCTCGACCCCTCGATCAACGAGGCGGTCTGGGCGAACGGCCGCTCGAACCCGCCGCGGAAGCTCCGCGTGCGCGCCGCGCGCTTCGACGAAGCGGGCGAACCGGTCGTCGAAGCCGAGTTCGCCGAGTAAGGTGCTCCGCGCCTCCTTCGCCGGCTCCGCCTACGTCGGCGTCTTCGCGTGCGCTACCGACCACTCGTTGCTCGTGCGTCCGGACGCGGACGACGACCTGGTGGACGCGCTCGCCGACGAACTCGACGTGCGGGCGGTGGCGACCACCGTCGGCGGCGCCGGCACCGTCGGGGTGCTGGCGACCGGCAACGAGAACGGTCTGCTCGTGAGCAGCCGCATTCTCGAGTACGAGCGCGACCGGATCGCGGAGGCCGTCGATCTGCCGATCGGCGAGCTGCCCGGCCAGATCAACGCCGCCGGGAACGTCGTGCTCGCGAACGATCACGGGGCGTACGTCCACCCCGACCTGCCGCGCGACGCCGTCCAGGTGGTCGAGGAGACCCTCGCGGTCCCCGTCGAGCGCGGCGACCTCGCGGGCGTGCGAACGGTCGGCACCGCCGCCGTGGCCACCAACGACGGCGTCCTCTGTCACCCGAAGGCGACCGACGCCGAGCTCGACGCGCTGGAGGCGGTACTCGACGTCCGCGCGGACGTCGGGACGATCAACTACGGCGCGCCCCTCGTGGGCTCCGGGCTGCTCGCCAACGACGCCGGCTACGTCGTCGGCGAGGACACGACCGGGCCCGAACTCGGCCGGATCGAGGACGCGCTTGGCTACCTGGACTGAGCGGTGACGGCCGCCGCGACCGATCGGCGGCGTTCGGGCTTCCGTCCGGGCGGCCGCGATCGGACGAACCCCGGGGTCGTAGCGCCCCGGAAGGGAACATTCTTCCGGCTCCCTGACGGACGATGTGGTATGAGCGACCACTCTCAGACCGGTCGGTCCGAGCGCGAGGAGTACGAGCCGCGACGCGATCGAAGCGGGGTGAGCGATCGATGAGCGCCGGTCAACAGCAGCTCCAGGCGCTCTCTCAGGAACTCCAGGAGATTCAGGGGACGATCGAGACGCTGCAGACGACCGTCGAGGGGATCCGCCAGGACCAGCGCGAGATCGACGACGCGGTCGAGGCGATCGAGAACCTCGAGAGCGACTCCGTCGTGCAGGTCCCGCTGGGCGGCGGCGCGTACGTCCGCGCCACCGTCGACGACATCGACGAACTGATCGTCGAGCTCGGCGCCGACTACGCCGCGGAGTTCGAACGTGATCGGGCGGTCGAGACCCTGGAGAACAAGCGAGCGCGCCTCGACGACCGCATCGACGAGGTCACCGAGCGCATCTCCGAGCTGGAAGCCGAGAGCACCCAGCTCGAACAGCAGGCCCAGCAGATCCAGCAGCAGGCCCTCCAGCAGCAGATGCAGGGCATGCAGGGTCAGGGCGACCGGGACGAGTAGCCGCATGTTCGACAACCTGCGCGAGAAGCTCGGCAGCTTCCGGTCCGACGCCGAGGAGGCCGCCGAGGAGAACGTCGAGGCGATCGAGGAGGGGGACCTCGAGGAGATCGACGGGGGCGCCCTCGAGGAACTCGACGAGGCGAACCCCGAGGCCGAGGCGGCGGGTCCCGGCGCCGAGCTCGACGAGGCGCCCCGCGAGGGAGCTCCCGGCGCGCCGATCGCCGAGGAGGGTTCGGCGTCGCCGGAACCGGCGACCGGTTCCGGGACCTCGGCCGCGGCGGCGGAGGCGGCGGCCGAGTCCGACGACGCGGCGAGGGTCACCGACGAACCGGACGGTCGCGCCGGGGCCGACGCCGAATCGGCCGACGAGGTGGGGGCCGACCTCGAATCGGCCGACGAGGTCGGAGCCGACGCCGACGCGTCCGACGACGATTCCGATGGCGGCGTCGGCTTCGGTCGCCGGGCGGCGTCGATGGTCCGGGGCAAGTTCGTCATCGAGGAGGAAGACCTCGAGGGACCGCTCCAGGAGCTGGAGATCGCCCTGCTCTCGAGCGACGTCGAGATGGGCGTCGCCCGGGAGATCGTCGAGACCCTCCGCGAGGATCTCGTCGGCGAGACGCGCACCTTCACGACCTCGACCGGCGCCGTCGTCGAGGCCGCGCTGGCCGACGCGATCAGGGAGGTGATCAGCGTCGGTCAGTTCGACTTCGAAGCCCGGATCGCCGAGGCCGACAAACCGCTGACCATCGTCTTCACCGGCGTCAACGGGGTCGGGAAGACGACGTCGATCGCCAAGCTCGATCGCTGGTTCGAGCGGCGCGGCTACGACACCGTGATGGCCAACGGCGACACCTACCGCGCGGGCGCGAACGAGCAGATCCGCGAGCACGCCGAGGCACGCGGGACGAAGCTCATCTCCCACCAGCAGGGCGGCGACCCCGCGGCGGTGCTCTACGACGCCGTCGAGTACGCCGAGGCCAACGACGTCGACGTCGTCCTCGGGGACACCGCGGGCCGACTCCACACCGACGAGGGGCTGATGGACCAGCTCGAGAAGATCGGCCGCGTCGTCGACCCCGACATGACGCTGTTCGTCGACGAGGCCGTCGCGGGCCAGGACGCCGTCAACCGGGCGCGGGAGTTCGACGAGGCCATCGAGTTCGACGGCGCCGTCCTGACGAAAGCGGACGCCGACTCCAACGGCGGCGCCGCCATCTCGATCGCCCACGTGACGGGCAAGCCGATCCTCTTTCTCGGCGTCGGCCAGGGCTACGAGCACATCGAGCGGTTCGATCCGGACGAGGTCGTCGAGCGGCTGCTGGCTGCGGAGTAGTCTCCCGACGGTCGGTGTGGTGACTTCCCGGCGCTGGTCCGCGAACCGCTAGCCGGTCTGGACCTCGACGAACCGCACCTCGATTTCGAGATCCGGGTCGCCGAGGCGCTCCCGGAGCTGGGCGGCGATCGGCGGCGACTCGACGCCGGCGGGTTTCCCGACCGTGACCACGACCCGTTCCGGCGAGCCCCGCAGCGGATGGTCGTCGATCGTCGTCTCGACCTCGATCAGCCGCAGCTCGTCGTGCTCGGCGACGACGGCGTCGACCTCCGCCTCGACCGTCCGCTCGTCGACCGCGCCCTGGTAGCCGGCGTAGGTGACGCCGGCCAGGAACACCGAGAGCACCAGGATGACGGCGGCGAGGGTTCCGATCCGCGAGAGGGTCGTCGCGCGGACGTCGGCGAGGCGGAACGCGGAGTCGGGCCGGTAGCCCTGGTACCACAGCACGGCCAGCGCGGCCATGTTGATCGAGAGGACGTTGACGAGCACGAGAACGCCGGAGCCGAGCGCCAGCGTCGGCTCGCTCCAGGCGATCCCGATGCCGACGACGGCGGCCGGCGGTATCAGCGCCACGGCGATCATCACGCCGACCAGCGCCGCCGACACGCCGGTCGAGAGGCTGACGGCGCCGGCGACGCCCGCCCCGACGGCGATCGCGAGCGCCAGGACGTCCGGCGCGAGCCGCTCGCGGACCTGCTCGATCGCGAGCACGTCGACGCCCGGCGGCACGACGTTCGCCACCTGGACGAACGCCGCGAAGGCGGCGGCGCTGCAGATCGCCCCGCCGACGCCGAGGACCTGCAGAACGATCCCGCGCATCCGGAGGGCGTCGTCGTCGAGGACGGTCCCCACGCTGGCCGCCAGCGCCGGTCCCACCAGGGGCGCGATCACCATCGAGCCGACGACCACCGCGGCGGAGTTGAGGAGCAAGCCGGCGGTCGCGACGACCGCGCTGACGATCGTCAACACCAGGTAGTTGCGCGTCGTCGGCATCAGGTTCCCCGCGGCCGCCCGGAGCTCCTCGCGAGCGATCCGGTCGTCGTCGCGCTCGTCCCCGTTCGCGTACTCCGCTCGCAGCTGGTCGAACCGCCGCGAGACGACGGTGTTGGCGTCGACGACGACCGTAATCGCGTCCTCGTCGAGCCCGGTCTCCTTCAGCCGGTCCATGATCGGCTCGACCGCGTTCGCCGGCAGGGGAAAGGTCGCGACGGCGGTGAACTCCCGGCCGCTCGTCTCGTCGGTCAGCGCGTAGTCGATTCCCGCATCCTCGAGGACCCCGCGGACCGCGTCCCGCTTGCCCGTCGGAACGGTGACCTGAACGAGTCGCACGTCCCCACCTCGAAGGGCGGCGCGAAAAAGGTGGCGTCCGGCGTATCGGTCCGATCACCTGTTCATACGGTTGATATATCAGCTCGCCGCCCGGACCGTTCGGTGGTGGCTTCTTCAACCCGGTCGTGGTAGGAAGCCCGTCATGACCGCAGAAACGATCCTCGTCGTCGGGGCGACCGGCACGCAAGGCGGCGCCGTCGCCCACCACCTGCTGGAGCACGAGCACGACTTCGACGTGCGCGCCCTGACGCGAGACGAAAACCAGGCCGCCGCCCGCGCGCTCGCCGAGGCCGGCGCCGAGGTCGTCCAGGGGAACATCCGCGAGAAGAACAACGTCGAGGGCGTGCTGACGGACGTCGACGGCGTCTTCCTGATGACGAACTTCTGGGAGCACGGCTACGACGAGGAGGTCGAGCAGGGGACGAACGTGATCGAGCTGGCGGACGATCACGGAATCGACCACCTCGTCTTCTCCTCCGTGGGCGGGGCCGAGCGCGATACGGGGATCCCCCACTTCGACTCGAAGTGGGAACTCGAGGAGCTGATCCGCGAGCGCGAGTTGTCGGCGACGATCGTCCGGCCCGTCTTCTTCGCCCAGAACTTCGAGGGCTTTCGCGACTCGATCGAGGGCGGGACGCTCGCGATGGGACTCGAACCCGGAACGGCGCTCCAGCTGCTCGACGTCGACACGCTCGGCGCGTTCGTCGCCGAGTGTTTCGTCGATCCGGATCGCCACGTCGGGGAGGCCTACGAGCTGGCGAGCGACGAGCTCACGCTCCGGGCGATGGCGATCCGCTTCGCGGACGTCCTCGACGTTCCCGTTCGCGCCGAGCACCTCTCGATCGACGACGTCCGGGAGGCCCAGGGCGAGGAGTTCGCCGTGATGTTCGAGTGGTTCAACGAGGCCGGCTACGAGTCGCCGCTGGACGAGTTGCGGGCCGCCCACGACGTCGACTTCTACCGCCTCGAGGAGTACGTCGCCGGCGAGTGGACCGCGGAGTAGCAGCCTCCGTCGCGGTTTCGAACCGGGTGCCGAGCGGGAACGCGTCGGCGTCGTCGGTCGTCGCGGCAACGTCTGCCCGGAGCGCCGACGAACGCGGCCGGCGACGAGACCCGCAGTATCGAGGGTCGCGAATGCGGGCCCGCTCGTCCGACCGACCCGCCCCGGTCGCGCAAGGGTTGCCGGAGCGGCCGAGCGCCGTCAGGTACCGCCGTATTGCGCGGGGGTATGAGGGTCGCGGTCGAGGGTCGGGGTATGAGCGCGATCGATCGTTCGCCCGCACCGGGTCCGACGCGACCCGCCGGCCGAGCGCCATCGCAGGCGAGGTGGAACGGATGACCGGCGGACCAGCGAACGCTTCCGAGCTCACGCTCGCTCACGGGGGTGGACTCGCGTGAACGCGACGGAGCGCCACAAGCGGGAGAAACATCCGCTGGACGTGATCGAGGACGTCCATGAGTACGCCGAGGAGGGCCTCACGTTCGACGAGATCGAGGCCCGCGCCGGCGACGGCGAGTGGGAGCGCCTGAAGTGGGCCGGGATGTACGCCCAGAAGCACCGCGGCTACTTCATGATCCGGACGAAGGTGCCCGGCGGGCACCTCACGCCCGCGCAGGCCGAGGTGATCGGCGAGTGCGCCGCCGACTACGCCGTCGCGCCCGAGGAGTACGGCGGCGCCGACCAGAACGAGCTCTGGGGCGACGCCTACCTCGACGTCACGACCCGCCAGGACGTCCAGACGCACTGGATCCGGATCGAGGACGTCCCCGAGCTCTGGGAGCGCTACGATGCGGTGGGGCTGACGACGATCCAGGGATGCGGGGACTCCGCCCGGAACGTGCTGGGCTGTCCGGCGGCCGGCCTCGACGACCACGAGTGCTTCGACGCCCAGCCCGTCGTCGAAGCGGTCTCGGACTTTTTCACGAACAACCGCGAGTACGCCAACCTGCCGCGGAAGTTCAAGCTCACGATCACGGGTTGCGCCCACGACTGCGCGCAATCGCAGATCAACGACGTCGGGCTCGTCCCGGCGAAGAAGGCGCTGGGCGGGGTCCGCGCGAGCGAAGCGAGTGCGGGCTCGTCGGAGCGAAGCTCTGACGGCGAGTACTATTACGGCTTCCACGCACGCGTCGGGGGCGGACTCTCCGACGGCCCCCGGATGGGCTCGGAGCTCGACGCGTTCATCCTGCCGGAGCACGCCGTGGAGTTCGTCCGCGCCGTCGCCCAGACGTTCAAAGAGCTCGGGGACCGCCACAACCGCGGCCTCTGTCGGATGCGCTACCTCGTCGAACAGCTGGGCCCCGAGACGTTCGAGGAGGCGGTCCGCGACCGCTGCACGGTCGACCTCCCCGAGGCCGGCGAGAACCTGACAGTGGGCTACAAGGGCGACCACGTCGGCGTCCACGACCAGTCTCAGGACGGGCTGCAGTACGTCGGCTTCAACGTAATCGCCGGCCGGATGGGCGGCGAGGAGTTCGCCGCGGCGGCCCGCGCCGCGAGGGAGTACGGCACCGAGGACGCCTCCCTACGCCTGGCCACCGACCAGAACTTCCTCATCAGCCACATCCCGGAAGAGAACGTCGAGGACCTCCTGACCGAGCCCTTCGCCCGGGAGTACAGCCCGGATCCGGGGCCGTTCTCCCGGGGCGCCGTCGGCTGTACGGGCAACGAGTTCTGCAACTACGCCATCATCGAGACCAAGAAACGCACGAAGCGCTGGGCCCGAGAACTCGACGAGCGCATCGACGTCCCCGACGACGTCGAGGTGATCCGGATGCACATGTCCGGCTGCTCGGCGTCGTGCGCCCAGCCCCAGATCGCCGACATCGGCTTCCGCGGGGAGACGGTCAAACTCGACTCGGACGAAGACGGGGAGCGCGAGCCGCGGAGCGGCTCGGAAGAAACGAGCGGGCTGCGCCCGCGAGTTGACGACCTCGTCGAGGGAATGGACCTCGGCCTCGGGGGTTCGCTCGGGGCCGACAACGAGTTCCTCGACTGGGTGGAGACGGCCGTCCCCCACCACGCCGTCATCCCGGCCCTGGAGCGCCTCTTCGACGTCTACGCCGAGCAGCGGGACGACGGCGAGCCGTTCTACGCCTGGTGCCGCCGGGTGGACAACGGCCGACTGCGGGAGATCACGGAGCGAGCGGACGCGCCCGTCTCGCAGGGGGTGGCCCGTGGGGACTGACGAACCGGCGGGAGCGGGGGACGACGCGGGCGCCGCCGGGACCGGGACTCCCGACGCCGACGGAGTCGAGACCGCGGACGCCGACGGAGCCGAGAAGCGGCTGCCGGGCGTCCCCCGGACGGACGACGAGGACGCCGTGATCGTGCCGTCGTCGACCGGCGAGCGGGTGCACGAGCCCGAGGCGTCGACCGCACGAGCGGTCGGCCGGGGCGCCCCGGCCGGCACCGGCGACTCCTGTGGCGGCGGAACCTGCGAGTGCGAGGACGGCCCGACGCTGCCGGGCGACGTCGAGGACTCCGACGAGGCCGGCGCGCCCGAAGGGGCCGCCGAGGGAACGGGCCAGCCCGTCGCCACCGACGGAGCCGGCGCCGCGAACGTCGACGAGGACGGCCAGCTCGGCGACCTCGAGTTCACCGAGCCCGCCGAGGGCGTCAGCCAGGACGTCTACGCCGACGATCCCGCCGAGCGGGTGGGCGTCCCCGAAGGCGTCGAGCTCGACACGCCGTCGTACTCGATCCGCGCGGAGATGAACGACGTCGAGACGCCGGCGGAGAAGACGTGGTTCCACGAACTCGACGAGGCGGTCGTCGACGCTGACCGGTGCATCCAGTGTGGCACCTGCGTCGCCGCCTGCCCCTCCGACTCCATCGGCGTCGGCGACGACGACCTCCCGAAACTCGTGAAGATGTGCACCGGCTGCTCGCTGTGCTGGGACTTCTGTCCCCGCGGCGGACTGCGCTACGAGCGCCAGTGGGTCATCACCGGCGGCGAGGACAACGTGACGGGCGCCGGCGACCCGATCACGGAGTTCTCCGCCCGGGTGGACGAGGACTGGACCGAGGGGGCCCAGGACGGCGGCGTCGTCACGGAGGTGCTGGCCACGCTCCTCGAGGAAGGCGAGATCGACGGCGCGCTGATCGCCACCGAGAGCGACGACGAGCCCTGGAAGGCCGAGAGCTACCTCGCGACCAGCCGCGAGGACCTGATCGCGAACGCGGGGACGATCTACAACCAGACGCTCGCGCTCGGCAACCTCGATCTCGACCGGTGGGCGCACAAGCTCCCCGAGAAGCCCCGCGAGGAACTCTCGCTCGCGCTCGTCGGCACGCCCTGCGAGATCGAGGGACTGCGCGCCCTGCAGGACGTCGAGTGGGAGTACGGCCACCAGAACGAGGGCCTCCGCGCGGTCGAGTACGCGATCGCGCTGATGTGCACGAAGAACTTCAACTACTACAGTCTCATCGGCGAGCAGCTGGAGGAAAAGCGGGGAATCTCCCCGGAGGAGATCGCCAAGCTGGACGTCCTCCACGGGAAGATGCTGGTCTACGACCACGACGGTGAACTGCTCGTCGAGGAGGACGTGAAGAACTTCCACGACGCCGCGCTCAAGGGCTGTGACGAGTGCGCCGACTTCACCGGCTTCTGTGCGGACCTCACCGTCGGCTCCGTGGGCTCGAGCGACGAGTATTCGAGCGTGATCGTCCGCACCGAGCAGGGCAGGAAGGCGTGGGAACTCGCCGAGCGCAAACTCGACTACCACGACCTCGAGGACCGCTCGGCCGTCGGCAAGCTCCAGGGGTGGGACAAGCAGAACGCGTTCGAGTCCATGGAACGGCCGTTCGACCCCGACGCCCCGCGGTTCGTCGAGTACACCGAGCACGCCGAGCACTACGGCAGGCGCTGAACCCGCACGACGCGGACGGGGGCTGACGCCCACGACGCCGGCGAGCAGCTCGCCAGCCCGTCCGCGGTCGAGGCTCCGTGGCCCGTCCCCGTCGACCGGCGGTCAGTCTTCGGGGGACCCCGCGCCGCCCCGGAGGAGTCCCACGACGCCGGCGGCGACGAGGAGGACGCCCCCGAGCGCGACGACGAAGAGCGAGGCGTGGACGTCGAGCGCGACGACGTCGCCGGCGCCCGAGGACGCCGCGAACGTCCGCATATCGGACCGTCCGGTGGAGTACACCCCGTAGACGAGCAGCCCGACGGTGATCCCGGAAAACAGCGTTGTCCACGCGGAGTACCGGCCGGGGCCCGCGTCGGAGCGGTAGGCGACGACGAGGACGGTCGCCGCGACGAGGACGGCGAAAAACAGCGACGCGACGCCGTCGCCGGACAGCCCGCCCGCCGTGATGTCGGCCGCCTCGGCCCGTCGGAGCGTCACCCAGGGCCGGACCGAGCCCAGCGCGACGATGGCGCTCCCGGCCAGCGCCAGCTTCCCCCACTCGGGGAGCGTCAGGCGGTCGGTCGGTCGTCGGCGTCCGTCGGCGGTGGCGAGTCCTTCCTCCATGGCCGTCCGTTCGTCGGGCGAATCGCCGCCAACGGCTAAAGCCCTGTCGTCGTCGGACGGGCCGAGCCGGCTCTCGAGAGGCACCGGGGTGACGTCCCTCAACCGTTCGCCCGGATCTCCTCGGCGAGCCGAGCTCCCTCCTCGTCGTCGAGCGCGTCGCGGGCGAGCGAGAGGCCGATGCCGTCGTCCGCGAACCGGGGCACGACGTGAACGTGGGCGTGGTGGACCGTCCCGACCAGCGGCCCGGACGTGTGGAAGACGCTGAATCCGTCGGGTTCGAGGGTCGCCTGGAGCATCTCGGCGACGGTCGAGACGGTCTCGAAGACCGACGCTGCCGCCCCGTCGGCGTCCGTCAGGATCTCCTCGCGATGGGCCCTCGGAACGACCAGCGCGTGTCCGCGTGCGGCCGGGTTCTCGTCGAGAAAGGCCACGGTTCCCCCGTCCTCGTACACCACGTTCGCCGACCGATCGCCGGCGACGATCGCGCAGAACGGACAGTCCTCGTCCATGGAACGATCTTCGGGCGAACCGACTAATGTCTATCTCCCCGCGCGACGGCCCGACCGCGCGCTATTTTCCCGCGACGTCGCGCCAGTCGGGTGCGGTCGAGAATCGCCGATCCGACAGCTCGTCGAACGCCGCCAGCACCACCTCGTTGAGCGCCGGGTGGACGTGGACCGTCTCCGCGACGTCGTCGACGGTCCCCGAGCCGCGGTTCATCGCCACGACCGCCTCGTGAATCAGCGTCGTCGCTTCCGGACCCACCACGTGACAGCCCAGTATCTCGCCGTCGGGATCGGCGAGGACCTCGACGAACGCCTCGTCCTCGTCGAGGATCAGTCCCAGCGGCGCCGCGGCGTAGTCGACGCGCACGCGCTCGTATTCGACGTCGTTTTCGTCCAGCTCGGCGGCGGTGGCGCCGACGCTCGCGACCCGCGGATCGGTGAAGATCGCGTGCGGGAGCGCCGAGCGGTCGACGGTCTCGCAGTCGCCCGTCGGTCCGTCGCGGCCGCCGGACTCCTCGTCGGCCGCCTCCCCGTCATCCCCCTCGAGCGCGGCCAGCACGTTCGCGGCCACGACCTCGGCCTCGCGGTCGGCCACGTGCTTGAACGGGAACTCGGGGAGCACGTCGCCGAGCGCCCAGACGCCGTCGACGTCGGTCTCCAGACGCTCGTCGGTGACGACGCGGTCTCGGTCGTCGGTCTCGACGGCCGTCTCTTCGAGGCCGAGTTCGTCGGTGTTCGGCCGCCGACCGGTCGCCAGCAGGAGTTCGTCCGCGCGGATCTCGACCTCGTTGTCGCGTTCATCGCCGGCTCCGTCGCCATCCTCTTCGCCGCCGGCTCCGTCACCATCATCATCGCCGCCATCGGTGGCCCCGTCGCCATCATCATCGCCGCCGCCCTCGGCGACGACGACGACCTCACCGGCTTCCGCACGGACCTCGCTCGCCTCGTGGCTCGTATAGACGTCACAGCGGCTGCCGAGCGCCCGCGTCACCGCCTCGCTCGCGGCCGCGGCCTCCCCCGGGACCAGGACGTCGCTCCGGCCGACGATCGAGACGTCGGCGCCGACGCCGTCGAAGAAGTGCGCGAGCTCGGCGCCGATGTAGCCGCCGCCGACGATCGCCAGTCGGTCCGGCCGTTCGTCGAGGAAGAGGGCGTCGTCGCTGGTGAGGTAGTCGACGTCCTCGATCCCGCCGATCGGCGGGACGATCGGCCGGCCGCCGACGGCGACGACGACCTGTTCGCCGCGGATCCGCTCGCCGTCCGATTCGCCGCCGTCCAGTTCGACCTCGCGGTCGTCGACGAACCGCCCCGCCGCCTCGTACAGGGTGACGCGCTCGGCCTCGCGGAGCCCCTCGGCCGCCCGGTCGGCCTTCTCGAAGACGGTCTCGTGCACCGCGTCGGTGATCGCCCCGAAGTCGACGCCCGTCAGTTCGGCGTCGATGCCGAATCGATCGGCCCGCCGGATCTCCCGGCAGACGTCGGCCCGGTGGATCAGCGCCTTCGAGGGGACGCAGCCCCGGGTGATGCAGGCCCCGCCGAGGGGCCCGGGTTCCAGCACCGCCGCCTCGTAGCCCTCCGCGGCGGCCGCGCTCGCCACATGCGAGCCGGAGCCGCCCCCGAGGACGACGACGTCGTACTCGTCCATGGGGGAGCCGACCACCATCGGCGGCTAATAATTCGGCCCCGCTCTCGCCGGCGCGGCCCGGCGACCGCGGGCCGAACCGCGCGACCCTGGCCCGCTCAGAGCCAGTCGTCGCCGCCCGATTCCTCCCCCTCCTCGTAGGTCTCGAGGGCCGCGGCGAGATTGCGAAGCGCGTCGGGCTTGTCGTGGGCCTGGCTGGAGATGCCGGTCGCCTCGTCCTCGGCGATCCAGAGGCCGTCCTCGACGGTGACGGTGATCGTGGCGACCCCGCCCTCGGCGTCGTCGCCGTCGTCGGATGCGTCGGTCGTCATGGGTACGGGTACCGGCGGTCGGGCCAAAGGCCTGCCGCTCGCGAGTCGCGCCGCTCGTTCGCTCCGTTCACGTTTTCGGACGCTCGAAATTCGAACCGCTCGCCGTACCGAGGTGACTCGCTGCGCTCGATCCTCGCGGCCCGCGGGTCACTTCGTTCCCCGCTCGCCGTACCGAGGATCTCGCTGCGCTCGATCCTC
>SKPV01000165.1 GCA_007119345.1 Halovivax sp.
AACCGTCCGGCCCGTGTCCGGCAGTTCGAGTCGGTGCTGGATCTCGCCGGTGAACTCGTCGAAATTCATCGCACTAGATCGTGCGACGACCACCATCGTCAATGAACGTGGCAGCTGCCGGGGAGGCGGACCGTCACCGTGACGAGACTGACCGACCGGCGGACCGTTCCGCGGTCGACCGGGACCGCCGATGGATTTGTCCCGGAGCCGGTCGTCGAACGGTGCGTCCATCCGACCGGGACCGCTGGCTCAAACGGTCCCGGCGGTGGCGCTCGACCGACGCGAGATCACCGGTGCGTTATATGCCGGCCGGTCACGTTCGATCGGTCGACGGGACGGAACCCGAGCGGCGAACTCGCCCGTCCGATCGGGCGGACGGATCGGATATCGGGCGGACGGATCGGAGATCGGGCGGACGGCTCGGAGATCGAGCGGACGGATCGGGCCGAACCACCGGACGGTTGCAAGATATCGGGAATGACCGAAACGAGAACCACCGTCGGACGCGTAGTTCCGATCGTCAAACGACACCGGCGACGATACCGTCCCGTGGTACAACTTCACAACTTCCCGGTCGCACCGCTTCACAACTTCCCGGTCGCATCGCTTCACAACTTCCCGGTCGCACCGCTCCCGGTACGTCCGCGGGCACAGCACACGAACTCCCGCGCAGAAACTCACCACAACTCATGAATATCGCAGATATCGTTTCGGACGAGTACGTCGAATTCACACCGGATACGCGGGTCTCGAAGCTCGTCGGCACGTTCGACGATCCCGACGTCGACGGCGTCGTCGTTCGCGGCGACGAATACGAAGGGGTCGTCACCCGTCGACAGCTCGCCAGCTCGCATCGCCAGCCGGACGAGAAGGTCGGTTCGATAGTCTGGCACGTCCCGCGGCTCGCGCCGGACGAGGACGTCCGGAAAGTCGCACGGCTCATGATCGACGGCGACTCCCAGCTGTTGCCCGTCTTCGAGGGGCGGGAGCTGATCGGCGTCGTCACCGCCGACGCGATCCTCCGTGCGGTCGAGCCGTTCCTCGACGCGGCGACCGTCGCCGAGGCGTACTCGTCGGAGCTCGTCACGCTCGATCCCGACTCGACGATCGGCGAGGCCGTCCACGACTTCCGGGAGGAGCGGATCACGCACCTCCCGGTCCTCGAGGACGAGTCCCCGGTCGGCGTCCTGAGCCTCTACGACCTGACCCATCTCACGGTCCGAGCGGAGGTCAATAGCCGCCGGGGCAAACCCGGCGGAACGGATCCGTTCGGGGGCGAGATCTCGTTCAACACCGGCCGAACGCGGTCGGGGGGCTTCGGCGCCCGGGAGGGAGAGCTCGCCCGGATGCTCGACCTGCCGGTCCGCGACGTCATGACCTCGCCCGTGCGGACGATCGCTCCCGACGAGACCCTCGACGTCGCCGTCCGGGAGATGTTCGAGGTCGGCGCGTCCTCGCTCGTCGTCACCGACGACGGCTCGCCCCACGGCATCCTCACGAAGACCGACGTCCTCGACGCGCTCACCTGGGAGGCCGGCGGCAACCGGGGCGTCCAGATCTACGGCGTCGACCTGATCGACGACGCGACCTACGAAGACATCGTGGCGATGGTCGAGAAGTTCGACGATCGCGACGGCGAAATGAACGTCCTCGACGCGAAGGTCCACCTCCACGAGCACGACGAGAAGCGCCGCGGCACGCCGCTGCTGCTCGCCCGCATCCGGCTGCACACCGACCGTGGCCTGTTCGTCGCCTCCGGGGAGGGCTACGGCGCCAAACACGCGATGAACGAAGCCCGCGACGTCCTGGAACGCCAGATCCGCGACCGGAAGACCCACGGTCGGTCCAAGAAACCGCCGGGCGAGGAGTTCTGGGAGAAGCGCTTCGGCTGGCTCCTCGAGGAGTGACGACGGCACCGTCGCTCGTCACGGCCGACGGCGACGGCACCGTCGCTGGTCGCAGCGGGCGGTGGAAGGTCGCTCGTCACGGCCGGCGACGGAAGGTCGCGCGTCGCAGCCGGCGGCGAAAGCGTTTCGCGTGCGGCTGACGGTTCTCCGCCGATGAGCGGACGCGTAGCGTGGTCCACATCCGGTCCCGAACGCTGAGAACGATGGGGCCGCTATACGACCGGAGCCGTGGAAGTTTCTCACATGGACGCAACAGCACCGGTCCGTGACGCCTCGCTCGTCGAACGGGTCGTCCTGCTCGGCCTCGTCCGCCGCGCGGTCGAGGGTCGAACCCCGGCCCGCGTCGACGAAGTTCGCTCCGCCTGCAACGACCGGCTCGACGAGGTCACCGGCCGACTCTCGGAGGCGGACGTCTGTCGGGCGCTGAACGAACTCGCGACGACCGAACTCGTCGACGAGCGCGGGCCGAACGTTCGCTCGCCGGCAGGAAAGGGCCGACCCACCTACGAGCTGCGGTGTGACGTCGACGCGACGCTGACCGCGGTCGGGGCCGACGAGTACCTGACGTCCCTCGTCGCGGACGTCGACGCGATGCGGGCCTGACGGGCCGGCTGCCGGCTGCCGACAGCTACCGGTTCAGCCCCCGTCGCGATTCGCCGCTCGAGTACCGGATCGTCGATCCGACGCTCACCCGTCGCCGTCGTCGAGTTCCCGGACGGTGTGCTCTTCGACCGTCGCGCCGGGAGCGTTGGTCTTGACGCTCTCGATGCCCCCTCTCGCCCGGCGCTTGGAGCTGTAGCCCTGCCCGCTGTCGGCGATGATGTTCCCGTTGTCGTGGACGAGCCGCCACCGCCACTTACCCGCCCGATCCTCGTAGAGTTCGAACGTCGCGTCGCTCATATCCCTACGTCGGGTGCGGCGCCGATAAATGCCGGTGAATCCGACGACCCCCAACGTAATGACTGTCGTCGGTGAACCGTACACGATGACAGAGAACGTCCTGGTCCCGATCGACGGCTCGCCGTTATCGATTCGCGCGCTGGAACACGCGCTGGAAAAGTTTCGCGACGCGGAGATCACCGTCCTCCACGTCGTCGACCTGTTCGAACCGACGGACGTCGACGGCTACGAGTCCCTGTACGAGCCGATGATCGGCTCGGACGAGTGGGAGGCGATGGAACGGGAGACGACCGAGGAGTTGCTCGGCGAGGCCGAGGAGACCGCCGCGGAGTACGACCGGGAGATCGCCACCGACTCGGCGATCGGCGATCCCCAGCGGCTCATCCCCGATTACGCCGAGGAGGAATCGATCGATCACGTCGTGATGGGCGTCCACGGTCGAGACGATCCCGGGCGAACGCTGGTCGGTCGGGTCGCCGAGACCGTCGTCTCTCGATCGCCGGTTTCGGTGACCGTAATTCGGTGAGTCGGATGCCGGGATGTCGAGCGAGCGGCCCGTAGATCGTCGATCGAGGAGTCGACGTACCCCACCTCGATCGAACGGCTCGCCATCCGACGGAGACGGCGTGCGACGCGACGAGGGCGAATTCACCGCTCTCCGTCGCACCGACAGGCGTCGAACGATCGGCGAGCGCAGGGGAGCCGCCTCGCGGCGATCGAGCGTTCGAGGCGCCGTCGACGAAAGGTATAATCGTCGATCTCATGTTACTGCGCGTATGCACGGCGCGGATCGGTCTCGGGTCGTCGATACGATCACCCCCAACCGGCTTTCGGCCGTCCACGTGCTCAGCCTCACCGGCCTGGCGGTAATCGGGATCGGGGTATTTCTCCCGTGGGTCGGCGAAACCGGATTCCGGATCTACGTCCTGGGGATGGAATCCGGGTTCGAGCGGCAGTGGGGCAGACGGCTGCTGCTCGGGGCGGC
>SKPV01000149.1 GCA_007119345.1 Halovivax sp.
AGGTACTTGGCGTTGTAGACGAGCTTGATCGAGTCGCTGGCCGGCGTCCCGACGCAGGTCAGCCGGAGGTTCTCCTCGTCGACCTCCTCGTCCGAGAGGCTGCGGTTGACGTCCATCTCGATCTCGCCCTCGACCACGACGGCGGCGCAGTTCACGCAACCGCCCGCGCGACAGTAGTACGGCCAATCGTGACCGGCCTCTTCGGCCGCGTCGAGGACGTACTCGTCCCGGGGCACCTCGAGCGTGCCGTGGGCCGGCGACTCGAGGTCGGCCGCGTCGGCCGTCTCGAAGAGGTCGGCGTCGACGGACCAGCCGCGCTCGTCGACGGTCGCGTAATCGAGGTACTCGACCGTCGCCGTCTCGGGGCGCGGCGCCCTGATCGCGAGCACCGGCACGCGGGCGAACCGGACGACGCGCTCGGTCGTGCTCCCGAGGAGGTGTCGCCGGATCCCGGTCCGGCCGTGCGTCCCCATGACGACGAGGTCGACGGCGTGCTCGGCCGCCGCCGCGAGGATCGTCAGGTCGACGCGGCCGCCCAGGATCGAGACGTCGGCCGACTCCAACCCGGCCGCTCGCGCCCGCTCCAGGACGTCGTCGATCGCGTCCACGCCGGCCGACGCGTCCGGGTCGGAGAGGTCGTACGTGGTCGTCTCGTCCCCGACCGGGCTTCGGCCGCCGACGTGGACGACGTGGATCCCGGCCCCGGTCTCGGTCGCGAGCTCGATAGCGTGGTCGGCGGCGGCCATCGCGCCTGCGCTCCCGTCGCTCGGCACCAGTATCCGCTCGAGGTCCCGTTCGACGGACGTGGCCTCGTCCACCGTCACGACCGGGACGGGCGACTCCCGGAGGGTCCGCTCCGCGACGCTCCCGATGAGGTACCGGTCGAGCCCCGTTCGCCCGTAGGTCCCCATGACCACGAGGTCGACGTCGTGATCCTCGGCGTACTCGAGGATCGTGCGGTGGACTCCCTCCCGCTCTTCCAGGACGGCCGTCGTCACGTCGACGCCGCGGTCGATCGCGATTTGCTCCACGGCTTCCACGGCGCGTTCGCCGGAGTCGTCCCCGCCCGGCCCGAGAAGCAGGCGCTCCTCCTCCACGTGAACGACGTGGATCGCCGCGTCGAACCGTTTCGCGAGACGGGCGCCGTACTCGCCCGCCGTCTCCGCGACCGTACTACCGTCCGTCGGGACGAGGATCGTCTCGTACATCGCCGTGGGGCGACTTCCACGACGACGCGTATGAATCCCGAGGTGAACGAGGGTGAGACCGAGTGCCGATCCGAGATGGAACGGTCGTTCCGATCGGGTTCGAGTTTTATCCCCGGCGGTCTCGAAGTCGCCGACGGATGTCAACCGACGAACTCGAGCAGTACGGGCTGGTCCGCATGGACGACGACGAGATCCGGTCGTTCCTCGCGAGCCAGGGAACCGGCGTGCTCGGCTTCCCGACGGCGGACGCGCCCTACCTGCTTCCGATGTCGTACGGCTTCGACGGCGAATCGCGCCTCTACTTCACCTACCTCGTGGGCTCGGAGAGTCGGAAAGCGACGCTGAGCGAGCGGGCCGACGTCGCGAGCGTGCTCGTCTACAAGGCCGATACGCGGTTCAACTGGCAGAGCGTGCTCCTGTCGGGGACCCTCGAGCAGGTCCCCGAATCCGAGTGGGAGACCGTCGGGGACGCCACGGACGACGCGTGGCGACCGGACCTGTTCGAGACGGCGACCCTCTCGGGCGGGGTGACCGTCTACGAATTTCGGATCCGGGAGCGTTCGGGCGTCAAACACATCGGCCTCCCGCCCGGGCTGGAGCGGTGACGGGGTGACGTTCGCTCGGCCTCCCCCGTTCGTTCGGCCGCCGTCACTGAGCCGTCCCCGTTCGCCCGGCCGCCGTCACGGCGGCACCTCCTTGCGTCCGGTCAGCGTCTCGGGGTCCAGCCGAAAGTCCTGGAACGAGATCTCCTCCCGCGGTCGATCGAAGATGTCGACCGTCGGGATGTCCACCGCCCACATTCCCTGCACCGCCTCCGAATCGTACGGGATGTCGGCCAACTCATCGAGGTGGCCGGTCGCGACGACGCTCCGCCAGCCGTCGGCCGTGCGATCGAAGGAGACGAACGACACCGGGTCGTCGACGACGTCCGTTTTGCGGGTGCCGGGCGGAAACGACAGCCGGAAGTACAGGGTTCCCGCGTCCGCGTTGTAGCCGTACGAGACCGGCAGCGACGCGGGCGGCTCGGCGAGCTCGGTCGAAAACGAGAGGACGCCGATCCCCCCGGTGCCCAGAAATTCGTCGCGCTCGTCTGTGGGCAGCTGCACCCAGCGGAGTCCGTCCATACGGTACGTACGGAGCCGTCGACGAAAAACCGCCGTCACGAGGGGATGAACGGTCAGGATACCTTCGACGGCCCCGACCGCGGCGACGGGACGGCCCGGTTTTCACGGGACGGCCCGGTTTTCACGGGACGGCTCGGCAATCTACCGATCGCGCGCGGCCGACCGTGCCGGGGGCGGGTGCGCCCGCGGTCGACGGTGCCGGGGGCGGGTGCGCCCGCGGTCGGTTCGGTCGGGATCCTCGCCGGTGGTTCGCCCGATTCGGGCCCGCGGTCGTGGAGCGTTCAGGGTCCGGCCTCCTCGAGGACCGACCTGACGGCCGTCGCCACCTCGTGGAACCCGTTCACGTTGAGCGGATCGGTCGTCACGAACACCCCACGTTCGCCGGCGACGACTCGGGTGACGTATCCCCACTCGAAGACGCGGATCGTGAACTCGTAGTCGCCGAGTTCGGAGTCACCGTACGTTATCTGGGAGGTGAAGCCGAGTCGCTCGTTCTCGACGAACCGGTCGAGGTCGGCGTCCCGCTCCAGGTCGTCCCTGAGATACAGCTGCTCGTAGTCGTCGGCGGTGAAGTACGTGATACTGCGAATATCGTCGCCGATGGCCGTTCGACAGACGCTGACCAGTTCCGACGCGAGTTCCTCGGGGTCATCTGGCATCGACATACCTGGAGGTACGACGAAAAGCCTCATATAAGGCGTTCCCGGGGTCGATACCGACCGCGACAGAACCACCGGAGGCGTCCGCGAACTCGCCGGCCGAGTCGAGTGACGTGCCCGACGGAGATTGTTCGGACCCCGTGAGTTCGGACCCCCGTTCGTTCGGACCCCCGTTCGTTCGGACCGCGTGCGCGACGACGAGCGCGCGGACGCGGTCGGTGCGGCGGGCTTTCGCTTTATCACCCTCGTCGTGGAACGTCGTATCGGACGTCGCGGTCGGCTCCCGCAACCGGACGTCGCGGTCGCCGCTCCCGCACCACCACGGAGGGTCAGCCAATGCCAACACACGTTCTCGTTCCGACGGACGGGACCGAACACGCCACCGCCGGCCTCGAGTACAGTTTCGCCTCGTTCCCGGACGCCTCGATCACCGCGCTGTACGTCGTCGACCCCGGTCGCGACGAGTACGCGAGCGTGGGTGGCGGAGACCCGCCGGGACGGCGGGCCGAAGAACGGGGCGAGCGCGTCCTCGAACGCGCGACCGACCGCGCCGAAGCGCACGGTCGCGAACTCCGAACGGAACTCCGCACCGGGGAAGCGCACACCGAAATTCTCTCGATGGCCGCCGAGACCGACGTCGATCACGTCGTGATGGGGAGCCACGGCGAGTCGCCGATCACGCGGCCGTTCCTCGGCCACGTCAGCGAGGCCGTCGTGCGCCGCTCGCCCGTCTCGACGACGATCGTCCCCGAGTCCGCGACGGCGCTCCGG
>SKPV01000120.1 GCA_007119345.1 Halovivax sp.
AGGTGTGATTCGAGAGCGGGGTTCAGAACCCCCGCAGCTCGGCCAGCGCGTCAGCGGCGCTCCCGTCCTCGATCACGCCGCGCGCAACCTCGAGACCCTCCTCGATCGAATCGACGTCTCGACGCGCGTAAATCCGGAACGCCCCGTTGAGCGCGACGGCGTCGGCGAAGTGGTCCTCGCGCTCGCCCGCCAGCACCGCCTCGGTGATCCGCGCGGAGTCGCCCTCCAGGTCGTCGACCTCGAGGTCCTCGCTCTCCATCTCCATACCGAAGGTCGCGGTCTCGATCTCGTAGTCGTCGAACGCGCCGTCCGCCGCTCTTGGCTCGTCTCCGCTCGATTCTTCGGAGGCGCGAGGCGCCTCCCACTCGGCCACCTTCGTGTACCCCGGGCGGACGTCGTCGTAGCCTTCCATCCCCTGGAACATGATGACGCGGTCGTACTCGAGGCGCTCGCTCTCCGTGACGAGCGAGCACATCTTCTTCGCGAAGGCGAGGTGGTAGAACGAGCCGAGGTGGACCGAGGCGTTCGCCGGGTTGCCGACCGTCTCGATCGTGTTGACGAACGTCCGAACCCCCATCTGATCCCGGCGGTCGTACAGGTCGTGGATCCCGGGGTTGAACGCCGGCTGGTAGTAGAAGCCGAAGCCGATCTCGTCGACCATCTCCGCGCTCTCCGCGGGATCGAGCTCGGTGCGGACGCCCAGCTCGTCGAGGACGTGCTTGTACGCGCACGCCTTCTGGGTCGGCACGCGGTCGCCCGAGTGGACGACGACGGGCGTGCCGGCCGCGGCGGCGACGAGTCCCGCCCCGACGCCGAGGACGGCGGACGTGTGCTTGCCGTCGTAGTTCGCGCCGCAGTCGACGGGGTCGCAGTCGGGTTCCGCGGTGACGACCGACTCCTCGCGCACGACGTCCGCGTAGGCGGCGAGCTCTTCGGGCGTGTTGCGCTTCCAGCGGTTGGCGAGCCAGAAGGCACCGAGCGTCGTCGGGTCCGGCTCCCCGGCGAGAATTCGCTGCATGGCCTCGCGGGCCTGTTCCCGGGACATGTCGTCGGCCGACTTGTGTCCCGATCCGACCACCTCGGTCATGAGCCGCTTCAGCGGCCACTCGCCGAACTCCTGGGATGCCTGAGCCATACCGGCGGTTAGCCGGGGTTTCGCAAAAGCCTCCCGTTTTCGGTGTCCGAGCGCCCGCAATATAACGGGCTGGTGGACCGCTCGCCGCTGGTGGACCGCTCGCCGCTGGTGGACCGTGGTCGTGATCAGGTCCTCACAGCTCGATCGCCATCATCACCTCGTCGATGTACTCGTCGTCGAGCTTGTAGTGGCCCTCGCGGACGGCCTCGACGCCCCAGCCGCGGGACTCGAAGAACTCGAGGGCGTCCTCGTTGGTCGACGGCACACTCTGGTAGATCTTCTCGAGCCCGTTCGAACGGACCCACACCATCGCGCGGTCGAGCAACTGACTGCCGATCCCCATTCCGCGGTACTCCTCGAGGACGCCGACGGTCAACTCGGCGGTGTGACTCAGCTTCTCGAGGGTCGGGACGTGCAGGTGCGCCCAGCCGACGACCTCCTCGTCGACGGTCGCGACGAAGAACATCCGCGACTCGAGTTCGTTGTGGCGCAACAGGACGTCCTCGTGGTCGATCTCGTCGGCGATCGTCTCCGCCTCGATGTAGGTCATCTCCTCGACGACCTGGCGCATCGCGCCGACGATCCCGGAGAGGTCCTCCTGGCGGGCCGGCCTGATGGTGACCTCGACGTCCGCCGCGGTGAACGCTTCTCCCGCCTCGTCCACGTCGAGGGCGATGCGTAGCGTGCCGTCCTCGTCCTCCTCGAGGTAGCCGTCCCGCTTGAGGATGGCGACGTTGTGCCGGAACTCCCGCGAGTGCTGGGGCTCGCCGGGCGGATCCGGCGGGTACAGCGCCTCGCGAGCGTCGTCCTTCTCGACGGCGCCGCGGGCTTCGACGTGCGCGTAGACGCGTTCGCGCTCGTCGCCCTCGATCGCGATCGGTTCGGTGAGCTCCATGACGCGTGATAACGCTACCCACCACCTTAATCGTTCACGCCGAGCCGAAAGCGATACCCGTCGAACCCCCCAACGTCGACCGATGAGCGAGCAGTCGGGCGAGTGGCGCGCGGGGATCGACGACGTCGACGCCGCCCTGATCGACGGCTACCAGAGCGGCTTCCCGATCGCCGAGCGGCCGTTCGAGGCCGTCGGCGAGGCGCTCGGTATCGACGCCGACGAGGCGCTCTCGCGCGTCCGGGCGCTCCGGGAAGCCGGGATCTTCCGGCGGTTCGGGCCGGTCCTGAACCCGCCGGTGATCGGCTCCTCGACGCTCGCCGCGGTGAAGGCACCCGAGGACCGTTTCGACGAGGTCGCCGAGGTGATCAACGGGTACCGCCAGGTCAACCACAACTACGCCCGCGACCACGAGTGGAACGTGTGGTTCGTCGTCACCGCGGGCTCGCGGGAGACCCGCGACCGCATCCTCGCGGAGATCGAGGAGCGGACCGGCCTCGACGTCCTGGTGCTGCCGATGCTGACGGACTACTACATCGACCTCGAGTTTCCGGTGGTCAACGCGGATCGGTTCGCGCGGGAAAGCGCGGACCGACGGTCCGCGGGGAACGCGAACGGCGACGCCGTGAGCGAATCGGTCCGACGGGCGACGGACGCCTCGGCCACCCGCATCAGCGAGGACGCCGCGGGGGACCTGACCGCCTTCGAGGCGGACCTCCTGCTCGAGATCCAGGACGGGTTCCCCCTCTCGGCGACCCCGTACCGCGACGTCGCGGACGCCCTCGACGCCGACGTGTCGGACGTGCTGGCGGCGATCGAGCGCCTGCAGGACGACGGTTGCATCAAGCGCATCGGCTGCGTGGTCAACCACGTGACCACCGGCTTCGACGCCAACTGCATGGTCGTCTGGGACGTCCCGGACGAAGAGCGCGACGAGCGCGGCGAGCGGGCCGGCGAGCTGCCCTACGTAACCCTCTGCTATCACCGGCCGCGCCGTCCGGACCAGGACTGGCCGTACAATCTGTTCACGATGATCCACGGGCGCGACGCGGCGGCCGTCGACGCCAAGATCGACGAGCTCGCGGCCGAGTACCTGCCCTTCGAGCACGAACGGCTCTACTCGACCGAGACGCTCAAGCAGACCGGCGCGCAGTACGAGGAATTACTTTGAGGACGACTCCGGGACGGCACGCCGACCGATTCATCGGGCATCGACCGACCAGCCGGTAATCTCGTCGTAATCGCCGGGCGGGACTGGCCCGTCCAACAGGGGATCGTCCGTTTCGATCATCCACTCGCGCAGGCGCTCGGCGAGCTCCGCCCGCACCTCCCGGTACCGGGGTTCCCGGACGACGTTGTCGTCCTCCTGGGGCGCCTCCTCCAGGTCGTAGAGTTCCTCGTACGGACGCGTGGGGACGCCGAACGATTCCCGAACCTCCCGGCCGGCCTCGCTCGCGAAGATGTCGCGGGTGAGGTACACCTTCGGGAGGTGCCAGAAGTTCCGGACGTACTTGTAGCGCTCCGTCCGGATCGCCCGGACCGGATTGTACATGTCGTGCCAGGTCATTTCGGCGAAGATCTCGTCGTGGGCCTCGTACTCGTCCTCGCCGTCGAGCAGGGGTCGAAAGCTCCGTCCGTCGAGGCGGTCCGGCTCGGGATGGTCCACCCCGACGAGGTCGAGGATCGTCGGAAGCACGTCGACGTTCGTCACCAGTTCGTCGTACCGCTCGCCCCGAGGGACGAGGTCGGGATGAGAGAGGAGCAAGACGCCCTCGATTCCGGGATCGTAACAGCACCCTTTCGCCCGAGGGAAGGCGATCCCGTGCTCGGTCGTGAAGACGACGAGCGTCTCCTCGTCGAGGCCGGTCCGATCGAGCGCCTCGAGGATCGTCCCCATCGCGTCGTCGATGGCCCGGACCATCCCGCGCATCTCGGCGAGATCGCGGCGGATTCCCAGCCGATCGGGGAGGTACTGCAGCGGCGGAACCTCCTTCGGGTCCTCGATCTCGTAGTGATCGGCGTCGAATCCGTAGCGGCCGTTTTCCTCCTCGACGCGGTGGAGTTCGAAGAAGCCGACCGAGGCGAAGAACGGCGTCCGGTCCGACTCCGCCGCATCGTCGTCCGACGTCCCCGCGGCGTTCGACGCCCCCTCGAGAAATCTCGTGAACACGTCGGCGACGTTGCGAGCGCGGTTCGACTGGTGGACGATCGGCGAGACGCCCGGGTAGAGGTTCCCCTCGGAGTGGACGTAGTCGTAGCCGAGCCGATCGGTGTCCTGGCTGATGTGCTGGAGGCCGAAGAGGTGCGTCTCGTATCCGGCGTCCCCGAGGATGTGCGGCAGGATGCGCTCGTCGTCGTGTAACTCCCAATCTCCGTGGGCGAGACCCATGAGTCCGTTGGCGTGGGGATACCGGCCCGTCATCAAGCTGCCGCGGCTCGGCGAACACTGGGGCGCCGTGACGAAGTGGTTCTCGAACAGCGCCCCGTCCGCGGCCAGGGCGTCCACGTTCGGGGTCTCGACGTCGACGCCGTAGCACCCGAGGTATCGGCCGAGATCGTGACAGTGGACGAGAAGCACGTTCGGCGGCGGATCGGCCATGCCACCGAGGTATCACGACCGGGCGGATAATCCTTTGGCCGTCGACGGAACCGCGAGCGGGCGTTCGGGCCGCGTAGGCCGACCGTACCGGACCGTCGGAGGGCAGATCGCAGGACGGTACCGATCGCGAACCGCGGCGATTCATAAACGCCCGAATTCATCCGTCCGAACCGTTACCGCCGTGGCCCTGGGGCTCACTCGCATGCAGATCACCGGCGTCACCCAGCACCACCTGAGCCACCCGCTCGACGGGGCGTTCGAACCCACGTGGATCCCCGGCTATCCCCAGGGGAGCCACGAGGTCGAGCTGTTCGAGATCGAGACCGACGGCGGCATCACGGGACTGGCGGCCAGCCCCAGCTTCGCCGGCGGCCTCGACTACGCGGACGCGCTGTCGGTGTTCCTGGCGGGCGAGGACCCCCACGACGTGCGAGGCATCCGCCGGAAGCTCGACAGCGTCAACCTGATCGGGCCGCGTCCCTGGCACCTCGAGATCGCACTGTGGGACCTGATCGGGAAGGACGCCGGGAAGCCGATCTACGAACTGCTCGGGGGCACCGACGATCCGATTCCGGTCTACGCGAGCACTGGCGAGGTCCAGCCCGCCGACGAGCGGATCGCGTACGTCGAAGAGCGCGTCGCGGAGGGGGTCGCGGCCGTCAAGCTCCGCGTGCGAACCCTGGACGACCTGGAGATCGTTCGCGAGGTTCGGGACGCCTTTCCCGACCTCACGCTGATGGTCGACGCCAACAAAGGGTGGTCGGTTCGGGTGATGGAGGACGAGGTGCGGTGGACGTACAAGGACGCCCTGGCCGCCGCGCGAGAACTCGAGGAGATCGGCGGGGTCGCGTGGCTGGAAGAGCCGCTGGCTCGCCACGACTACGCGGGCTACGCCCGCCTCCGCGAGGCGACCGACGTCCCCGTCGCCGGCGGCGAGTTCAACGACGGACTCCACCACTTCCGCGAGTTCGCCGACCGCGACGCGCTCGACGTCTACCAGCCGGACGCCGCGCTGGCGACGGGGATCCTGGGCGCCACGGAGGTCGCCGGAATGGCCCGCGAGCACGGGGCACAGTTCGTCCCGCACACGTGGACGAACGGGATCGGGTTCGTCGCGAACCTGCACGTGATCGCCGCGGTCGGCGCCCCGTGGGTCGAGTATCCGATCGAGCCGCCCTGGACGCCCGACGCGCGTGACTTCCTGCTGAGCGAGACCCTCGAACACGAGGACGGCGCGATCGCGCCGCCCGACGGGCCGGGTCTCGGGGTGGAACTCGACGAGGACGCGCTCGCCGAGGCCGGCGCGGCGGACGCAGCGGGTGCGGCGAACGCGGAGGGGGGCTGACCGATGCAGGAGCGGTTCTACGACCGGGACCGGTACGCCGTCTCGGACGCGATCCGCGAGAAACACCGCTCGACCGCCGAGGACGTCGTCTCGCGCGAGCGGTACGGACACCTGATCGGCGGCGAGTGGGTCGACGCGGTCGACGGCGAGGACGGACCCGCGATCGACGCGACCACGGGCGAGACGCTCGCGACGGTCCAGATCGGCACCGTCGCCGACGTCGACCGCGCCGTCGAGGCCGCCCGCGAGGCCTTCGAGGGGAGCTGGGGCCAGCACGCGCCCCGCCAGCGCGCCGAGAAGCTCTCCGAGATCGCCGACCGGATCGAGGCGCGGAAGACGGAGGTCGCGAAGCTCGACAGCCTCGAGACGGGCAAGCCCAACATGCACGCCCTGTTCGTCGACTGCGAGGTCCTCGTCGAGCAGTTCCGCCACTTCGCCGCCCTCGCCAGGACCGCCGACGAGGGTCGGGTCGTCGGAGCCGGGGACGAGAAACACGTCTACACGCGCCGGGAGCCCAACGGCGTCGTCGGCGCGATCTCGGCGTGGAATTTCCCCGCGATGTTCGTCGCCTGGAAGCTCGGCCCGGCGCTGGCGACGGGGAACGCGGTGGTGTACAAGCCCTCCGAGCGGGCGGTCCTGTCGACGCTCGAGGTGGCCCGGATCTGCGATCGCGTGCTCCCGCCCGGGACCGTCAACGTCGTCACGGGCACCGGCGAGGAGGTCGGCGAGGCGATGACCGCTCACGGGGGAATCGACAAGCTGTCGCTGACCGGCTCCCGGGCGGCGGGCGTCGCCACGCTCGAGAACGCCGCGGAGACGATCACCCCGGTCTCGCTGGAACTCGGCGGGAAGAGTCCCAACATCGTGTTCTCGGACGCCGACGTCGACCGGGCGATCGAAGGGACGCTGGTGAGCATCTTCTTCAACTCCGGCCAGCAGTGTACCGCCGGCGCGCGCCTGTACCTCCACGAGGATATCCGCGAGGAGTTCCTCGAGCGGCTCCGCGAGCGAATCGACGAGCTCGTCGTCGGCGACCCCCTGGGACCGACGACCGACGTCGGCCCGATGATCGACCACCGCCACGAGCGACGGGTGCGGGAGTACGTCGAGGGCGCGCTCGAGGCGGGGGCGACCCGGTTGACCCGCGACGGGAAACCGAATGGGGGCGACGCGGTCGGCGCCGGTTCCATCGACGACGACCTCGCCGGCGCGCCGTTCGTCGCGCCGACCGTGTTGATCGATGCGGCCGACGACGACCGTATCGCCCGCGAGGAAGTCTTCGGCCCCGTCCTCACCGTCTTCGAGTGGAGCGACCGCGAGGAGGTGCTGGCGCGGGCGAACGACACGGACTACGGGCTCGCCGCCGGCGTCTGGACGACCGACCTGGAGGCGGCCCACGAGTTCGCCGCCGACCTGCAGGCCGGGACGGTCTGGGTCAACACCTACAACGACCTGCTCGACGCGGCGCCCCACGGTGGCGTCAAAGAGAGCGGGATGGGTCGAGAACTCTCCGAAGAGGCCCTCGACGACTACTCCCAGGTCAAGTCGGTTCGGGTGAACCTGGGTGACGTGCCGAAGTTCGGGTGAACGGGTCGGCCCGGTCGTGAGCAACCTCGCACGCGAGGCGGATCCCGTCGTCTCCGCCCCGCGACGGACGGGCCGCGAGCGGCCGCCGCGGCGGATTTTATTACCATCGTTCATTATCTTTAAGAGGCTGCGTACGGTTCGTTCACGTATGAGAGCCGTCGTCTTTCAGGAGGTGGGCGAACCGCTCGAAGTCGAGGAGGTCGACCGGCCCGACTGCGACGAGGACGGAGTGGTCGTCGAGACGGAAGCCTGCGGCGTCTGCCGGAGCGACTGGCACGCCTGGCAGGGCGACTGGGAGTGGCTCGGCGTGGTACCCACGCCGGGGCTGATCTTCGGGCACGAACCCGTCGGTCGGGTCGTCGAGGTCGGCGAGAACGTCGACACCGTCGACGAGGGCGACCGGGTGACGAACCCGTTCAACATGAGCGACGGGACCTGCCCGTACTGCCGGGCGGGTCGCGCGAACATCTGCGAGAAGATGGTGCCGATGGGGTTCGTCCCCTTCCAGCAGGGCGCGTTCGCCGAGGAGTACCCCGTCCGGTACGCCGACCAGAACCTCGTCAGAGTCCCGGACGGCGTCGATCCCGTCGACGTGGCGGGACTCGGCTGCCGGTTCGCGACCGCCTTCCACGGCGTCGGCCACCGGGTGGACGTCGAGCCCGGCGACTGGGTCGCCGTCCACGGCTGCGGCGGCGTCGGGCTCTCGGCCACCCACGTCGCGAGCGCGCTCGGCGCGAACGTGATCGCCGTCGACGTCGTCCAGGAGAAACTCGACCTCGCGACCGAGCTGGGCGCCGTCGAGACCGTCCACGTCGAAGCGGTCGAGGACGTCCCGCAGGCCGTCAAGGCCCACACGAAGGGGAGCCGCGGGGTCGAGGTCTCCATCGACGCCCTCGGCATCGCCGAAACCGTTCGAAATTCGGTCGACTCGCTCGCCAAGGGCGGCCAGCACCTCCAGATCGGGATGACCACGGCCGAGGAGGGCGGCGAGGTGGCGCTACCGATCGACGCGATGGTCACCGAGGAGCGCGAGTTCTACGGCTCCTACGGGATGCCGCCCCACGAGTACGACGAGATCTTCCGGATGATGGACGGCGAAAAGATCGACCCCGGCCGGATCGTCTCCGAGACCTGCGCGCTCGGGGACGTCCCCGAGGTGATGGAGCGCCTCGGCGAGTACGACACGCTCGGAATTCCGGTCTGCAGCGAGTTCTGAGCGCTGGTTCGGCGGTGGATCGAATTTCGGTCGGTGACCCCCGAACCCGACCCTTCCTCCCACCGGTCGGCGGTCACTCCGCTCCCGGCCCCGCGACGAGCTCGCCGTCGTCGGTCCACTCGCACTCGACAGCCTCCCCGTCGGGGTGGTACTCGGCGACGTGGGAGTAGAACACCTCCTTCTCGGAATTAAGCTGGATGGTCCCGTGTTCGGCGTACTCCGGCCACATCCGCCACGTCTCTCCCGTTCGCAGTTCCAGTTCGGCCACCTCGATCACGGCTCGGTACATCCCGTACCGATACTCGACGTCGCCGCCGAGTTCGACCTCCCGACCCGCCGGGACGGTCACCGACTCCTCGACGAGGAGTTCGCCCTCGGTTTCGACGTCGACCTCCCGGTCCGTGGTGGCCGCGTACTCGATACGAACGTCGAACGTGAAATCCGATTCCGCGTTGTTCCGAATCGCGACCGGCTCGGTCTCCGGGAGCGTCTCTTCGATACGGAATCGGTTGACGTCCCCCTCCGCCTCGACCTCGACGGCGTAAAACGTCCCGGATTCTCTCAGGTACGTCTCGTCGACGTCGATGATCTTCGGGACGACGAGGTCGTCTTCGGTCTCGTACACGCCCTCCTCGAGAGCGACGGCTAGCTCCGTCTCCGCGGCGGCGGGAAACGCGGAGTCGACGCCGACGAATTCGCGACCGCAGCGCTCGGATTCCACCACTTCGCCCCCGTCGGATTCGTCCTCGCCGACGGCGCCGCTCAGGCAACCGGCCAGCGCAGCGGTCGTCGTCCCGACCCCCGCGAGGAGGGAACGTCGTTTCATAGCCGCCGTCGAACGACCACGGACAAAGGTCTACCCCAAGGTAAAGCGCCTCTCGTACCGTGGGATGGCTCGAACGGCCGATTCGATCTCCCGGGCCGACGCCGAAACCGTCGCGGGCAGGCGTCCGAAATACCCGCCGTCGTCGGTCCGCCGTTCGCGAGGGGCACGGTCCTCGAGCCGGCCCGGTTCGGATCGCCGGCCGGCACATAAAAGCCCCGATCCCTTCGGGGGAATCGCGAAGACCGGACGCGCCGACGTGCTCCCCATGGCGTACGCGCTCCCGAGCGAGGCCGACGAGTGGATCGAAGAGTGGCGAGACCAGCTCAACGCCTCGGAGGAGTACGCCGAGGCCGGCGAGGGCTGGGGGATCGGGTTCAACGGCGACTTCCTGTTCGAGATTCGGCCGGACGACGTCTACGACGGCGAGTCCGTGTACCTCTTCGTCGCCCTCCAGGACGGCGAGTGCACCGACGCCTGTCGGACGGACGATCCCGAGGGAGCTGACTGGGGATTCGCCTTCCGCGGCGACTACGAGGACTGGAAGCGGCTCATCCGCGGCGAGGTCGGCGCCGTCGAGGGCATGATGGACGGCGAGTTCGACCTCGACGGCGACATGCAGAAGGTGCTCCAGTACAGCCAGGCGGCGATGGTGATGACCGACAACGCAGCGTCGGTCGACACGGAGTTCGAATACTGACGAGACGGACGAGGGGGCCGCCCCCGCGCCGGGCGGCGACCGCGGCGGGACCGTCGGTAGCGTTATGACCAGCTTTGGCGAATGATGACACGATGCAGGCGGCTCGCTTCAGGCTCCGGGTGCCGGAGGGTTCGTTTCCGGGCGTCGACCGAGCGCTCGCGCGAGCCGACGGCGTCGAACGCGAGCAGCTGGTCCAGTTCGAGTGGCTCACCGACGGCTCGTACGCCCTGCTGTACCGGCTGCGCGTCGACGACCCCGCCGCGGTGGAGAGCGTCCTCGAGGACAACCCGGAGGTGCGCGCCTCGTCGCTCCGCCGGTTCGGCGACCGCTGGTACTGTTACGTGCACGTCGCCGAGCGGGACCTCCTCTCCGAGCTGCTCGCCGTCGCCGACGAGAACGCGCTCATCATCGACCGGCCGGTCCAGTTCGTTTCCGAGGGCGTCGCGCTCACCGTCGCCGGCACCGGCGAGGGACTCCAGGGCGCCTTCAGGGACGCCTCGGACGCCGTCCGCATCGACGTCGAGTGGTCGGGCGAGTACCAGCCCGGCGCCGGCGACGCCGGCTGCCAGCTGACGCCGCGACAGCGCGAGGCGCTTCGGACGGCCCACGATCTCGGCTTCTACGAGAACCCGCGGCGATCCGACTACGAAGAGCTCGCCCACGCCCTCGACTGCGCTCCTAGCACCGCCAACGAGCTCCTCCGGCGCGCCGAGACCGCGATCGTCGACGCCGTGCTGGATGGGTGAGGTGACGTCGCTTATCTCCGGTCGCCGCGGCCTCGTCGGCGACCGCCCTGACGCGCTCGGTCGTCAGTGAGGCGAGCGGGACCACCTCGGCGTCCGTCTCCGCGGCGATTTCGGGGTGAGCGACGACGCTCGACAGCCCTGCCCAGGTCGTTCGTTCCGAATCGAATCGTGGCGGCGGAGGCGGCGAGTTCGACGGATCCACGATTCCGAACGGGACGGACGAACCACCAGGTCCGATCGGGGTCGGTCCCGCGACAACGTCGACCCGGTTATCGACGGATTCATGCGCAACTGTGCTAATTCGGAGACAATGAGACGGGTGGGGGCTCCGACCGCCTCGGGCGGACCGACCGCTGACGGGACCGACGACGAGGACCAGCGCCGATGAGGGGGTTCGTCGTCGGCGGCGTCAGTTCCGGCGTCGGCAAGACCGTCGCGACGCTCGCGATCGCGAGCGCTCTCGAGGAGGCGGGCTACGACGTCCAGCCCGCCAAAGCGGGCCCCGATTTCATCGATCCCAGCCACCACCAAGCCGTCACGGACCGCCCCTCGCGGACGCTCGACCTGTGGCTCTGCGGCGAGGCGGGGGTCCGGCGGAACTACGCCCGCGGAGCGGGCGACGTCTGCGTCGTCGAGGGCGTGATGGGGCTGTACGACGGCGACGGCTCGAGCACCGCGATGGTGGCCGAGGCGCTCGACCTGCCGGTCGTCCTCGTCGTCGACGCGAGCGCGGGAATGGAGAGCGTCGCCGCGACGGCGCTCGGATTCCGCCGGTACGCGGCCGAGATCGGCCGCGACGTCGACGTGGCGGGGATCGTCGCACAGCGAGCCCACGGCGGTCGCCACGAGCGGGGCATCCGGGACGCGCTACCCGAGGAGATCGCGTACTTCGGACGGATCCCGCCCTCCTCGGACCTGGAGATCCCCGACCGCCACCTGGGGCTGCACATGGGCGAGGAAGCGGCGCTCCCGTCGGAGGCGCTCGCCGAGGCCGCGGAGACGATCGACGTCGAGGCGCTCGTCGACGTCGCTCGAGATCCGCCGGCGGAACCGGAGCCGGCGGATGCGGAGACGGGCGACCAGCGAACCCACTCCGACGACGCGACGGTGGCCGTCGCGGACGACGCCGCCTTCTGCTTTCGGTACCCGGCGACGATCGAGCGATTCCGGGACCGCGGCGACGTCGTCTCGTTCTCGCCGGTCGCCGGAGACCGCGTCCCGGTGTGCGACGGCGTCTACCTGCCGGGTGGCTACCCGGAACTGCACGCCGAAGAGCTCGCCCAGAGCCCCACGCTCTCCGACCTCGCCGACCGGGCTGCCGACGGACTGGCCGTGCTCGGCGAGTGCGGCGGCCTGATGGTGATGAGCGAGTCGCTCACGACCGTCGACGGCGAGACCCACGAGATGGCCGGGATCCTGCCGGCCGAGGTGACGATGCACGAGCGGTACCAGGCGCTCGACCACGTCGAGCTGGCGGCGACCGACGGGACGCTGACGGCTCGGGCGGGCGAGCGGATCCGCGGTCACGAGTTCCACTACTCGAGCGCCGACGTCGGATCGGACGCCCGATTCGCGTTCGACGTCGTCCGCGGCGACGGGATCGCCGACGAGCGCGACGGCCTCCTCGAGTACGACTCGCTCGGCACCTACGCGCACGTTCACGCCGAGAGCGGCGCGTTCGATCGGTTCCTCGAGTCGCTCGACCGGTGAGTTCCGTCGACGGAACCGTCACGCCGGTGCGAGTTCCCGGCGGACCGAACGACGCCCGCGCCACCGGCGTGTCGGGCCGCGGCTCGGCCGATTCGAGAATTCGTTATCGACGGACTGACGGTCGCTACCACCGATATACCGATCTCTTTAGGCGCGAAGGTTGTGCCCGGTGACGGCCAACGTCGGCCGATGACAGACCCCCACGCCGTCGATCCGCACGCGGTCTACCGGCTGTTGAGCGACGAACATCGTCGTCACTTGCTCTCCCGGTTGCTGGAGGCCGAGTACGCCACCGTCGAGGGCCTGTCGCGGACGCTCGCCGCTCGCGAGGAGGGAACGGCCCCGCGCGCCGTCTCCGAGGGGGCCATCGATCGCGTCGGCATCTCGCTCGTCCACGACCACCTGCCGCGGCTGGCCGACCACGGCCTCTGCGAGTTCGACGCCCGGAGCGGCGACGTGGTCACGACGGATGCGTTCGAGGAACTCCGCCCGCAGCTCGAAGGCGCGCTCGATATCGACGGGATCGCCGACCGCGAGCCCCAGTCCGAACTGACGGTCCTCTACAGCGAGCCGCCCGAGGACCGGTTCCTGGTCGAAGACGCCTAGGCGGTCCCGACCGACTCGATCGACGACGGCTCCGATCGGCGGACGACGGAATCTACGGACCGCTCTCATCCGCTGCCGAGTGGTTCTACGGACGGGTCTGAGCGATGGACGACTCGATCTCTGGACGATCGCGACCACCAGACGGCTCTCGGCGCTCTTTTCGTTCGGTGACGGACCGAACGGCGACCGACGCCCCGTCACTCCCGGATGAGTTCGACCCGGTCGGAGAGTTCGTCGATCCACCCTTCGTACCGCTGGAGGACCGCGTCAGGCGCGTCTCCAGTTCGTCGCGGGCTCGCCGGCACAGCGCCTCGGCACGCGTCCGGTCTCCCTCCTCGAGGGCGGTTTCGATCAGGTGGCCCGCGACCGCCAGGATGTCCTGCGGCGCGCCGACCGTCTCGAATCGATCGAGCGCCGCTCGCCAGTGCGCTCTCGCCCCGGCGATCGAGTTGCGTTCGGCGGCCACGCGTCCCCTCGACCGGCTGGGCACCCTTCGTCGTGCGTCGTCCCCAACCGCTCGAACGTACGCCGGGCCGCCGCCGCGAAGTCGCGGGCCGATACCTGTGTACACATAAATGACGATCTTCGGCGAGTAGAACATCTACTCACGGTATTCGTCGTTCCACCACGTGCGATCCGAATGAAACGTTGTGCGGAATTTCACTCCCATCCGCGGGATCACCGTCCGGGACGATTCGACGAACCCAGTGAATTCGAACTCGACGGCGTGGTTCCGTTATCGAAATCCGATCGACGATCCGAGAATCGCTCCGTCGAGGTCGGTTCGATGCCGGGGGTGGATAGCTCCCCGTAGGACGGCGACGGTGGATTCGTCCACGGATTCGATGGGAGCCGCCGGTCGCTCCCTCACTTCCCGGTCCGACGAACGGTGACGATCGACGGTTCCCGGGTATCGAACCGAGCAGTTCCCGTCGGTTTTCTTAACCGGCCCATTCACGTCGGTTGCCTGAATCAACCGGCTCTCGGGTCGCGAAACGAACCACTCCAGTCGGTCGGTAAAATCGACCAGCCGCCGACCGAGGACAAAACAAGTTTGTCTACTACAATCAAAATTGTTTTAGGGACGACCGAAGATGAGCCGGGTGATGCCACCCATCGCGTTGTCACACGGTGCGAAGGCGGGGCCGACCGAACCGGAGCGGCGAGCCGTCCTGAGCTCGAAACTCGACCTCGGACCCGACGATCCCGAGTACGGCTACACGCGGGGTCGGCTCGTCGCTGTCCGCGACGCCGAACTCGTCGTTCGGCGACTCACCGAGCAGAGCGAGAGCGTCCTCGTGGGGCTGGAGACGTCCCATCACGTCTTGCACGAGGCGTTCCCCGCGGAGGAGTGACGATGGCGAAACCGGAGCGTGAGTCGGCGCCCGCCCTCGAGGCGGTCGTCGACCTCGGCGAACTAGATCCCGCCCGGAGCCGGCACATGTGGCGCCGGTCCGGCGTCCTCGTCCGGAACGGGCTGGTCGTCGTCGGCACCTGGAACGGCGAGGTGGCGGCTTTCGACGTCGAGACCGAAGCTGACGGCGCCGGGGGCGCCGACGACGTGGCGATCGACGGCGACGCCTTCGCCCGTTCGGAGCGCTGGCGTCGCTCGTTCGACGCCCACCCCGTCACCCTGGCCGAGGCGGGCGACGCGATCGTCGTCGGCTGTCGCGGCGGTGCGGGCACGGTCGCCGCGCTCGGCCCCGAAGGCGGCGGCGAGCGGTGGGCCTACGACGGGACGGCCGACGTCGGCGAATCCACGTCGGACGGCGTGTTCTACTGGCCGTACGTCGTGGCGGTCGCGGACGATCCGACCGGCGGCTGTTTCGCGGCCGTCCGTCGGTACGAGCGCGACGGGGACGACCGCCGCTGGCACAGCGCGGTGCTGGCGTTCGACGCCGACGGGGCGGTCCGGTGGCGGTACGAGACCGACGCCTCGCCGATCGCGATCGACCGCGACGCCGCCGGCGAACGCCTCGCCGTCGGCTACAACCGGTGTTTCGCCGACCACCAGCACGGGCTGGTGGTGCTCGACGCGGCCACGGGGGAGGTCGCATGGGACTGGGATCCCGGCACCGAGGGCGATCGGCGCGTGGGCGACGTGGCGTTCGACCGCGAGACCGACGCGCTCGCGGTGACGAGTCACGGCGACTACTGCGGCTACGTGTTCGACCCGGACGGCGGGACGGACGCCCGCGGGACCGGCCGCGAGCGCTGGCGGGTCGAACTCGCCACCGAGCGCGAACTGGAAGGGCAGACCCTCTACGCCTACCCGAACCACGCGTACGCCCACGACGGCCGGGTCGCGTTCGTCACCGGAAACACCTACGCCCGCGAGAACCGCGAGACGGAGACCCGCCACCCGGACGAGCACACCGGGTTCGGCTACGACGCCGACGGCGAACGACGATTTACGGCGGATACGGGCGGCTTCGTCCACGAGCTGGCGGCCGACGGCTCGAGCCTCGTCCTGCCCAGCGCCCAGAACTTCCGGGTGCGGGACGCCGAAACGCACGCGATCCGGAGGCTCGACCTCGATACCGGTTGCGTAGACGTCGCGCCGACCGACGGGATCGTCACCGCCGCGGCGACGGACGGCGAACTCGTCGCGGCGATCGAGGAACCGATCGTCTACCACGACGACGGACGGACGCTCGGCTCGTACGCGCTACACGTGGGCTCGCTCGACGGGTGAGCGACGGCCGCGTCGATTCACGCGCCGGGCCTGACCACACGCGCTAGACCCGACCACCCGGCCGACCGCTCACTTCGGCACCCACACCAGCGGCACCTGCCGCCAGGCCCACGGCTCCTCGGGTTTGTCGACGACCTCCCAGAAGCTCCGCGGCCAGGTGCCGAGCGCGTCGTGGATCTTCCGATAGGAGAGGGTGCTCTCGCCCTCGAGCGTCAAGCGGAACCGTTCGGCGAATCGGTCGGGGTCGTAGCCGGGGCCGAGCGTACGGTCGGTATCGTCTCCGAGCGCCCGCCTGTAGTGGGCTCGACCGAAGTCGTTGATGTAGCTCACGACGAGGTGACCGTCCGGCGCGACCGCGTCGTACAAGTTGGAAAGCGCCGTCTCCGAGTCGGCCACGTAACAGAGCGTCGCGAAGCAGAACACGAGGTCGAACGTCCGGCCGGGATCGAACTCGGGGAGGACGGCGCGCTCGAAGCGGACGTTCCCGACGCCCTCTTCGTGCGCTCGGTCGCGGTTCTCGGCGAGGACGGGATCGGCCGCGTCGTAGCCGATCACCGTCGTCTCCGGGTACCCGTTGGCGAGCTCGAAGACGAGCGCGCCCGGGCCGCAACCCACGTCCGCGATCGAATCCGGGACGCCCTTCGCCCCGAAGAAGTCCGCCAGCAGGTCGACCGCGTGAGCGGCGCTCGGCGTGGCGCCGGTGCGGTCGTCCTCGTCGGCGTCGGTCCAGAATCGGTTCCAGTCGATCGTGTCGGGGTGGGTGGCGTCGGTCATGGGTGACTGAGATCGGTCGGGCGCGATCGGCACGTACGGCCGAGCGGATCGGCCGCTCCGGTGGGGCGCCCGCTCGCACACTTCGAACCAGTCCCCGCGGGCGTTTCCGCGGGACCCCCGCGTGCGCCGGGTCGCGGCGGGTTCGAATACCCGACAAACTCGCGGCGGGTTCGGATACTCGACGAGCTCGCGACAGGTTCGAGGACCGACGAGCTCGCGACAGGTTCGAGGACTCGGCGGGAAACGACGATCAGTTTCGAACGTAGACGAGCGGGTTGTCGCGGCCGATCCACGGGGCGTCGGGTCGCTCGACGACCGACCAGAAACTCCGCGGTCGACGACCCAGGATCGTTTCGACCCGGTCGTACGACAGCAGGTTTCGCTCCGCGAAGACCAGCCGGTAGCGTTCGCGGAAATCGTCCGGGTCGCCCGGGAGCGGCCGATCGGCCTCACCCCGCACGAGCCGTCGGTAGGTCGACAGCGTTAGTCTGTTCGGATAGTTGAACACGAGGTGACCGCCGTCCGCGACCCGAGCGAAGAGTTCCCGCAATGCGGTTTCGACGTCGTCCACGTAGTGCAGCGTCGCGTAGCAGTAGACGAGGTCGAAGCTGCGGTCGACGTTCGGTTCGGGAAGGTGGTCGACGGCGACGGTGACGTTCTCGAGCCCGCGATCGGCGATCCGCTCGCGCGCCTCGGCGATCGCCGACGGCGCGGCGTCGTAGCCGTGGACCGCCGTTTCGGGGTACCGCGTCGCCAGTTCGATCGGACACGCCGCCGGCCCGCAGCCGAACGAGGCGACCGAGTCGGGGACGCCCCGGGTCTCGAAGAACTGCGCCAGGAGGTCGGCCTTGCCGTACTGCCCGACGTGGGCGCTCCGACGGCGGTCGCCGTCGGCCTCGGTCCAGAAGCGGTGCCAGTCGAACGGGGTCGTGAGGTCGGATTCGGACATCTGCAGTATTGTTGGGTCGATTTTTTATTTTCGGTGACGTGGGTTCGCTTTCGAACGTCGCGGCCCCGGGGAGACCCGCTCGACGAAACGAGACCGGCGCAGACGGAACGGGGCGGATCAGCCGACGAACCGACGGATGTCGTCCGCCACCTCGTCGGGCGTCGCCGGCGCGGCGTCGGGCACGCCGTCGTACCAGCCGGCGTCCCAGTCGTCCGACCCCGCGAGGTTCTCGAGGGCGGGGTCCGCCTCGACCGGCGAGGCGCGGAACAGGATCGTGTGCGTCGCGGCGCGAGGCTCGTCGTCGCCGACCACCTCGTGCTCGACCCGGCGGACGAGCTCCGCCCCGTCGATCGAGATCGCCAACCCAGTCCCGGTACACCAGTCCTCGATCGAGCTGTAGGCGGCGTCGAGCCAGTTGTCGTCCGAAACCGGCTCCCAGGGCAGCCCGGCGAACCCGCGCCCTTCGTTCACGAAACAGCACACCTCCCCTTCACCGTTCGTGACGCCCACGACGGCGGTGTCGCGCACGCCTCGCTCGAAGTCCTCGAGGTCGTCGTAGACGGCGGTCGCCTCCTCGTAGACGACGTCGGGACGCTCGCGGAGCGTCGCGGGGTCGATCGAGTCCGGTTCCGAATCGGCGGCCGTGGAGTGCGGTGAGTCCGTCATCGTGCTGGGACGCGCGGGATCGGCGGGCGATCGGTCGCGGAGGACGGAGTCGGAGTCGCCGGCGGCCGACGTTCGCCGATAGCCGTCGAACCGAACGAACTTCGTCGACCCGGTGGCCCGGACCCGATCCCGGCCGTAGTGCGTAGCACGCGCTACCCGATAACTCTTACCAAATAGATTGAGTTTTTTCCTCACTTACAATTTCGAGACGGATAGATTTAAATCCTGCGTTTTGAGTAGCGATTTCCCCCTCGACGGCGGTCCTCTTTAGGGCTCGTAGAACGCCTCCGGTCCGTGATCGTCCTGCCAGGCGAACGCGAACAGCCGACGCGCGGGCACTCGCTCGAGCTCGCTGCCGTCGGCCGACTCGCCGGTCGCGCCGTCCCAGGTGGTGCCGTCGGCGACCAGCCGACCCTCCTCGTCGACCTCGACGTCCCCGCCCGGATGCTCGAAGGCGTGGAGGCCGTCGTCCGCGACGACTACGACGTCGGTTCCGCCGACCGCGAGTTCGAGGACGCCGCCAGCGGCCTCGACGCTGGGGAGCGGAACGCCGACCGCCTCCTCGCCGATTTCGAGGCCGAGGACGACCGTCTTCGCCTCGATATCCTCCCGCTCCCACTCCCGTCCGCCCTCCCCGCGGTGGGCGGCGAGGCCGAATCCGTCGCTCGAGAAGTACCCGCCGTAAGGGCGTTCGTCGTAGTCGATCGGCTCGGGATCGTCGCCGTCGCCCGCGGCCTCGCTCTCGCCGTCTTCCACCGGCTGGAGGACGACGCCGTCGGGATACTCCGCGGCGAATCGCCGAGCGGTGAGCGTCGTCGCCGGGAGGACGTCGAGTCGGTCGCCCGCTAGTTCGCCCGCGATGGCCTCCCCCGCGGACTGCTTCCACTCCGACTCGGTCTCGCGGTCGTACATCACGAGGTCGTCGTCGGCGAGTTTGCCGCTGACGCCGAAGGTCAGGGGTCGGCCGTCGACGCGGCGGTCGTAGACCACCGCGCTTGCACAGAGCGGACACCACGTGACGGCGATCGGGATCGACTCGGCGTCGTCCGCAGCGTCGAACCCGGCGGCGTCGATCCGCCCGACCTCGTCGTTGACGATCTCGTGATAGTCCAGGATCCGGAGCGGGTACGCCCGCGCCGGCTCGGCGTCGACGACGATCACCTCGTCGTCGCCGGACCAAGGGTACTCGTCGGCGAACCGCGGCGCGTCGATGCTCGGGATGGAGTCGCGGGGAATCACCTGCCGGACGTGCATGGGCGATCGTTTCGCGAGGAGTGCCAAAGGTGCTGGTATCGATCGACGGGCCGGCGATCGCCCCCGGCGGCTTCGAAGTCCCTCGAACGGCGACCTCCGCGTTCGATCGCGGCGACCCCTCACACCGGTTCCGGGCCGGCGCTAGTGACCAAATGTGGTTACGATTCGGAAAGATCGGAAAGGCTTCCCACAGCTCGATTTTGGGGCCGGAGTGCGGCACGCGATAGACTTATCGGCCGGCGTGCTAACTGTTGGTGCAAGATGCCGTCCCGTCGGGCGTACCTGAGTTCGGTTTCGGGCGCCGTCGCCACATCGCTCGCCGGCTGCACCGCGTTCGGCGCGGGCGGCGATGGCGACCTCGCGCTCGCGACGACGACGAGCGCCTACGAGTCCGGCCTGCTCGACGAGCTCCACGCCGCGTTCACTCGGCGGACCGGCGTCCGAGTGAGCGCGGTCCCGCGGGGGACCGGGGCGGCACTCCGGACCGCGCGCGACGGCGACGCGGACGCGGTTCTCGTGCACGCGCGGGACCTCGAGGAGGAGTTCGTCCGCCGAGGCTACGGCGTCGAGCGCCACGAGGCGTTCGCGAGCGACTACGTGTTCGTGGGTCCGCCCGGCGACCCGGCCGACGTCTCGGCGGCGAAGACGACGGCGGAGGCGCTCGAGACGATCGCGAACGCCGAAGCTTCGTTCGTCTCGCGCGGCGACGACTCGGGAACCCACCACCGCGAGCTGTCGCTGTGGGACGCGACGGCGGCCGAGCCCGGCGGCCGATGGTACACCGAGGTCGGGCAGGGAATGGGCTCGACGCTCGTCCACGCGAGCGAACGGGAAGCCTACGCGCTGAGCGATCGACCGACGCTCGGGTCGATGGTCGACAACGTCGACCTCGTCGTGTTGCTCGACGGGCCGTTGCGCGGCGGCCCGGACGAGCTCGCCAACCCGTACGGCGTGATCGCGGTCGATCCCGACCGGCGGGGATCGGTCGACCACGAGTCCGCGTCGGCGTACGTCGACTTCGTGACCGGCCCCGACGGCCAGGAGATCGTCGACGAGTTCAGGGTCGGCGGCGAGCGCATCTTCGAGCCGGCGTCGAACCGGGCGGAGGTGACCGAACGTGTCCGTGCGCGCGAGGAGGAGGGCGATTCCGCGTGAGCGGGAGCCTCTCGGACCCGACGTACCTCCGGAGCATCGTCGAGGTCTCGTTGGCGGTGAGCGTCACGGCCGTCCTCCTGAGTACCGCGCTATCGCTCCCGATCGCGTTCCTGGTGGGATTCAACGACTTCCGCGGCAAGCGCGTCGTGACGGCCATCATCAACACCGGGATGGGCTTTCCCAGCGTGGTCGTCGGGCTCCTGGTGCTGTTCGCGCTCTCGAGGGAGGGCCCGGCCGGCTCGCTCGACTTGGTGTTCACGCCGCAGGCGATGATCCTCTCCCAGCTCGTGCTCGCGGCGCCGGTGATCACCGGCGTCTCGCTGTCGGCGATCGAGGGCGTCGACGAGAGGGTGCGCGAGGCCGCCTACGGGATCGGCGGCACGCGGACCGACGTCGCGCTCTTCACCCTCCGCGAGGCCAGGTACGGCGTCGCGACCGGCGTCCTCGCGGGCTTCGGCCGGGCGATCAGCGAGGTCGGCTCGGTGCTGATCGTCGGCGGAAACGTCGCCTACGCGGACGGCACCTCGAAGACCCGAACGCTGACGACGGCCATCCAGCTGGAGGCCAGCCGCGGCGAGTTCGAGACGGCGCTGTTGCTCGGCGCCGTGCTGCTCGCCCTCGTCTTCCTGATCAACGGGGTCGTCCTCCGGCTGCGCGGACGCTGATTCACCCACCATGCACCTCGAACTGACCGACGTCTCCCACGGCTTCGACGGCGATCCGGTGCTCGAAGACGTCTCCCTGGCGGTCGCCGACGGCGAGATCGTCACGATCATCGGGCCCTCCGGCGCGGGCAAGACCACGCTGCTCCGGCTGGCGAGCCTCTTCGAGCCCCCGGGCGAGGGCGCGGTCCGCTGTGACGGGGTCGACCCGTGGGCGCTCGCCGAGAGCGAGCGCCTCGCCCGGCGCCGGCGGATCGGCGTCGTCTTCCAGCGCGCGAGCCTCTTCGACGCGACCGTCGCGCGCAACGTCGAAGCCGGCCTCCGCGTGCGTCGCCCGTGGCGCGAGCGGCTGATCGACGCGCCGCGTCGGCTCCTCGGACGATCGACGACCGACGGGGACGAGCGCATCGAGCGGGCGCTGGCGCTCGTCGGGCTCGAGGAGCATCGCGAACGCCACGTCGAGTCGCTTTCCGGCGGCGAGGCACAGCGGATCGCCTTCGCGCGAGCGCTCGCCTACGATCCCGATCTGCTGGTACTCGACGAACCGACGTCCGATCTCGACCCGCGGAACACGGCGATCTTGGAGCACGCCGTCTCCCGCGCCAGCGATCGAGGCCACGGCGTCCTGCTGGCGACCCACGACATGCACCAGGCCCGACGGCTCTCCGACCGCGTCGGCGTCCTCCTCGACGGCGAGCTGATCGAGGTCGGGCCCGCGACGCGGGTGTTCGAATCCCCCCGCGATCCGCGGACGCGCCGGTTCGTCGACGGGGACCTGCTGTACGACGCCGCGGCCGAGGAGCTGCCGGACGTCGAAACCGAGGCCGCACCGACCGAAGAGTCGAGACGCTAGGCCCGAATCGCCCGCCCGCCATCCCCCGTGGCGCGAAGATTTACGGGTGCCCTCGTGTGACGGGAAGGCATGACGCTACTCGTCCCCTTCGACGACTCCGAACTGTCTCGCGCGGCCCTCCGCAAGGCGGCCGAACTGGGCGACCTCCGCGACGAGGAGGTGCTCGCGCTCTCGGCGATCCCAGACGACGCGGACTTCGCCCGGGATCGCGGCTGGATCGCCGAGGACGAGCCGCTCCGAATGGAAGAACTCGAGTCCGCCCTCCAGAGCCGGGCGAAGGAGGTCGCCCCGGAGTCGACGTTCCGGATCGAACTCGTCGGCTCCGACGAGCCCACCGCGACCGCCGCGTCCACAGTCGTCAGGGCGATCAGACGGGTCGCGAACGAGGTGGGGGCCTCCGTGGTGTTCGTCGGCAGCGAGAACGCCGGTTCGGTCATCCGTCCCGACGCGAGCGTCGGCGGATCGGTCGCGAGCGACCGAGCCTACGACGTCTACGTCGTCCGGAAGACCGAGTGAGCGGCGACGGTCCACGCCGTCGATCCCGTCGGGGCCGACGATTCCGTCGGGGTTGACCATCTCGTCTGGGCCGACGATACGTCCGTCGACGGATCATCGCACGATCATCACCGGGACGGACGCTCTGCGGGCGACCAGTTCGGCGACGCTACCGAGCAACACCTGGCCGGGACTATCCCGACCCCGGCTCCCCGGGACCCCGCGATCCGCCTCGCGCGCCTCGGCGAACACGGCCGCCGCCCGTTCGGACGGTCGTTCGCTCGCCGCATTCAGTCCGTCCGATTGGGCGTCGGTCAGCAACGTGTAGCTATCCGCGCGGGTCGGATCAGTGACGCGGATGACCGAAATTTCGGCGTCAGGGTGCGTTTCGCACGCGAGCACCAGCGCATCCGTCGAGACGTCCGAGCCGTCCACCGGAACGAGTACGTGATCGACCGTATCCCGGATTCGGCGACCGAGTAGCAGGGCGCTCGGGAGTGCGAGCCGGCCCCGGACGGGAGGCGCTCGGCCTGACGAGGGACTGACTCGGGGCCCCAAGAACATTCGCGTGCTGACGGGGCGCTCAATCGTCCGCGTCCGGCACACGGGCTCGTTCGCGCCCGCATCCCCTACACCTATTACGATCCGACCGGGAGTGTCGATGCACGAACCGGTTCGAAATCCGGCACATCGATATCCCATGGGCGATTTCCCACCCGTCTTGCCCCTCGAAGATCCGATCGTCATCTTCGGCCTGGCGATGCTCGTCTTCCTGGCGGCGCCGCTGGTCCTCCAGCGAGCCCGCCTGCCCGGCATCGTCGGCATCATCCTCGTCGGCGTCGCGATCGGCCCCGAGGGGCTGGGGATCCTCGAACTGGACGCCACCTTCGACCTCCTGGGGACGATCGGGCTGGTCTACCTGATGTTCGTCGCGGGCCTCGAGATCAACCTCTCCCAGTTCATCGAGTACAAGGATCGGAGCGTCGTCTTCGGGCTGGCCTCGTTCGTCATCCCGCAGGTGATCGGGACGGTCGTCGGGTACTACCTCCTCGGGCTGTCGCTCGCGGCCGCCGTCCTCTTCGCGTCGATCTTCGCTTCGCACACGCTGCTCGCGTATCCGGTCATCAACCGACTGGGAATCGTGAAGAACGAGAGCGTGACCGCGACCATCGGCGGGACGATCATCACCGACACCCTCGCGCTGCTCGTGCTCGCGGTGGTCGTCGCCGCCTCCGTCGAGGGCGGGATCGGACCGGAATTCTGGCTGTGGCTCACCGTCGGGCTCGTCCTGCTGTTCGGCGGCGTCTGGGTGATCGTTCCACGGATCGGCCGCTGGTTCTTCCGGACCGTCGACCAGGAGAGCTACTACGAGTTCCTCTTCGTGATGGCGGTGCTGTTCGTCTGCGCGTACGCGGCGGAGGTCGCCGGCGTCGAGCACATCGTCGGCGCGTTCCTCGCCGGACTCGTGCTCAACCGGCAGATCCCCGAGACGGGTCCCTTGATGAACCGCATCGAGTTCGTCGGCAACGCGCTGTTCATCCCGTTTTTCCTGCTGTGGGTCGGCATGCACGTCGATCTGAGGGCGCTCACCGAGGGCACGGACACGCTGGTGATCGCCGGCTCGCTGATCGTGATGGTCCTGGTGACGAAGCTCGCGGCGGCATGGCTCACGGGCCAGGTCTACGACTACTCCCGCGACCAGACGATGACCATGTTCGGCCTCTCGGTCGGTCAGGCCGCCGCCGCGCTGGCGATCGTTCTCATCGGCTTCGAGGCCGACCTCTTCGACGAGAACATGCTCAACGCCGTCATCCTGATGATCCTCGTGGTGAGCGTGATCAGCCCGGCGATCGTCGACCGGTACGGCCGCGAGGTCGTTCGCGCGGAGACCGAAGCGGAGTACGACCCGGGCGAGGCACCCCAGCGCGTGATGGTGCCGTTCTCTCGGAACTCCCACTACCAGCGTCAGCTGCTGGATCTGGCGCTGATCGTGCGCGGCGCCTCGCCGGAGCCGCTGTACACCCTCACGGTCGCGAAGCCGGGCGCGGACCTCGAGACCGACGCGGAGATCGCCGAGATCGAGGAGGCCCTCGAGGGGACCGAAGAGTACAGCGCTGGCGCCGAAGTGCCCGTCGAGAGCCAGACGCGCATCGACCACAACGTCGGATCCGGCATCGTTCGCGCCGTCCGGGAGAACCGGATCTCGACGCTGGTCATCGGCTGGGACGGCGCCGCCTCCCGCCGCCAGCGCGTCTTCGGAGACGTCATCGACCGCGTGCTCACCCGGACCAAGCAGCTGGTGCTCGTCTCCCACGTCCGCGAGCAGATCAGCACGACCGAGGAGGTCGTGTTGATCCTCCCGCGCGGGATCGAGCACAACGACGGCTTCTTCGAGGCCGTCCACACCGTCGAACGGGTGAGCGAGGGGCTCGGCGCGTCGATCCGCGCGCTGGTGGTCGACGCGGATCCCGAGCGAATCGAGCGGTTGTTCGAGCTGGTCGACCCGAAGGTGCCGGCGGAGTTCGAGCGCGTCGAGGGCTGGAAGGCCCTGCTCGACGTGCTCCGCGACGACGTCGACGACGACGACGAGCTGATCGTCGCGATGAGCGCGCGCCGCGGCACGATGGGCTGGCACGACGAGCTCCGGACGCTGCCCAAGAGCATCTCGACGCTCACGGAAGGGAACTTCCTCGTCGTCTACCCGGCCGACGCCGAGAAGGACGACGATCGGCAGTTCCTCCAGTTCAAGTGATCGACGACCGGCGTCCCGAAGTGCGAGTGATCGACGATCGAGGGCTCCTCCAGTTTGAGTGATCTGCGGTCCGATTCGACGCTCTCTTCTGATTTTGGCGCTCGAGAGCGGCTCGTCAGCAACTCCACGGGCTCACGAACGGCTCGTCAGCAACTCCACGGGCTCACGAACGGCCCGTCAACAACTCCGCGAGCTGTCCGGTGCGCTTCGTGAGCACCTCCGTCGTCGCGGAAGCCTCCTGGAGTCGATCGTTGACCGTCCCGTAGAGCGCCGCGAGCGAAACCTCGCCGTCGTCGGCGGTCCACTCGCTCGCCTCGCGGACGGCGGTTCCGCACGCGTCACAACGGTCGAGGCCCCCGGACCCCGGGTCGCCCACGACCGGTTCGAGGCAGGCGTGACAGCGTCCCGCGGCGGCCACCGCCGTCTCGGCGAGCACCACGACCTCGACCAGCAGGTCCTGAAGCGTCCGCGCCTCGTCCCGGACGGCGTCGAACGCGAGCGCGACGTCGTCGCCGAGGTCGACGGTCTCCGCACCGGCACCGGCGAGGTGGCGGTCGACGACGGCGAGGGCCAACCTGACCCGCCGCCTGTCGTCGAGGTACCGCCGTCGAGCCGCCTCGTCGTCGGCGTCGACGCCGCCGGTGGCCGTCGCCGCGAAGTCCGCGACGTCGGCGACGGCCGACCCCTGCGTCGTCGTAACCTCCCGGAGAAGCGCCAGCAGACCGTCGGCGGGGTCGGTCCCGAGGCGGCGTCGCCACCCCGGCGGATCCCCGCGCAACGTCCCGTGACACCGTTCGCAGACGCTCGCCAGTAGCTCCCGGTTCGCGGGCGCGTCGCCGTCGTCGTCGATCCGGTAGACGTCGAGATCCGCGGGACCGTCCCCCTCGGCCTCGCAGTGGACGCAGGCGTAGCCGTCGCGTTCGAATACCGTTCGGTCGTCCGCACGCCCGCGTTCGTTCACGAACCGGGGAAGACTGCGATTGGGGAAAAGCGTTCGGGTGGAGGGCGAGGCGGTGAGCGAAGCGAATCGCCTCGGAACGGCGAGCGGGGAGGGACGACCCGCGAGCAGCGCGGATTCGAACGCGGTGAGGATCCGCGAGAGAGCGAGGCGGCGACCGACGCGTCGAGACGGGCCGGTCAGGTCCTGACCTCGTGATACCCCATCGACGCCAGCCGGTCGCGGACGGGTTCCGGCGGCTCCTTCCCGACCTTCGCGTCCTGGCTGGTCTCGCGGAGCTCCAGCTCGTCTTCGCCGACGACGGTGAACCGGTACTCGACGCCGTCGTGGCTCGCCTCGATCCACGCCGAGTCGTCGTCCGGGTCGTGTCGTTGGACCTCGACCATGAGAGCGTATACGACGGTCGGCGGAAAAAACGGCCGCGTTGCGCTCGCCACGGGCACGGAGGTCGAACGACGGATCGGATTCGCGGCGGTCGACGCGTTACCGGGCTTGCAAACCGCCCGCCGCCCGATCGATCACGAGTAAGGCTACAGCGCCGGACAGAACCCAGAACGTGACGACCAGATACGTCTCGACGGCCGGCGTGGTATGGTCGGAGATTTCCTCGATCGGCGCACGAATAGAGCCAGCGATCAGGCTCACGAGGAACGTGAGCGTCCAGCCGCGCCTGGCCTCGAGGGCGGCGCGGATCACCCGGGAGATTGTAAGCAGACCGATAAAACCACCGATAACGAAGACCAGAATGGTGGTCCCGGGTCCGATCAGGTTCGTCGTTGAACCGCCGTTTACCAGCCGTGTTAGCGAGGCGACGAAGAGCGATAGCTCGGACGAGAGGTAGACGTATTTCCCGAGCAGGATCAGGATGAGCGACCCCGAGATGCCCGGGAGAATCATCGCGCTGATCGCGATCGCCCCGGCGAGGAAAACGGCGGGATAGCCGCTGGCAGGGATCCCGATTACGCCGCTGGAGACCAAGAACGCGAGCAAGAATCCGGACGCGACGGCGATCAGTCGCGACGGGGTGCGTAGCTGGAGCCCGCGGTAGAGGATGAGGGCGGACGCTCCGATCAAGCCGGTGAAGAAAGCGAAGAGGGGTGTCGGGTACGTCTCGTAGAGAACCGTCACCAGATTCGCGATCACGACAACAGCCGTCAGCATGCCCGCTCCGAGGACCGCGAGGAAATAGAGGTCGTTCTCGGCGATCTGGTTCTGGAAGTTCTCGACCGACGGCGGGTACGCATCCCGGAGCATCTCGACGACTCGAGTCGGAGTGAGTTCGCTCACCGCCGCGATCAATCGGCTATAGATCCCGAGCAGTAACGCCACGGTCCCACCGGAGACCCCGGGCAGGGCATCGGCGGTACCCATGCAGAGGCCATAGCAATAGAGTCGTAGGCTCGACGTGGTCCGTCCGGTCATTCTGCAATTCCGTGCACGGAGACCAGCCTGATTAGTATGCCTTCTCTCCTCGGCGAATGGATTCGACGAACAGGAGTTGGCGAGGTCCCTCACCTAACACGGCTCGTTCGGAGATCCGCAGCAGCCGACCCGATCTGCCCAATAGCACTCTCCATTGGTGCACTCCCAGATCTCGTACTCGTCGTAGACGCCGTGACAGGAACGGCTTGTGGATGACGTACAGTTCGTGGTGAGATATCCACACCCTCCGCCACCACCACAATCGGGGCACACTTCGTCCAGGGTCGAGATGTCGTCGTCCTGGACGTCGTCGAGGGTTATGACAGTCGCGCTATCCCGTTCGGACTTGCTCACGATGATCGCGTAGCTTGTCTCCTGCTCCGGCTTGACGTATACCCCGACGGAGTATTTCTCCGTCTCGTACCTCGCGGTGATTCGAGCCGTCGGCTCCGGATCCTCAGATGACATGACTCTATTTACGAAGACCCCCGTATTGCCCGCCTGAACGTCCTCTTCGGAAAGCGTTCCGTTACCGGTTCGGAAGATCGAAGGCGTAGCCTTCGGGATGATTTCGGACGCCTCGAGGAGATCGAGAACTGGCTGTGCGTGCCGTTGAACCGCTTCGATCGCCCTCCCTTCACTGTTGTAACGATCTCGAGCGCGCTCGAAATGCGCACGAGTGTAGTCGTCATCGTCTCGGTCACCGGCGACGGTACCGACACCGATGATCGCGCCCGTGCCTACCGATGCGATCACATCCCGCCTGTTGGGATATTCAGCCACAATATAACAATCATTACCTCACTAATAAATTTCTCTCGAATAGAAATAGCTAAAACATAATTCCTTTTTCCATTACCATACGGTGTTGGACAGAGTGTGTACTTGCAATCGAAAAGTGCAAGTGGCTACACGATGGGGAAAGCAACGCCTCTTCTCCTGGCAAGATACCTGTAATTGGGCAAGCGATCGGGTTCGTGGGGGCGCTCGAGTACTGAGCCGCTCGACCTCAGGTGCTAAAGCGCTCGACGTCGACCGACCAGTCGTAGTCGTCGTACTCGAGCGACGGCGTCGCGGCGGTGGGAACGGCGTCGTAGCGCTTCAGGAACTGACGGATGCCGCTGGGGCCGCCGAAATCTCCCTGGTACCAGCGAAAGAGGCGAGGAACCGTGGCGACGTCTCGCTCTCGATCGTACGAGACGTTCTCTTCGAGGTACCACTCGGTCGCCACGTCGAGTTCCTCCTCGACGTCTTCGGGCGAGTAGACGGCGATCGGCGGCGAGCTCTCGGCGCCGGTGCTGAGCGCGAAGTGGATCCGGGGATCGCACTCCTCGAGGCGGAACCGGCGTTCGAACCGGGACGGGAACGGTCGCGGCAGGTATCCCAGGCCCCACCGATGGCTGGAGCTCCGGAGGATGCCGTCCCGAAGGTCGTTGAGGCTGAGCCAGGCGCCGGCGATGGGGATCCGGTCGCGGGCGAAGAACTTCCACCGGTCGAGACGACCGCCTGACAGCAACGACGGGTCGCGCTCCAGCAGCAGCTGGGCGTACGCGTTGAACGCGTTGAGCCAGAAGGAGAGGCGTCGCGGGCGGTCCGCCAGCGTTCGCTCGAGCCGGTCCCGATCGAGGCCCGCCAGGCGCTCTCGAAGGGATCGCGTTTCGCCTCCCGTCTTGACCGAGTAGAGCAGGTCGGCTGACACGGTGAGGGGGTCGAGCTGCGTCGACATTCGAGTGGCTATTCGAGAACCAGGTTCATGAACCCGCTTTGTGGGTTATCGTGACTCTCCGTCGCGATCGGGGGTCAATACGATGTTTCGGCGGCAAACTGTCGGATCGATAAGCCGGATTTATCGGTCGGCTCGACGACGTCGCACCGTGAACCGCGCTACGGGCACGCTCCTCGCGCTCGTTGCCGTCTTCGGCCTCCTCTCGCTGCTACTCGTCCTCCCGTTCCTCCAGTTCGTGTTGTTCGGAATCCTGATCGCGTACGTGCTGCATCCGCTTCAGGGCCCGCTCGAGCGACGAACCTCGCCCACCATCGCGGCCGGATCGCTCGTCGCCCTGGCGGTGGCGCTGTTCGTCCTCCCGGTCGTCGTCATGGCGGGCGTGATCGCAGACGATGCGGCTCGCATCCTCGGCGAGATCGACCCCGAAACCCTGCAGATCGCCGAGATCGAGGAGTTCATCGAGGAAGAGGTCGGCGTGGACGTCGACCTGGCGGAGTCGGCCGCCGACGCTGGCCAGCAGATCGGCACGATCCTCCTCGAGCGGACGACCGAGTTCTTTGCCGTGTTCACGCACGTGCTCGTCGGTTTCGGGCTGGCGCTCTTCCTGATCTACTACCTCCTCAAGGACGGCGACGACATGGTCGGCTGGCTGCGCGAGCGGACGCCGCTGCCCGACGACGTTCAGGACGATCTCTTCGGGGAGATGGACGACGTGATGCGCGCCGTCCTGATCGGACACGTCCTGATCGCGTTCATCGAGGGGCTGATCGCCGGGCTCGGGCTGTTCGCGACGGGGATACCCAACGCGGCGTTCTGGACGGTCGTCATGATGATCCTCGCACTCGTCCCCCTGGTCGGCGCCTTCCTCGTGTGGGGCCCCGCCGTCGCCTACCTCTTCCTGACCGGCGAACCGATCCTCGCCGTCGGCCTGTTCGTCTACAGCGCCATCGTCGTCGGCGTCTCCGACGACTATCTCCGGCCGATCGTCGTCGATCGGTACGCCGAGATCAGTCCCGCGATCATCATCATCGGCGTCCTGGGGGGCATCTACGCGTTCGGCATCATGGGACTATTCTTCGGCCCGGTCGTGGTCGGCGCGCTGCTCGCGACCGTCAACGTGCTCGACGAGAACTGGGAGCGACTCGAGGAGGCGGGCGCCGACGGATGACCGGCGTCGACGGTCGCCGCGAACCGCCGGGTGGGAGAGGGTGACGCTCGCACCCGAACGCCGTCGACGAACGATTCGTCGCGCTTTTGCCCCGCGAGCCCCCAGATCGGATAGCGATGGCCCGCTACCACATCGAGACGTACGGGTGTACGTCGAACCGCGGGGAGAGCCGCCAGATCGAGCGGCGCCTCCGCGACGCGGGTCACCACCGGGTCGACGGCCCCGACGAGGCCGACGTCGCGATCCTCAACACCTGCACCGTCGTCGAGAAGACCGAGCGGAACATGCTTCGGCGGGCCGAAGAGCTCTCCGAGGAGACCGCCGACCTCGTCGTCACCGGCTGCATGGCCCTCGCGCAGGGCGAAGCGTTCGCCAACGCCGGGGTCGACGCGCGGGTCGTCCACTGGGACGAGGTGCCGGAGGCGATCACGAACGGCGAGTGTCCGACGACGACGCCCGACGCGAAGCCCGTACTCGACGGCGTCGTGGGCATCCTGCCGATCGCCCGCGGGTGCATGTCCGACTGCTCGTACTGCATCACCAAGTTCGCGACCGGCAAGATCGACTCGCCGCCCGTCGAGGAGAACGTCGAGAAGGCCCGCGCGCTGGTCCACGCCGGCGCGAAGGAACTGCGGATCACCGGCCAGGACACCGGCGTCTACGGCTGGGACAGGGGCGAACGAAAGCTTCACGAGCTGCTCGGACGGATCTGCGAGATCGAGGGCGACTTCCGGGTCCGCGTGGGGATGGCCAACCCGAAGGGCGTCCACGGCATCCGAGACGAGCTCGCGGAGGTCTTCGCTACCAACGAGAAGCTCTACGACTTCCTGCACGCACCCGTCCAGTCCGGCTCGAACGACGTCCTCGGCGACATGCGCCGCCAGCACCGGGTCGAAGAGTTCCTCGAGGGCGTCGAGACGTTCGATGACCGACTCGACTACTGGACGCTCTCGACCGACTTCATCGTCGGCTTCCCGACCGAGACCGAGGCCGACCACCGGCAGTCGCTCGCGCTCATGCGCGAGACCCGCCCGGAGAAGATCAACGTCACCCGATTCTCGAAGCGCCCCGGGACCGACGCCGCCGACATGAAGGGGCTCGGCGGCACCGTCAAGAAGGAGCGTTCGAGGGAGATGAGCGAGCTCAAACGCGAACTCGTCGGGGAGACCTACGCCGAGATGGTGGGCGAGACCCGCGAGGACGTTCTGGTAATCGAGGAGGGGACCGGCGACTCCGTCAAGTGCCGGGACTCGGCCTACCGGCAGCTGATCGTCCGGAACTCGAGCGAGTACGACCTCGAACCCGGCGAGTTCGTGGATCTCGAAATCACGGCTCACGAGACCATGTACGCGTTCGCGGAGCCGATCTGAGGAACCCCTCGGTGGACCGTCTCGAGCCGCTCGGGGCGCCAATTCGACCAGCGCCGGCGACGGCGGTCGATGCGCCGTCGATCGTGCGATGGGCCCGTCATCACCAGTCGAACTCGACGGCCCGGTCCTCGGCCTCGACCGACGCGTCTTCCTGCGCGGCGAACGCGTCGTGAAGCTGGTCGTACGTCGCCTCGATCGCCTCGACGATGACTTTCGTGTCGCCGACCACGGGCATGAAGTTCGTGTCGCCGGCCCAGCGGGGCACCACGTGAGTGTGGACGTGGTCGTCGATCGATCCGCCGGCGGCGTCACCGAGGTTCAAGCCGACGTTGAAACCGTCCACGTCGAGGGCCTCCTCGACCGCGGCCAGCGTCCGCTGTTTCAGGCGGGCGTGGTCGAGCACCACCTCGTCGTCCAGCGCACCGTAGTCACCGGTGTGAACGCGCGGAATCACCATCACGTGGCCGGGATTGTACGGATAGTTGTTCAGCATGACGAAGCTTCGATCGCTCCTGGCGACGATACGGTTTTCGCGATCCGCGGCCCGTTCGGGGAGTTCACAGAAGACGCACTCGTCGATCGTCGGGTTCTTCAAGTCCCGCTTGATCCACTCGATCCGCCACGGCGCGAACAGTCGGTCCATGTCCACGCTGAACGGGCCCAGCTCCCTAAAGGGTCGGTACCCGCCGGCGACCGGAGCATTCGAGAGCGCCTCGCGAGCGGACGGCACCTCGAACGAGCCCGATCGGCGGCTAAAAGCGAGTAATACCAAATTACACTCCTGTCACGAAGTGGTAATACTAGGCTAACGACGCCACGAGAGCGATCAGTGAACGCTCTCGAACGTTCTCCAGCCGTAACTCCACCACCCCGACGCCGTCTAGCGGTTTTACGACGCAGTCCTCGAAGTGAAGCGTGGATTTATATCGGACCTAGGGCAAGTAATCCGACGATGGCAACGACAGACAACTCATTTAACGGATTGACCGAATACTGCGACGAGTGTGAACTCGACACGCTCCACGAAGTCTCCGTCCAGATCAGAACGGAGAGCCTGAAGAAAGAAAACGCTCAGTTCTCGCGGGAACCCTATCGCGTTACGGAGTGCCAGCGCTGTGGCCGACGCAACAGTCAGCGGATGAACAACGCCTGACTCTCGGAATCGATCGATGCGGTGGTGCCAATCCCCGGATAGTACTCGCGTTCGTTCTTCTCACCTCACTACGACGCGGTCCCCCAGAAGGTGAATTTCGGTCTCCCCGGACCCGTACACGCACCACGTCCCGGTCGTTCCGGCGGCGAGCTCCCGTCGAAAACACGCGAGTAGACGAAACCGATCGACGGGAGAATCGACCTGGGGAGGACGAGTTCGGTCTGGCCGGTGGCCACACACTAACGGCACGTCGAAGCGACCTTCGCTCGTCGCGTCCACCCTCACTCGGTCGTCGCGTTCGTAGTCGTCGCGTCCACCCTCACTCGGTCGTCACTTCGCAGCCGCCTTCGGTGACGATGAGCGTGTGTTCTTTCTGGCTGACCAGGCACCCTTCGTCTTCTTTCAGCACCGGGTATCCGTGGACGATGTCGTTTCGCTTCAACCGACGAAGCGCCATCTCCGCTCGGTCGGTCTCGAGCCAGCGCGTGGCGAACGGGAGCGTTCGGAACTCGTCGGTGATCTGTTTCAGCGCCGCTCGGGCCTGTCGGTTCCGTACGGTACCCTCCCGCTCGAGCGAGAAGATCTCCTCGGTCCCGCCCTCGGTCACCTTGCCGCCGCCGTCGGTCGCGAACGGCTCGATCGCGACGACGTCGCCGACCTCCAACGTGGCTCCCTGGGAGACGGCGCGGTTCGGGATGTTCGGACTCGTGTGTTGCTCCCAGTGGCCGAGCCCGTGGCCGGTGAGGTTGACGACCGGATTGAATCCGTGCCCGTCGATGACCTCCTCGATGACCGCGCCGATGTCGCCCGTGTCGACGCCCGGCTCGACCACCTCGATGGCCGCCTCGAGCGCTTCCGCCGGCGCCTCGGCCAGCTCCGGGTTCCCCGAGAGGTCGACCGTGATCGCGGTGTCGGCGAGCCAGCCGTCGATGTGGACGCCGATATCGAGGTTGATCATCTCCTCGCCGAACGTGGCGTCGTCGTCGATGGCCGGCGTCGCGTGGGCCGCCTCCTCGTCGATCGAGATGTTGACCGGGAACGCGGGCGTCCCACCGAGTTCGCGGATGCGGTCCTCGGCGTACTCGGCGATCTCGAGGTGGCTCACCCCGACGTCCACCCGCTCGGCGGTCTCCTCGCGGACTTGCGAGAGGATCCGTCCCGCCTCGCGGTGTTTCTCGTACTGCTCCGACTCGAGATCGACCTCGGATTCGGCCATGGACGGCGTTGGAGGGGTCGACAAAAAGAGATTGCGCCTCGAATCGGCCGCCTCGACCGCGAGCCCCGCCGCCAATCCGAACGGATCGGGGTCCCGCGGCCGGTCGACTGCGGACGGACGAGTCGGGGCGGCTGGGTCCACCGGAACCGTGCCGGCCGATGGCAAACCGATGAAGAGGACCCGCCGAGATCACCGACCGCCGCGTTCGCGCGACGGTCGCGGTTCGACGTACTCGCAATCGGGACACGCCGCCACCCCCTGGACGTTCGAGAGCGACGCGCGACAGTGCGGACAGCGGACGGCGGCGTACTTGGGCGGTTCCAGCATGGGCGATACCAATACAGTCGACGATAATAAAACTCTGCTTCGACGATCGACGAAACATATCGACGGAACGGCGGGGCGAACCTCCGTGTCGAACCGACGGGATTCTGGCGTCAAATTGTCCGTTCGACGACGCCCGACCGTCGTCCGAACAACTCCGAGTACCGACGACCCGCGAGTACCCCGGCAGTACCGAGTACCGACTACCCGCGAGTACCCCGGCAGTACCGAGTACCGAC
>SKPV01000003.1 GCA_007119345.1 Halovivax sp.
ACCGTCGTGCGGCTCCGCGCGCCGCTCCGGCCCCTCCGCGCGCCGGCCGCCCGCGACTTTCGGCGCCGGTGCTGGTCGGTCGTCCTGGGCGCCGTCCTGATCTTCGTCGTGCTGTGGACCGTCGGGATGTTCGGCTGGGCGGACACCTTCGAGCCCGTCGACACCCTGAACCCCGAGGACAACACCTACGGCGTCTACGCGCCGGATCCGAGCGAGAGCTACGGTTGGTACGTGGTCGCGGCCGACCTCGGAGACGGCCGGGAGGCCGACGTGCTGCGGGAGGACACCCTTCGGGAGGGGCCGCCGCCCGACGCGTCGGAAACGATCCCGACGTTCCGCTGGCGCAGGCACATGACCACCACGCTCCACGACGACGAGTTCGCCGACGAGCACCGCGCGGCGTTCGCCGGGCACATGTGCGAGCTGGCCGACGAGCGGTTCGACGGCTCCCCGGAGTCGGTGACCGTGACCTACACGCGCCAGGAGCTCGTCCCCGGCGTCGAGGGCGACCGGAACACGATCGAGGTGACGACGCACACGTGCGACGGCGTCGGCTAGCGGCCGTCACGCGGAGGGGCCGTCCCGGCGACGGCGCCGCCGGCCCCTCGTCGATCGGAACGCTGAACTGCCGAGCACCCCAATCGTCGACCGATGGACGCGGCAATTCCCGAGGACGACCCGATCCTCCTCTTCGACGGCGTCTGCAACCTCTGCAGCGGGTTCGTGCAGTTCATCGCGCCGCGGGACGACGAGGGCCGCTTTCACTTCGCGTCGCTGCAGTCCGAGACGGGCCGGGCGCTGCTGGCCGCCCACGACCTCCCCACCGACGAGCTCGAGTCGGTCGTGCTGGTCGAGGGCGACCGGGCGTGGGTCAAGTCGGCGGCGGTCATCGAGGTCGGGAGACGGCTCGGCTGGCCCTACCGGGCGCTCTCCCCGTTTCGATTCCTGCCGCGGATCGTCCGCGATACGGCCTACGACCTGGTGGCGAACAACCGCTACCGCCTGTTCGGCAAGAAAGACCGCTGTGAGATTCCGGAGGGCGACGTCGGCGCGCGGTTTCTGGAGTGATCGGACCCCGGTAAAACGGTGTTCGTGGTGGGCGACGCCCGCCCAGGCTGCGTGCGCTCCGTCGGCATCGGCGGCCCGGACGAACTAGTGGGCCTGGACGTGCCGAATCACGCCGCGATCGTCGTTTCGGCTTCGACGAGTTCCTTGGACGTTTTGAGGCTGTTCTCGAACTGGCGCTTGTTGAACCGCTTGGCCACCGGCTCGATCACGCGCTCCAACAGGGAGTCCCCGAACTCGTAGTCGACCCGCTGGACGACCATCGTCCCGTCGTCGGTCGACGAGTGGTGGTAGTGCACTTCACCGGTCATGCCGGGGCTCTCGAACGTCGTGGTCACGTGCTCGTTCGGTTCGACGATCGTCATCTCCATCTCGCCGTCCATGGACTTGCCGAGCAGCTTGTACGTGGCCTCCATGCGGAGCCCGTCGTCGGTTTCCTCGACGATCTCGATGTCGGTCAGGGCGGGCATGGTTCGTCGCCAGTTCTCCGGGTCCGTTCCGAACTCGAAGACGTGGTCGATCGGCGCTGCGATCTCTACTGTGTGCTCGAAGGTGGGCATCTATCTCAACTCTGTGGTCGAACCGAATCCGCGCAGTCTCTTCGCGAGAATAGGTGCGCTAGCGGCGGTTGACTACACTACTAGAGGCGCTCTGAGGGTATAAAGAAGCGCTGAGCCGTGCTATCTCGCGTTCACTCGTTCCAGACGGCCCGGTCGGGATCGATCAGCCGCTCCTCGTGCTCGAGCCCGTCGATCCGCGAGACCTCCTCGTCGGAGAGTTCGATCTCGCTCGCTGCCAGGTTCTCCTCGACGTGGTCCCCGCTGCCCTTCGGGATCGCCACGACGCCGTCGCGCTGGTGGTGCCAGGCCAGCGCCACCTGTTCGGGGCTGACGCCGCGGTCGTCGGCGATCTCGGCGAGGACGTCGATCTCGTCGGCGCGACCCCGGACGATCGGGCAGTAGGCGACCGTGGCGATCCCGTGCTCGCGGCCGTACTCGAGGAGTTCGTCCTGCTGAAGCCACGGGTGGCACTCGATCTGGTGAGCGAGCACCGGCGCGTCGAGGATCTCGCGGGCCTCCTCGAGGTGCTCCACGTCGAAATTCGAGAGGCCGAGCTGGCGGGTCCAGCCCCGGTCGCGGACCTCGTCCATCGCGGGGAGCGTCTTCGCGGGTTCGTAGGCGCCGGTCGGCCAGTGAACGTACAGCAGGTCGACGGCGTCGACGCCGAGGCGCTCCAGGCTCTCTTCGGTCGTCTCGAGGACGTCGTCGTGGGCGAGGTCGTCGGGGTGGACCTTCGTCGCGAGGAAGACGTCCTCGCGGTCGACGTCGGCCCGTTCGAGCGCTTGGCCGACCTCGGCCTCGTTGTCGTACATCTGGGCGGTGTCGACGTGCCGGTAGCCCGCCTCGAGCGCGCGGACGACGTTCTCGGTGCAATCGTCGCCCTCGTGGCCGGACGTGCCGAAGCCGGGCTGGGGAATCGAGTCCGCTGGCATGGCGAACCCTTGGGGCGGGACCACCACGACGGTCGGGGAACCGGCAATCGACGGGGGTCGGCAGACGTGATTTCGACGGGGGTCGGCGGACGTGATTTCGACGGGGGTCGGTGGACGTGATTTCGACGGGGGTCGGCGGACGTGATTTCGACGCAGCCGTCGGCTATCCACCTTCCCGGCCCGCGTAGATCTCCTCCCAGGTGACGTCGTCGGCTCGCTGCACGGGGTCCAGGTAGATCCGCCCCCACTCGATCCGGTCGTCGGGGATGCCCTTGATGACCACGCCGCGGACGTCCAGCCGGGCGCCGTCGGCTTGGGTCCCCCGCATCCGCAGCTCGATCCACGCCTCGTCGCCGTCGATCGCCGTCCGCCGGAACTCCACGTCCAGGTCCGGGGTGGTCTCGAACATGTTGACCCAGTTCTCCCGGACCTGTTCGCGTCCCGTAAACGACCGTTCGGGGTGTGCCGGCGTCTCGCTCCGGTAATCCTCGTGGAAACACGCGAGCAGCTCGTCGAGGTCGTGGTCGTTCATCGCTCGCCGAAAGCGGTCGACGACGTCTTTGGTATTTGATGACACACCGTCTCCATCCACCGCTACGACTGATAATCCGGGGGGTCGTCGGAGGTGGTACCTCTATCGGTCGACCGGGAAAAACTCGAACTCGTCCGCGCCGTGGCTACGGCTACTGGTCCTCGAGGTAGCTCCCGATCTGCCCGAACTCCTCGGTGAACGTGTCGTAGTCGTAGTTTTGAGCGTGGATCATCGCGCTCCAGCGGGCGGTGAGTCCCGCGAGCATGGTGACTTCGGCCAGCTCCTCGTCCGTCGCCCCGTGCAGCTGAGCGGCGCCCTGGTGGAAGGCCTGACAGTACGGACACTTGAGATTTGCCGCCACCGCCAGCCCCATCAGTTCGCGATACTTCGGCGGGATCGCGGTCTCGCCGAGCACGTGCTGTTTGAAGACGGGCCACTCGTGGACGAGATCGTCCTCGGGGAGAGCCGTCATGAACCCCGGGACGATTCCCAGCGATTCTTCGATATCTGCGACCGTGTCGTCGTAATTCGTTGTGTGTGTTGTTGCCATCGCTCTCTCCTCCGTTCCGCCCTCCAAGAACGGGACCCGCACCGTCCGGAGCTACTTCGCCGTCCCTTCCCTCGAGGTGAACGAGTTAAGGCTCCCGACGGGGGTAACCCTTTACTCGATAATTACGTAGATTCCTCGGCGCTGTCCGATCCGTCTGAACCGGCGCCGTCGGTGGTTCCGCCCGCGTCTCCGGGGTCGCCGCCGTCGTCACCGCCGGTGTCGCCAGTTTTCCGGCGCTATCGGTGGCGCCTGAGCCACCGGAACCGACCGAATCGACTCGAAACGCGGTACGCGTCCGCCCCCGAGCGGTCCCCGCGGATCGTCGCTCGGCCCTCGAGGAAAACGCTCAGGTGCGCGCTCGACCGACGATGCACCCGTGACCGACGACCACGCCACTTTCGACCACGCGGATCCCGACCACGCCGGCCAGCTCCACCACGTCGAACTGTACGCCTCCGATTTCGACGCCTCGGTCGACTTCTGGGACTGGCTGCTCGGCGAACTCGGGTACGAGCCGAAGAACGACTGGGACGGCGGCCGATCGTGGATCAACGGCCCGACGTACGTGGTGCTCGTCGAGGCGGAGTCGGCCCACTGCGAGCACCCGTTCGACCGACGGGCGCCGGGGCTGAACCACCTCGCGTTCCACGCGCCCTCCCGGAAGCAGGTGGACGCGATCACCGAGGGCGTCCGCGAGCGCGACGATGCCGAAGTGCTCTACGAGGACCGTCATCCCTACGCCGGCGGCTACTACGCGCTGTACTGCGAGGATCCCGAGGGGATCAAGGTCGAGGTCGTCGGGCCCGAAGCGACGGAGTGAGCCGGCGCGCGACGGTCCAGCACCGGTCGCCGGGTCGATCCCGGACCGCTCTGATCGGTTCTCGTCCCGATCGATCGGTCGCTCGCCGTCGCCGGTATCGGGCGAATTCGATCCGCCGGGCCGCAGCGGACGGAACCGGGACTCGCACTCAAGAAAATAATTCGACCTAGGAAAAGGTATTTTTCTTTTCGGCGCGAAGGGAGCACCGTGACTGACATCAACGAGCGCGTGGTCGAGGAGTGGACGTCGTCCACGACGGCCAGAGCGCGGGTGAAGGAGGTGCTGCGGGAGACCACGGAGCACGAGACGGCCGCGGGGATCGCCGAGCGGGCGCGCGCGAGCGAACCCACGACCCGGAAGTACCTCGAGGAGTTCGTCGAGGAAGGGTTCGCGGTCAGCGAGCGGAAGGGCCGGACGACGCGATACAAGCGCGACGAGGGCCGACTGGTCGACAGGCGCATCGAGGAGCTCCGGTCGACTCACTCCCGGAGGGACCTCCTCGAGGGCATCCGGGAGATGACCGAGTCGATCGACGAGTTCCGCGACCGCTACGGTGTCGAGAGTCCAGAAGACCTCGCGCTCGAACTCGAACCGGGCGACGAGGGGTGGGCCGATGTCGGCAGGTGGCGCTCGACGCGCCGGAACCTCGCGATCGCTAAGGCCGCGTTGCGGGTCGACGAGGCCCACCGGCTCGCCGAAGCCTGACCGTGACGGACGACTGGGAACGGGTCGACGTCGGCGCGCCGGATCCCGACCTGCTGGCGACCGCCCGTACCGTCGCCGAGGAGTACGAACCCCTCGTCACCGAGGCGGCGTTCGACGATCCGTTCGACCCGGACGCCGTTTCCTTCCGTCTCGCGGCGGGAATCCGCGCCAACGCCGGTCGGTTCGACGTCACCTGGACGGACCGCGGTTACTACCGGTACCACTACACCGAAGGGGACGACTTCAACTACCGGTACGACCGTCATCCGCGCCTCGACCTCCCCGACAATCACTTCCACGAACCACCGCGCGCCGCTCACGACGACGCCGTCCCGTCCTGTATCGAGGTGGGCACGGTTCGCCTCGTGACGCTCGCGGTTCTCCAGCTCTGGCGGGACGCGGTCGAGGCCGGGGACGTCTCGTTGATCCAGCAGCCGGACCCGCCGTAACGTCGCGGCGGTCGAAGCGATCGAGCTCCCGGTTCGGCCGCCACGGACGCTGGCCAACCCGACTGGACGCCACCCGGCTCGACACGACTCGTCCGAGTTCGGTCCGATCGCCGCGCTCGCTCGCCGCGACCCAGAGTTTTTACCGGGGTACGGTCCCAAGCCCCGCCAATGCCCGTCGCCGACGAGGACGAGGAGAACCCCTACCTCCGCGATCCGCCGACCGACTTTCGGCCGGTCGAAGCGCTCTCGGAGGCCGAGGCCGAGCGCCAGGTCGAGGTGCTGCGCGAGGCCGTCCGCGAGCACGACCGCCGGTACTACGTCGAGAACGACCCGATCATCGCCGACCGGGCCTACGACGCGCTGTTCGCCCGCCTTCGGGAGCTCGAGGCGGCGTTCGGCCTCGAGCACCCCGACAGCCCCACCCGCCGGGTGGGCGGCGAGCCCCTCGACGCGTTCGAGACCGTCGAGCACGTCGCGCCGATGCTCTCGATCGATCAGAGCGGCGAGGAGGCGGACGTCCGCGAGTTCGACGACCGGGTGCGCCGCGAGCTGGCGGCGAGCGGCCTCGTCGAGGCGGACCTCGAGGCCGGCGGCGACGGAGCCGCGGGGGTCGAGTACGTCTGCGAGCCGAAGTTCGACGGCGTCTCGATGGAGTTCGTCTACGAGGACGGCCGGCTCGAGCGGGCGGTCACCCGCGGCGACGGCCGGGAGGGCGACGACGTCACCGCAAACGCTCGAACCATCGCCTCGGTCCCCCAGCGGCTCCACGGCGACCACCCCGACTTCCTCGCGGTCAGGGGAGAGGTCTACATGCCCAAGGACGCCTTTCAGGCGCACAACCGCGAGCGCATCGAGCGCGGCGAGGAGCCCTTCGCCAACCCCCGGAACGCGACCGCGGGGACGATCCGCCAGCTCGACCCATCCGTCGTCGCCGAGCGTCCGCTGCAGGTGTTCTTCTTCGAGGTGCTCGACTCCAGCGACGGCCTCGAGAGCCACTTGGAGGCCCTCGAGACCTTCCCCGGGTGGGGCTTGCGGATCACCGAGGAGCTGGAGCGCGCGGACTCGATCGACGACGCGATTCGCTACCGCGACGACCTGCTGGACCGGCGGGACGCCCTCCCCTACGAGATCGACGGCGTCGTCATCAAGGTCGACGACTTCGCGGCCCGCGAGGAGCTGGGCGCGACCGCCCGCCACGACCGCTGGGCGTTCGCCTACAAGTTCCCCGCCCGCGCCGAGGTGACGACGATCCAGGACGTCGCCGTCCAGGTCGGCCGTACGGGGCGGGTGACGCCCGTCGCGCTGCTCGACCCCGTCGACGTCGGCGGCGTCACCGTCTCGCGGGCGAGCCTCCACAACCCCGCCGAGATCGCCGAGAAGGACGTGAACGTCGGCGACACGGTCCGCGTCCAGCGCGCGGGCGACGTCATCCCGTACGTCGAGGAGGTCGTCGAGAAGGGCGGCGAGGGCCACTGGGAGCTCCCCGAGACCTGTCCCGTCTGCGACAGCGCGATCGAGCGGGAGGGTCCGATGGCGTTCTGCACGGGCGGGCTCGCCTGCGACGCCCAGCGCCGGCGCTCGATCGAGTACTACGCCAGCGACGACGGTCTCGACGTCGAGGGGCTGGGCGAGAAGTCGGTCCGCCAGCTGGTCGACGCGGGACTCGTCGAGACCGTCGCGGACCTCTACGAACTCGATCACGAAGCGCTGACGGGTCTCGAGGGCTGGGGTGAGACCAGCGCCGAGAACGTCCTCGAAGAACTGGAGGCGAGCCGCGAGCCGCCCCTCTCCGACTTCCTCTCCGCGCTCGGGGTTCCGAACGTCGGTCCCACGACGGCCCGCGAACTCGCCCGCGAGTTCGGCTCGTTCGCGGAACTCCGCGAGGTCGCGGTCGACTCTCCCGGCGAACTCGAGCGCGTCGACGAGGTGGGTGAGACCGTCGCGCGAGCGGTTCACGAGTTCTTCGCGAGCGAGGCCAACGCGGCGGTCGTCGACCACCTCGTAGAGCACGTCGACCCGCGGGCGGCGGACGTCGAAGTCGGCGGCGACGAACTGGAGGGGCTCACGTTCGTCTTCACGGGCGCGCTCGACGAGTGGACTCGGAGCGAGGCCCAGGAGCTCGTCGAGGCCCACGGCGCCAACGCGACGGGGAGCGTCTCCGGCAACACGGACTACCTCGTGGCGGGGGAGAACGCGGGGGCGACGAAGACCGGGGAGGCCGAGGATCGTGGCGTCCCGGTGCTCGAGGAGGACGAGTTCCGGACGTTCCTCGCGGAGCGGGGTGTCTCGGCGTCGTAGGCGGCGCGCTTCGGCTGCGTCGGGGCCCCTATTCGAGGGGAAGCCGGTCGGCGATCCCGGTGAGCCGTTCGACGCCGTGCACGTCCGCTTCGGCCTCCGGCAGCGTGAGGGCCTCGAGCTCGGGGAACGTCCGCCGGATCTCGGCGACGCGCGCCTCGTTGCGGCGGGCCCGCCTCCGACAGCGCGCACAGTCGTCGTCGTGGGCCTCGAGCACGCGGTTGACGACGATCCGCCGGACCGGGATCTCCTCCGCCCGGAGTCGGGCGACTAGTCGCTCGGTCTCGGCGATCGCCATCGATTCGGGGATCGTCACGACGCGAAACGCCGTCCGCTCCGAATCCGTGAGCACCTCGCGGGCGCCTTCGAGGCGGTCGCGGAGCGCTTCGAGGTCGTCGGTTCCGTCGGCGCGACCGGCGGCGGCCAGCGGACCGAACATCATGCCCCTCGCGGCGGTGCCGATGCGCCGGGCCTGGTCGCGAAGCGACCCGGTCGTCCGAAGGGCCAGCCCCATCACCTCGGGGAGCGCGAACAGCCGAAGCGTGTGGCCGGTCGGGGCCGTGTCGAAGACGACCGCGTCCCACCGCTCGTCCGCCGCGTACTCGGCGAAGAGGTCTAGCGCGGCCAGCTCGTCGCTTCCCGCGGGCGCCCCGGCGGCGAAGATCCGTTCGACCTCGGCGTCCGACAGGGAGATGCCGGCCGATCGCAGGTCGGCGGCGAGGGCCGTCGCGATCCGCTCGTACCGCCCGGCGCGTGCCTCCGGATCGATCTCGACCGCCCAGAGGCCCGCGCGGAGCCGGCGAGGTTCCGGTCCGAGTTCGGCCCCGTAGGCGTCGGACAGCGAGTGGGCCGGATCCGTCGAGACGACGAGCGTCCGGCGACCGCGGTCCGCACTGGCGAGGCCGGTCGCCGCCGCGCAGGTCGTCTTGCCGACGCCGCCTTTGCCGCCGTAGAGTATGCACGCGGGATGAGTCGTGACCATTCTATCCCCCTACGCGGGCTGGGCTGAAAACGAGCGCGCCGGCGCCGCTAGAGGTCGGTCCGCTCGAACCGCCGGTACCCGATCGCCAGCGGCACGGCGATCCAGAGCGCGAGGATGACGAACGCGAACCAGTGTTGCAGGTAGAACGGCTGGGACGCGGCCTCGCCGGCCAGGTCGGTCTGGAACGTCTCGCCGTAGGCGACGGCGGACGCGTTCGGGATCTCGTCGTACCGGATCGATAACAGCGCCATGAGCGAATCCCAGAAGACCACGAAGAGGTCGAACCGGAAGACGAGTCGCTCGGCGTCGCCGCTGAAGAGTCCGAGCTGGCCGTTTATCCAACCGAAGATGCTGTCCCAGAAGTACAGCAAAATGAAGAACCCGAAGCCGGCGACGTTCGCCCGCGTCTCCGTGCTGACCAGCGACGACATCCCGATCCCGACGGCGACGAAGACGGTCCCGAACAGGAGCGTCACGAGGACGAACGCCACGTACTCGTAGACGGGAAGCGTGCCGAAGTGGACCAGGACGATGAGGGCTGCCGGAACGAAACCGGACAGGATCGCCGCCGTGAGCAGCCCGGACCGGCCGATGAACTTGCCGACGATGACCTCGCCTCTCGTGTGCGGGAGCGAGAGCAACACCTTGATGCTCCCGAGTTCGCGCTCGCGAACGATCGATTTGATGCTCACGACGAGTCCGGTCAGCGGAATGAGGATCGTGATCGCGAGAACGGCCGAGACCCCGAGGACGCCGATGAGGAAGAGTTCGTCCTCCCCCGGACTCGTCGCACCCCGGGAGGCGATCAGCGAGAAGCCGGCGATCGAGAGGACGAACAGCGCCACCAGCCCCCACAGCAGCTTCGAGCGGATCCCGTCCTGGAAGTCCTTCTTCGCGACGGCCCGGTAGCTCATACCGTCACCTCCGCCCGCTCGGTCGTGTAGGCGTGGAAGACGTCCTCGAGCGAGGCCTCCCGGGTCGAGAAGTCCTCGACCTCGATGCCGGCGTTTTCGATCGCCGCGAGCACGTCCGTCTTCGAGCCGCCCTCGCTCTGGACGATCAGCACGGGCCCCTCGCCCTCTCGACGACGTTCGACCGAGGTGACGCCGGCGACACCCTCCACGGCCGCGACGGCGCCGTCGGTGACGCGGTCGACCTCGACGCGCAGCGAGGAGCCTCCCGAGACGGACTCGCGAAGCCCCTCGACCGTGTCCTCCGCGACCAGTCGCCCCTCCCGGACGATGCCGACGCGGTCACAGACCGCCTCGACCTGCCCCAGGATGTGACTGGAGAAGAAGACGGTCGCGCCGCGGGCGTTCTCTTCGCGGACGAGTTCGCGCATCTCGCGGGCGCCGTTGGGGTCGAGCCCCGTGGTCGGTTCGTCGAGGATCAGCAGGTCGGGCTCGTCGACCAGCGCCATCGCGAGCAGCAGGCGCTGGGCCATCCCCTTCGAGTAGCCGCCGGCCTTCCGGTCGGCGTCCTCGGGGTCCAGCCCGACGCGCGCCAGGAGCTCGTCGGGATCGTCGTCGGCCTCCTTCGACTCGACGGCGAACTCGAGGTGCTGGCGGCCGGTCAGGCGGTCGTAGGTGTTGTATCCCTCGGGGAGCACGCCGATGCGCTGGCGGATCTCTTTGCTCCGCTCCTGGGCGTCCATCCCGAGGACGGTCACGTGTCCGGCGGACGGCCTGACGAAGTCGAGGACCATGTTGATCGTCGTCGACTTCCCGGCCCCGTTGGGTCCGAGGAAGCCGTAGATTTCGCCGTCCTCGACGGTCAACGAGAGTCCGTCTACGGCGACGACGTCGCCGAAGTACTTCGAGACGTCGTCGATCGCGATCGCTGCCATACTGCGGCTGACTCGCGACGTGAACTAAAGTATTGTCACTCCCGCTCGAGATCCGCGAGTCGGTGCGCGACGGTCCGAGACGGTCGCGGGGCCGGACTCGGGGGCCCGATCCCGTCAGATCGCCTCGTCCGGTTCGTAACGCTCGGCGGTGCGGTCGGCTTCGGCCGCGTACCGTTCGCGGGTTTCGGGATCGTCGACGGGCTGGAGGTCGCCGGTGTCGATCGGCACGGCCGCCGTCGGCGCCGACCCGGCCCGCAGGGCGTTGGCGTTGCGCTCGCGACGCTGGTAGCGACTCCCGTCGGGCGTCGCGTAGACGAGCGTCACCAGGTTGCGATCGTCGACGGTCCGTTCGACGAGCCAGCAGCGGACGGTCGAATCGCTCACGATCCGTCGTTGGGCGCCCAGCCCCGAAAGTGTCTCCCTCGGCCGAGCGACGACCCGGATCGGGCGATCGACCGACGTAGCCCCTCCCTAGCGCGGACGTACGGTCGGGATAGTATTGGGTGGCGGTGGAGAACGCCCGGGAGATGACCTGGCACGACCGCGTCGACGAGCTCCTGTTCGCCGGCGAGTCGGTCCAGGAGCGCGTCGCGGTCGGGGGCCACGAGCTGGTGGTCACCAGCCACCGGGTGCTCTCGTTCGCCCCCGACGACGCGAGCGGTCCGCGGTATCGCCACGTGGACCGGCCGAACGTCGCCGACGTGCGGATCGAGACGCACGACCCGCTTCGCACGCTCGGCTGGGCGATACTACTCGGCGCGCTCAGCGCCGCGCTGGTGTACGTCGCCGCGACCGCCGATTTCGCGGGGGCGGTCCCGGCGCTCAACGGCGGCGGGCCGGGGATGGGCGCGGTCGACGGAACGATCGAAGCGATCGAGTCGATGCTCGCGACCTTCGAACTGGTCCTGCTCGGCCTCGCCGCGCTCGCCGCCCTGGCAGCGTTGGCCGCGTTCGCCTGGTACCTCCGCGATCGCGAGCGGCGTCTCGTCGTCGCCGTCGTGGGCGAGGAGGACCTCGCGACCCCGCTCCCGCCGGACCCCGAGGAGGCCGTGCGGGTGCTGGAGTCGGCGATCGAGGGGAACCCGGGCGAGGATCCGCGGCCGATCTCCCCGGCAGCCGGTCCGGCGTCCGGCTCGGTCGAGGTCGCGGGAGGTCGCGGCGCCGGGTCGAGCGACGGCGAACCGAGCAGGATCGGTTCGGACGGCGGCACCACCGACGAGACGGCCGCCCGCGCGGACGAGACGGCCGCCCGCGCCGACGCCGAGGTTCTCGATCCCGACGCCGGCGAGTCGGATGCCGGCGACCGATCGGCCGACGACTGAGCCGAGGGTCGCGCGTCAGGCTCAAACCCTCCGACTCCCTAGGCGGGTTCGATGGAACCCGAAGCGGTTCGCGAGGCCGCGTCCGACCTGCCGCGCGAGCCGGGCGTCTACCAGTTCCTCGCGGAGGGGACGACGCTGTACGTCGGGAAGGCGGTCGACGTCCGCTCGCGGGTGCGGTCGTACGCCGACCCGCGGAGCGCGCGCATCCGGCGGATGGTCCGGCGGGCCGACGCGGTCGACGTGGCGGTCACGGACACCGAAACTCAGGCGCTGTTGCTCGAGGCGAACCTCATCAAGCGCCACCAGCCGCGCTACAACGTCCGGCTGAAAGACGACAAGTCCTACCCGATGGTCCAGCTCACCGACCACGAGGCCCCGCGGATCGAGGTCACCCGCGATCCGAACGAGGCGGCGACGGTCTACGGCCCGTTCACGAACAAGGGGCGGGTCGACACCGTCGTGAAGGCGCTGCGCGAGATCTACGGCGTCAGGGGCTGCTCGGACCACAAGTACGCCGGTCGGGATCGGCCCTGCCTCGACTACGAGATGGGGCTGTGCACCGCCCCCTGTACCGGCGAGATCGCGACCGAGGCGTACGCGGCCGACGTCGGGCGGGTGCGTCGATTCTTCGAGGGCGAGACGGGCGTCCTGACGGATCCGCTCGAATCCGAGATGGCGGCGGCGGCCGACGACCGGAACTTCGAGCGGGCGGCGAACCTGCGGGACCGGCTGGAAGCGGTCGAGCGCTTCCACGGCGAGGGCGGCGAGGCGGTCCAGTCGCCCGACGACGAGCGCACCGTCGACGTCCTCGGCGTCGCGATCGAGGGCGAGGAGGCGACCGTCGCTCGCCTGCGCGCAGAACGCGGCCGGCTGGTCGGGCGCGATCGGTACACGCTCGCCGCGCCCTACGGCGCCGACGAGGGCGTTCCCACCGTTCTCG
>SKPV01000211.1 GCA_007119345.1 Halovivax sp.
CCGCCGCGTCGTCCTCACCGGCCTCGCCGACGACGATGTCGCCGTCGTCGTCGGGGTCTTCGGTCACGTGCGTCCAGAAGTAGACGTCGTGGTCGGCGTCGTCCATTCCGGGGGTCGCGGGGACGTCTCCGGCGTCCGCGTCGTACAGGAGGGCGACGATGCGGACCGTCTCGTTGTCTTCGGCCGTCGGCTGGATCGTCAGCTCTTCGCGCTCGATTTCGCCGTCATCGAGCCGATACTCGATCCGGTCGAGCTCGGTTCGATCCTGGACCGTCCCGTCGTCGACCCGCTGTTGCTGGATCACCACGGTGTAGTTGCGCTCCTCGCCCTCGTTGTTAGCGACCTCGAGAGCCATCGGGATCTCGGCGTCCGGTTCGACGGCCTCGGGCAGCTCGCCGGCGACGTACTCGCCGTCCTCGTCCTCGCCGTAGAGAGCTAACTGGGTGTACTCGGCGCCGGCGAGCGGCGAGGCGAGCGCAAACACCAGGGCGCCTGCGGCCACGCAGACTGCGGCGATCAGCAGGACCGTCGAGAGGCTCGCGACGTTCGCCCGCCCGTCGTAGCCGAGCCGGTCGATCCAGGCGAACGGCCTGGCGACGAATCGCTCCTCGGGGGGCAATCGGAGTCGACGCACGACGCCGAGTTGCGCGGCGACCACCGTCAGTCCGGCGAGGGCGGCGGCCGCCGGGGTACGCTCGAGTCCGACGTCGACGACGCCGGCGGTGATCCCGAAGATGATCGCGATCACCGGCAGGATGGCGATCGATACGGCGAACGAGAGGCCGAGCCGTTCGACGGAGTCGACCCCTCTGGGTCGGTCGGGACCGCCCGTACCGGGTGGAGCCGATCGTTCGGTCGCCGGGAAGAAAATCGAAACGAGCGCGAACCCGGGCAGGAAAAACAACAGCGGAATGGCGGCACCGACCCGAAGCGTGCTCCCCGGCGAGAGCGTGGTGACGGCGTAGTAACAGACGAGTGCGGTCAGCGAGACGGCCGCCAGATCGGCCGGATAGCGGCGGACGATCTCGAATCGCCGACCGGTCTCGGTCGGTGAACTCATCCGATCACCGTCCGTCCGGCGTCCGTCGGCGGGGTCGAGGCGGAGAGCGGGAACTGGAAGCGTGTCATCCTCGAATCGTCGAATCAATCGTCCGTGGTTCGGTTAGTTATGGGCGAGTTACCCGACTCGGGTCGAAATCCGGAATATTCGGATCGAAAGCAGGCGAATCTCGGCACGTCTCGATCGAGCACCGTCGACGATCTGACGGCCGCCACAACGGCCGACGGTGGGGCGCTCGTCCGACGCGCATTCACCGAAAAGCCCGGGGCTTTCGGTCGATCCGCGATCGCACTCGGTGTAGCTCGTCGGATTGCGCCGGAGAAAGGTCGCGATGGCATTGGACGGAGACCGTTCGACGGCCGGCGATTGTCTGCGGACGAACGGCCTCCGAGCGCGGTACCGGCGTGAGAGGCCGGCTGCGGAGCCGCTTTGAGTGGGCACGGGCGCTACTACTGCCGGAGAACGTGGACGCTATCCCCGCTGGAAAACGGTCTGTGCGATATCTCTGCCGGTGGGTGCGAGACTCTCGACGGACGGCTCGACGCGACCGGTCAGAATTCGACGTACTGTTCTTCCCACTCGCGGCGATTCGTGATGCGATCTCGTCCCTCGTCGGTGATCGCGTAGTAATTCGTTCGCCTGTCCAGCTGGCCTTTCTCGACCAGATCTTTGTTGACGAGCGTGTCGAGGTTCGGATAGAGCCGTCCGTGGTTGATCTCCGAACTGTAGTACTTCTCGACTTCGTCCTTTACCGATTGGCCCGACGGTTGGTCGGCGCCGGCGATCACGTACAGGAGGTCTCGCTGGAAGCCGGTCAGATCGTGCATTGCTCAATCGCGTAGACCGTTTCGCTGATTGGATATTTGTTATCCGCATCATACAGCAGTATCAATACACCTTTCAAGCTAAATTCGGCTTCTGAAACGGTCTTCGAAATCGACCGTCCCGTTTTCCAACGATTTTCGAACTCGGGGTCGATCGCCCGGATCCGTACTGGTCCGACGGCTGATCGGCAGGGTGCCGACGGTCCGTACCCGCGACGAGTGCGTTCTCGCCCGCTACGCGTCGGGTCCGGTCACGGATACCTCGATCCCGTTCGGTTCGATGTGGACGCGGACCTCTTCGACCGTCGCTCTGTACGCGGTGGTGTGAGAGCCACCTTCCTCGAAGCGGACGCACTCTTCGAGGAGGTCGCCGTCGAGCAGGTCGTTGATCCGCCGATACACCGTCGCGGACGAACAGTCGGTGCGTTCGGTCAGTTCCTTCGCCGTTCGGGGACCGTCCTGCGTGGCGACGAGGATCGTTCGCGAGCACTCGTTGCCGAGGACGTCGAGCCGGACGGCCGGCTCGACCGTCGAGTCCGATCCCGCGTCCGTTCGGTGGCCGGGAGAGCTCGGTTCGCTCGACATCGTTAGGCCCCGCCGACGGTCGTTGCTGCGTATTTCGACGCCGCGTACGGCGCGAACGGGACGATCGAGTCCGCGTAGGCACGATGACGCTCCATCTGGCACGACGGTTACGTCGGAGAGTATTTTATAACGATCCACATTCCAAAACGAAACGTCGATCTTCGATACGGAAATTCGGGATTTCCTGGGGGTCGTCGTTCGCTCCGTGGGCGGCAACCCTCCGTAAGGATCTCTTACGCCTCGGAACTCGCGACGAAACCCGGTTAAGGGTTCTTGGGACTCGTCCGATATCGGTCTCGTGACTGCGGCTATTGCACTTCGAGCGGGCCTCGGGCGACGAAATACGCTATTTCCGCCGGTCAGTCCCGATCGGACCGGGTGAACAGTCTGTCGCCTTTATTCGAGTCCCGCCGCCTGGCTGTAGTGATGCCCGTCGAAACCTCTCGTCGCCGTCCCGCCGTGGCGGGAGGTGGTGTCTCCGACCGCACCGCGCGGAACGGGGCATCGGGACGACGGACGGGTGATGGACCGGCGTCGACTCTGGAGACGTCGACAACCATTCAGCGACCGAGACAGCTATGAAATCGAGACAACACAACTGGACCCCCATGGAATCGTCGACGACTGGTACCCGCTGCCGGAAGTGCGGAACCCACGTCACGCAACAATTCGCGCGCGTCTTCGGCGACAACGGCGACGTCGTGCACGGCTGTCCGGCCTGTACGACCTACCGGGAGATGCAGTCCGGCGGCCACCTCCCGGGCGAGTGACCGATCGGCGCCAGCCCGAACGGCGGGTTCGAAACCGTCTCGCGCTCTGACCCCCCGATCGCGGCGACCCGGTCCCGGCGACCGGACGGATTCGGAGTCGAGCCGTCGTCGGCGACCGGCGTATTCTCGAAATATATAAATGTCGCGTTGACGTCTTTCACCACGTTAAAGGGGCCACTAGCCGAACCGGTGAGCACCAATGACCAGAGGTGGTGGATCGATGTCGACGACTGAGACGACGCTCGACGGATGACGATGTCGGTACAAACGGACCGGGACGGGGAGCTCGCGGAGAGTGAGATCTTTCACATCCTGGGAAACGACCGGCGTCGCGCGATCGTATCGCTCCTCGCCGACAGGCGCGAACGCGTCGAGGTTTCTGAGATCGCGACGGCGATCGCAGAGCGCGAGTCGGAGACCGCACAGGTGCCGAATAACCTCTACAAGAGCGTCTACGTCTCCCTCCAGCAAACCCACCTTCCACAGTTAGAGGAGGACGACGTCATCGTCTACGATGCCGAAGAGAAGACGATCAGACCGGGGCCCCACTTCGAGGAGGTTCGCGGCTACATCGAGTCGGCCGAGTCCGCGGAGGACCACGTCCTCCTGTTCTCGCTCGCCGTCGCCGTCGGGGGTCTGGTTGCGGTCATCTTGAGCGGCCTCGGGCTGCCGCTGGTCACCGCGGTCGATCCCTTGCTCTGGGGCGTCGTGTCGCTGCTCGCCGTCGCTGTGGCCTGCCTGTACGGTTTGCTCGGCTGACCGGTTTTCTCGGCTGACCTGTTCATCTGTCTGACCGCTGGCCCGACCGACCGCCTCACCTGGCTGATAGCTCGCCCGGTTGATCGGCTTCCGACGTCACTCGCTGCGACCCTGTTCGGACGAGCGCGAGGCGGGCGGCTCGTTGCCCGGGAGGCAGATCAGGTTCTCCCGTCCCAGGCGGAGTTTGGTGATCTCGTCGTCCGATTCCAGGTCCGCCAGCAGCCGGCTGACCTTCGCCTTCGACCACTCCACCGATTCGACGATCTCCGTCTGTCTCATCCGTCCGCCGTTTTCCTCGATGAGCGCGTGGACCCGCTCACGGTCGGTGACGATCTCCGATTCGGGTTCGTCCCGATCGACGGGTCCCCTCTCGCGCCGTCGGTCGAGGCGGTTCTGCGCGATGAGTATCGCGCCGATGACCGCGAGCAGACCGATGCCGATACCGGCCACTACCGTCGAGGCGTCGGCCGCGCCGGTGACGTCGATCCCCGGCGCGACCGGGAGAACGATCCATCCGTCGGTCCGGCCACCGATCGCTCGGGACCGCGCCTCCACGATCGATGTCGCCCGTTTTAGTGGTCCGTCCATTGTAACGTAGATAGTCGGTGGGAGTCGACGTTCGGCGTGTCCAAACGTAACGCCAGCCGGTCACAAAGCACTTTTTCAGTCGATTCGGTGTTACTCCCGCTCGTGGAATTCACCTCGAATAATCCGTTTCCTGTCATTCGACGCTCGGACCCGGGACGGAATCTCCCCGACCGTCCTCTCGCCGTGCGATTCCGTTCGAACCGACGTCGAGGGTTCGAACCGGCCTCGACGATCGAACGGTTTCGCAGACGGATCGTCACCGCGGTCGAACGGTCTCATTCAGGCTCACGTTTTCCACGAAACCCGAAGCGATGCTGGCAGAACGTTTATTTCTCCACGCGCTAAGGTTGGGATGAGGTAACACGTTTCGTCCGATCTCTCACGCTGCCCGCTCCGTGGGGGCGCGGTTCGGACGGCCGCCCATCCAACAGATGACCCCGCTAATCGAAACCTTCCGGGCCTGGTCCCGAGTCTCGGATCACGTCGTCTCCAGCATGGTCCAGGCGAACAGAGCGACCGCCGCGGCGATGCGTCCGGTCGAGTGGTCGAACGGCGAGTACCGCGACGTCGAATCCGTCGAGCACCGGCGCCCTGGCTGGGAGTTCGAACGGTCCGTCGACGACGTCGAAGCGATCGACGTCGGCGACGTGATCACGTTCACGAAGACCGTAACCGACGACGACGTCCGCCAGTTCGCCGATGCGAGCGGCGACACCAACCGACTGCACCTCGACGACAGCTTCGCGGAGGAGACGCGGTTCGGCGGCCGAATCGCTCACGGGACGCTGGTCGGCGGGTTGATCAGCGCCGCCCTGGCCCGCTTGCCGGGTCTCACGATCTACCTCTCCCAGGACCTCGAGTTCGTGGCGCCGGTCGAGATCGGTGACGAGGTCACCGCGACCGTCGAGATCGTCGAGGCCCTCGGCGACGACCGGTACCGCCTCGAGACCCGCGTCGAGCGGGGAGACGAGCTCGTCGTCGACGGAGAAGCGGTCGTGATGGTCGACGCGCTTCCCGAAACGGACGACCGTTGAGAGGCTCGCGATCGGGTCGGCGATCTCGACGGTCGCTTCGAACTCGGTGATCTCGTCGACTTCCTCGTTGGCCGTCCGGGACTTCAGTTCGATCGCTCGAACGACCTCGTTCGCCTCACTGGCGTTCATCACGTCCTGGTCGGCGGCGTCTTCCCACGACCCCTCGGACGTTTCTAGCACCCAACTTGTCACGACGCCCACGCGTGACGCTGGTCGGACGAGTCGTCGACCGTTCGACGGTCCAACGGCGATCGCCGCAAGAGTCGACCGTCGTTCCCGGCCGTAGTGAGCGATTGACCGATCCGGACCGGTTGGCAGGCTCGACGGCCGAAGGGTCTGAAGCGGCGGCGAAGGCTCTGAAGCGTGGACGGCGATATCGAAGCGTGGCCAGCGATATCGAAGCCCTGATTCCTCAGACGCCGGGAACGCCGATCGCGCCTAATTCGATCGGCGTGAGTAACGCGACGATCGACAGCACGATGAACACCGATACCCAGGCCACGAGCGTGATGCCGATCGCCTGGGTCCAACCGCCGGGATATCGCCAGTTGACCACCGCCAGGTACGCGAGGAGCGCGAGCAGCGGTCCGAGCCCCGGGATCCAGCCGAGGAACAGGGCGACGACGGCCCAGATGATGGCGCCGATCAACGCGGTCACGATCGCGTAGGTGTAGTCCTCCACGTCGACGATAATCTTGGCACCGAGGTAGATGCCGAGCGCGCCGATTAGCAAGCTCACCGCGAAAATCACGAGGCTGGCGATCATGGACGAACGGTTGCCAGCGACGCCGTTAGTTATCTCTCACGTACTCGGAACGGTCGACCCCCGCGAGCGGCGGCGAGGCCGCGCTTTCGCGAGTACGGACGGGCCCCTTCCGGGAAATACCAGCGTAACCGAGTCAAAACACTGGCTGTCGATGGTTCCCCTTCAGCTGCTCGATCCGGGAGACCGGCGGCCGGGAAATTCCGATCCGGGAAATCGACGGTGGCCCAGAAACTCCGTTCCGGGAGACGGTTGTGCCAGCAGGAGCCGATTTCGGGAGACCGACGGCGGTCGGGAACTCGCGTTCTGGCTCTCCGACGGCGGGCTCACGCCGTCCGGTCGGAAGTCGCCGTTCTCGTCCGGCGTGCGGAGAGCGATCGGAGTCCGTCCTCGAGTTCCACCGTCGGTTCGTAGCCGAGTCGACGGCTCGCCCGGGAGAGATCGGCCACGCTGTGGCGGACGTCGCCCGGTCTGGGGTCCTCGTGGACGATCGGCACGTCGGCGCCCGTCGCGTCGCGGACGGTCTCGGCGAGCTCTCGGATCGAGGTCCGCGTGCCTGAACCGACGTTGTAGGCCGCGCCCACGTCGTCGGTCGTCGCCGCCAGCAGGTTAGCGCGCACCACGTCGTCGACGTGGACGAAATCGCGTGTCTGCTCCCCGTCGCCGTTTACGGTAATCGGGTCGCCCGCCCGGGCCTGCGAGAGGAACGTCGAGATCACGCCGCTGTACGGGCCGCGCCGGTCGGGTCCGAAGACGTTGAAGTATCGCAGCGCGACCGTCGGGAGTTCGTACAGATCGGCGTAGCGCCGAGCGTACTCGTCGGCCGCCGATTTCTGGACGGCGTACGGCGAACGGGGCTCGAACGGTGCCGTCTCCGCGATCGGCAGCTCGTCCGCGGAGCCGTAGACGGCGGCGCTCGAGGCCAGAACCACGCGGGCGTCCTCCTCGCGGGCGCGATCGAGGACGGCCAGCGTCCCGTCCAGGTTCGTCGCGTTGGTTTCCCGGGGGTGCTCGACGGTTCGTCCGACGTCGACCACCGCGACCTGGTGAAAGACGACGTCGACGTCGGCCATCGCGCGTTCGAGCGCTCCGCCGTCGGGGACGTCCCCGACGATCGTCGTCGCCGCGTCGGGAACGGTCGCCCGGGATCCGGTCGACAGTTCGTCGAGCACGCGGACCTCGTTGTCGTCGACGAGCGCCTCGGTCAGGTGACTGCCGATGAACCCGGGCCGCCGGTGACGAGGATCGTTCGGTCCGACGGTCGATGTGATGGCATTTTCGGGAGTCGACCACGGACGATCGAATTACTATCCCGCCGATACTCGCGCGAAGTGCGATCCTGGCTCGCCCCATCCCGGCGGAAGTCGATACCTACGCCAGGGCTGTGGCGGTACCGAACCCATCGGTACCCGGCTTCAGACGCATCCGGGACGCCTTCAGAAGCTATTTCCCCGGGCGTCGGGAACTTCGGTCGATGACCGTCGACCTCGTCGTGCGAAACTGTACCGTCGTCACCCCGGAGGGGCGGACGTCCGACGCGGGCGTCGCGGTGGAGGACGGGCGGATCGTCGGGCTCGCGAGGACCGATCGGCTGCCGGAGGCCGACCGCGTGTTCGATGCGGGCGGTCACGTCCTCGTCCCGGGGATCGTCGACTGTCACATCCACAACCGGGAACCCGGACTCGAGTACAAGGAAGACTGGGAGTCGGCGACCCGGGCCGCCGCGGCCGGCGGCGTGTGCACCGTCGTCGGGATGCCGAACACGGATCCGATAATCGACCGCCCGGAACGCCTCGAGCTGAAGTTCGAGCGCGGCGAAGCGAGCGCCCGCGTCGACTTCCAGAGCTACGCCGTCGTCACCTCCGAGAACCTCGACCGGATCCCCGACCTCGACGACGCCGGCGCGCTCGGCTACAAGATCTTTCTCGGATCCACCGTCGGCGACGTTCCGGCGCCCACCGACGGCGAGATCCTCGAGGCGATGGAGCTCGTCGGGGAGACCGGAAAACGCCTCGGCTTCCACGAGGAGAACGGCGAGATCATCGACCACTACGAGGCGGCCTACCGACAGGCGGGGAGGAACGAACCGATCGACTTCGCGCACTCCCGGCCGGTGATCGCCGAGCGGGAGGCGATCGAGCGGATGATCACCTTCGCCGAGGAGACCGGGGCGAAAATCCACATGTACCACGTCTCCTCTGGCTCGGGCGCCGAAGCCGTCGCCCGCGGCAAGGCGCGGGACGTCGACGTCACGGCCGAGACCACGCCCCACTACCTCTGGTTCACGGAGGACGTACTCCGCGAGAAGGGTAACGTCGCCAGGATTCAACCGCCGATCCGCGACGCGGCGGAACGCGAGCGCCTCTGGGCGGCGTTCGAGGACGGCGCGATCGACTGCGTCGCGACGGACCACGCCCCGCACACGGACGAAGAGAAGCTGGTCGACGATCCGTTCGGAAACACCTGGGACGCCATCTCCGGCTTCGTCGGCCTCGAGACGGAGGTGCCGGTCATGCTCACGTTCGTCGCCGAGGGCCGGCTCTCCCTGGAGGAGTGGGTGTACCGTCACTCGACTCGTCCGGCCCAGGTCTGGGGGATGTATCCGCGGAAGGGGTCGCTCCAGATCGGTACCGACGCCGACTTCACGATCGTCGATCCCGATCTCGAGTGGACGCTCGAGGATCGTCACGACCTCCACTCGAAGAACTGCGTCACCCCGTTCGAGGGCGAATCGTTCACCGGGAAAGCGGTCGCCACGGTCGTCCGTGGCGAGGTCGTCTACGAGGATGGCGAGGTCGTCGGCGAGTCCGGGTTCGGGACGCGAGTGGACGTGAACGACGACTAGGATCCGACGGATTCGAACCCGCACCGCGCCTATCCGACGGCTTCGAACCCGCGCCGCACTGACGGTTACTGCAGATCCGCCCCGACGGCGTCTTCGACCGATCCGAATCCGTCCCGGTCGAGCAGCTCGACCAGTCCCTCGTTGATCCGCCGGGCGGTCGAGGGTCCGTGATAGACGAAGCCGGTGTAGAGTTGGACGAGCGACGCGCCGGCCCGGATCTTCGCGTACGCGCTTTCCGCCGAGTCGACGCCACCGACCCCGATGATGGGCAGGTCCGTGTACTCGGCGAGCGCGCGGATCACGTCTGTCGACCGGTCCTCGAGGGGCTTCCCGCTCAGCCCGCCCCACTCGTCGCCGTTCGGCGACGCGATCCCCTCGCGCGAGGTCGTCGTGTTCGTCGCGACCGCGCCGTCGAGTCCGAACTCCTCGACGATGTCCACGAGTTCGTACAGCGACTCGCGCGGGGAGTCCGGGCCCACTTTCACCAGTACGGGTTTGTCGTCCGCGTTCTCCGCTTCCAGCGTCTCGAAGATCGCTCGGAGGTGCTCGGGGTCGTCCTCGTCGAACTCGTCGGGCGTGTTGGGACAGGAGACGTTGACCACGAAGTAGTCGCCGAACGGGTAGAGGCGATCGAACACGCGCCGGTAGTCCTCCAGCGCCTCCCGCTCGTCGGAGGTGTTCATCTTGCCGACGTTGACGCCGAGCGGGACGTCGGGACGCTCCTCCGCGGCGAGGCGCTCGCGTACGCGTTCCATTCCGTGGCCGTTGAAGCCCATCCGGTTGATCATCGCCTCGTCCTCGCGGAGCCGGAACAGTCGCGGTCGGTCGTTTCCGGCCTGCGGGTACGGGGTCACCGTTCCGATCTCGACGAAGCCGAACCCGAGATCCGCGAGCGCGCGGGTCACCTCCGCGTTCTTGTCGAACCCGGCAGCGACGCCGACGGGGTTCGGGAACCGGGTCCCGAACAGGTCGACCTCGAGGGCCGGGTGGCGATACCGATACCGCGAACGAACGGCCACGCGGGTCGGTCCGGTGGCCTGCAGCCCGCGGAGCACGCGCTTGCCGAGCCCGTGGGCCGTTTCGGCCGGGAGCGAGAACGCGAGCGGTCGTACTCGCGCGTAGAGCGTCATCGCCCTGGAGTGGGGGCGAACGCTACGTAAACCCCTCGAAGGACGCCGGTGAGCTGTGACGCCGGCTCGCCCGCTCGAACGACGGCGCGTGACACCCGGTCGACGACGGCCCGCGCGCGATCGCGGACGTGGCGTCCTCGGCTCGATGCCGTGGTGTCACTCGCTACCGTACGACGCAATATTCGCCACCGTCGACCCGTCGAATCGCGGTTTCGGTCGGCGAATAACGAAATGGTTTTCCTGTGGGTGCCGCTTGAGTCGACTAACAGCTACCAGCACCATGCACAACGAACGTCGGTTCGCCGGCGGTGAGGTCGGTGGCGGCTGAGCGTCTTCTCGTTCCGGTGTCGGAGTCGGTGACGCTCCGGCAAACGATCGCACACGCGACCCGAACGTTACGCGAGGACGACGGGGCCGGGACGCTTCACCTCGTGACGGCCGTGCCCTACGACGCCGGCGTTCCCGAGGGACGGCGGGCGATTTCGGCGTCCGAGACGCTGCTCGACAGGGCGGCGTCCTGGGCGCGCGAGGACCTCGCCGACTCGAACGTCTCCGTCGCCACCGCCGTCCTCGGCAGAGACGAGTACCTGTTCGGTCCGCGCGATTACGCACGCGTGCTCGAGGAGTACGCCGACGAACACGACATCGAGCGACTAATGTTCGACCCCGAGTATCAGCCGGGCGGCACGGTCCCGATTCTGCAGCCGCTCGAACGCGAACTCGAAGCGGAGGGTCTCGCGTGCGAGGAAGCGCCGGTCGACCGGCCGGCCAGACACGAGCGACTGGTCGGGAAGGCCACGTTCGATCGCGTCTTCGCGCTCTTCTGGATCTCCTACGGCTTCTACCTGGTCCTGGGCGACCCGACTTACTGGTTCGACCTGGTGACCGGAGCGGCCGTCGCCGGTATCGTCTCGCTGACGCTCGCTCAGATCACGTTCTCGACCCCTCCACGGCGGATCCAGTCGCCGATCCGGGTCGTCCGATTCTCCCTGTACGTACCGTACCTCATCTACGAGATCGTGAAGGCCAACCTGCTGATCTCGGTCGTCATCTTGCGTCCGTCGATGCCGATCGATCCGAAGCTCACGCGAGTGCGCGCTCGCGTTCGGAGCGGCCTCCCGATGCTCGCGCTCGCGAACAGCATCACGCTCACGCCCGGGACCCTCACGGTACGGGCGAACGACCAGCGTCTGATCGTCCACACGCTCATTCCGGACGCCCGCGAGGACCTCTTCGGCGGTCGACTCGAGCGCGCCGTCAGGTTCGTCTTCTACGGCCGCGACGCGGCCCGCATCCCGACGCCCGAAGAGCGCGGCGATACGGACGTTCTCGGAGGTGACGAGCGATGACGCCCGAGTGGATCACCGTCGAGGACGTCTTCCTGGGCGCAGCGGCGCTGTTCGTCGTCCTCGCCATCGCGATGTTCTATCGGGCGGTGAAGGGCCCGACCACGCAGGACCGCCTGCTCGCGGTGAACGTTCTCGGGACGAACACCGTGGTCATCCTGGCGCTGCTCGCGGCCGGCCTCGACGAGCCCTGGTTCCTCGACGTCGCGCTGATCTACGCCCTGTTGAACTTCTTGATGGCGGTCGCCGTCTCGAAGTTCACGGTCGAGCGGGGTGGTGTGCTGTGATCGCCGGCGACGGCTCGCCGGACATCGCGAGCGAGTACGGGGCCGCGATAGAAACCGCGCCGGTCGCCCTGATCGAAACGGGCGGCGCCCTCGACGAGCTGCGCTTCTGGGCGATCATGGTATTGGTCGCCCTGGGCCTGTTCTTCACGTTCGTCTCGGCCGTCGGCGTCCTCCGGCTACCGGACGTCTACTCGCGAGCACACACGGCGTCCCAGACCGACACGCTGGGGGCGGGGATGGCCCTCGCCGCCGTGGCCCTCGCGTTCGGCTGGCAGCACGCGAGCATCTACACCGTCCTCCTGTTGTTCTTCGTCTTCATCACGAATCCCACGGCGGCCCACGCGATCGCCCGCTCGGCCTCGGAGACCGGCATCGAGCCCTGGACGCCGGCGACCGACCACGACGGCGGCGTGGGGGTAGCCGATACCGAGGGCGCCGACGACCAGTACGAGGATGGTACCGCGACGGACGGAGGTCGACACGACGCGGCGCCGAGCGACGTCCGGGACGAACCCGACGCCGCCGGAGGTGGCGACGAATGAGCGCCGTCGCGTTCACGCTGGCGATCTTCGTCGTCATCACCGCCGTCGCCACCGCGCTGTTTCGGGACGTCCTGTCCGCGATCGTCGTCTTCGGGGCCTACAGCCTGGGGATGGCGATCATCTACACGTTCCTTCTGGCGCCGGACGTCGCCATGACTGAGGCGGCGATCGGCGCGGGCGTCACGACGATCTTGCTCTTGCTGACGATCGCCCGGACGACGCGCCCGACTTCCGAGCGGACGTTCGAGCGGATCAACGTTCCCGCCGCGCTCGCCGCGGGCGCCTTCCTCGTGGTGACGATGGTCGGGATCTTGCCCCACATGTACGAGGTCGGGGATCCGACGGCGCCGGTCTGGTCGAACGCCGAGGTCACCCAGCACTACCTGGAGAGCACCTACGCCGATACCGGCGTCCAGAACGCCGTGACGGCCGTGCTGGCGGCCTACCGTGGGTTCGACACCTTCGGCGAGGCGGTCGTCGTCTTCGCCGCCGGGGTGGCGGTCCTCACCGTCCTGAAACGGGAGGTGTTCACCTGATGGCCGATCCCGTCGACGACACCTACACCGAGAGCCAGGTGATCATGACGGCGGTGAAGATCATCGCCCCGTTCACGCTCACCTACGGGCTGTTCATGACGTTCCACGGGGCTGACACGCCCGGCGGCAGCTTTCAGGGCGGCGCGATCATCGGCGTCACAATCTTGATGCTCGCGTTCGCGTTCGGGATCGAGCCGACGAGACGGTGGCTCAAAAACTCGCTCGTCACGGTCCTCGTGACCGGCGGCGTCGCGGTGTTCATCGGCGTCGGCTTCGCCGCGATGGCTCTGGGCGGGAACTTCCTCCAGTACGACCGCTTCGCGGAGGAACTCGGCATCCCCGACGGGACGAAGTGGGGGATGGAGGCGATCGAAATCGGCGGCATCGCGCTGATCGTCGCGGGTGTCGTCGTGACGCTGTTCTTCGCGACGGCGGCCGGCTTTCCGCCGGAACTGCGGGAGGGCGCCGGCGACGACGAGTCGGAACGAGACCGACGAACCGGAGGTGACGACTGATGGTACTGGAGATCCTCGCGACGAAGTACGCGTACGTGACGATGTTCGTCCTGCTGGCGATCGGCCTCTACATGATGATCGCCAGCCAGAACCTCGTGAAGAAGATCATCGGGGTGAACCTCTTTCAGACGGCCATCTTCCTCTTTTTCGTCTCGGTGGCCTACGTGGAGGGCGGCTCCTCGCCGGTCGTGCCGACGGACCCGAACCCGGGAGAACTGATCCTCGCCAGCCCCCTTCCGCACGTCATCGTGCTGACCGCGATCGTCGTCGGCGTCGCCCTAACCGCGGTCGGGCTGGCGCTGGTCGTCCGCATCTACGCCGAGTACGGTACCTTGCGCGAGGACACACTCAGGGAGGTGCGTGCCGATGAGTGACCTCGCCGCCCTCGGACCGCTGGTGGTCGACGTCGACGCGTCGACGTCTGCGCTCCCGGGCGTCGAGGCGCTCCCGGCGCTGCTGATCGTCGTGCCGATTCTGGCGGCGACGGTACCGCTCGTGCTCGGCCTGAAGTTCGAGCGGACCGGCTGGTCCGTCGCGCTGGTGACGTGTCTCGGCCTGTTCGCGGCGACGATCGCCGTCGCTCGCGACGTGTTTACCGCCGGCGAACAGCGGACCGTCTACCACGAGGTCGGCGGCTACCCGGCGCCGTACGGCATCGAGCTCGTCGCCGACGAGTTCTCGACGATGATCGCCCTGCTGATCGCCGGCACCGCACTCGGGGTACTCGCGTACACGCGCGTGGGCGGTCCCCGCGGGTCGACGTTCTACGCGGGCTACCTGCTGCTGACCGGCGGCCTGTTCGGACTCTCGTTCACGGGGGACGCGTTCAACATGTTCGTCTTCCTGGAGATCGTCGGCCTGGCGACCTACGGGCTGGTCGCGAAGGGCGACGCCGCCGAGTCGGCCGTCGCCGCGCTCAAGTACCTGATCCTGAGCACGCTCGGCGCCTCGCTGTACCTGCTGGGGGTCGGGCTGCTGTTCATGGCGACCGGCCACCTGAATATGGAGTACCTGGGCGATGCGATCGCCGAGGGCGTCGACAGTCCGGAGCTGGTCGCGGCGTCCTTCGCGTTCGTCTTCGTCGGCTTCGCGATCAAGGTCGCCCAGTGGCCGCTGCACACCTGGCAGCCGGACGCCTACCAGCGCGCCCCCGACGGCGTGACGCCGCTGATCGCGGCGCTCGTCTCGACGGTCTCCGCGTACGCGCTGGGTCGGGTCCTGTTCACCGTCTACGGCCCCGAGTTCGTCACCGAAACGCCGTTCGTCCGGGAGGTCATCCTGACCGTGGGCGTCGCGAGCGTGATGGCGGGTTCGATCACGGCCGTGATGCAGCGTGACGTCAAGCGGATGCTCGCGTACTCGTCGGTCTCGCAGTTCGGCCTGATCGTCGCGGCGTACGGGATCGCGACCCAGACCGCGCTGATCGGCGCGATCGTCCACCTGATCGGTCACGGGCTGATGAAGGCGGGACTGTTCATGGGCGTCGGCGTCGTCGCCGCGGGCTACGGCGCCCGCCGCGTGCGAGAGTACGCCGGCCTCGCCGACCACCGGCCGGTCGCCGCCGCGTCGATCGCCGTCCTCGGGATCGCGCTGATCGGCATCCCGCCGTCGATCGGGTTCGTCGGGAAGTGGTACATCGCGCTCGGCTCCGTCCAGGCCGAGGTCTGGACGGTCGCGGCCGTCATCTTCCTGTCGACGATGCTGACGCTGCTGTACGTCGCTCGCCTGCTGGAGGCGATGTACTTCACGCCGGCGACGCCGACCGAGTCGCCACACGCGCCGGGGCTGGCGACGGACGGCGGAGCGCCGATCGAACCCGACGGCGGGGACGAGTCGGCCGATGGCGCTCCCTCGGACGGCTCCGGTTCCGGCGGCGTCGCCCGCACGGCTGGTGGCGAGGGCGTCGACGCGAGCGCCGTCTCGTTCGGCATGCTCGCGATCGTCGTCGCGACCGCCGTCCTGGCCGTCGCGCTCGGCTTCGCCGGCGAGCCGTTCTGGGACGCGCTGGAACCGTTCGTCGAGGAGGTGTTCGCAGATGAGTGAGCTGGTCGCCGACCCGCGTCCGCTGGCCGCCGTGCTCGTTTCGGCGCTCGCGGTCGTCCTGATCGTCGCGTCGTATCGCCACCCGAACGTCCGCGAGGGTTGGTCCGTACTGGCCGCCCTGGCAAAATTCGGCATCGTCGCCAGCATGCTCCCGGGGGTCACCGACGGGACGGTGTACTACTGGAGCCTGGAGGAGGCGACCGGACACACGTTCGTCCTCGGCGTCGACTTCGCCCTGCGCGCGGACCCGCTGGGGATGCTGTTCGCGCTGCTCGCGAGCTTCCTGTGGATCTTCACCTCGTTCTACGCGGCGGGGTACATGCGCGGGCTGGACGAGCACGCCCAGACGCGGTTTTTCGCTGCGTTCGCGGCGAGCCTCTCGACCGCCGTGGGCATCGCGTTCGCGTCGAACCTGCTCGTGATCTTCATCTTCTACGAGCTGCTCAGTCTCGTCACCTACCCGCTGGTCGCGCACAACGAGGACGACGAGGCCCGGATCGCGGGCCGGAAGTACCTCGCGTACACGTTCTTCGGCGGCGGCGTCTTCCTGCTCGCCGGGACCGTGCTGGTCTACTGGCTGACCGAGGTGCACGCCGGCGAGGGCACCCTCGCGTTCGAGGCCGGGGGCATGCCCGCCCTGGCGGACGCCGCGGCCGTCGAGCCGGCGTTCGCCCAGCTCGCGTTCTTCCTGTTGATCGCCGGGTTCGGCGTGAAGGCGGCCGTCATGCCGCTTCACTCCTGGCTGGCCGACGCGATGGTCGCGCCGACGCCGGTGTCCGGACTGCTCCACGCCGTGGCCGTCGTCAAATCCGGCGCCTTCGGCGTGGCGCGGGTCTACCTCGACACCGTCGGTCCGGACACCATCCGCGAGATCCCGCTCTCGGTGCCCGCGGTCGGCGACGTCGGTCTCAACGTTCCGGTCGCGATCATGGCCGCGTTCACGCTGGTGGCGGCGAGCGTCATCGCGCTCCGGAAGGATCACCTCAAGCGCCGGCTCGCGTTCTCGACGACCGCCCAGCTATCGTACATCGTCCTCGGGCTGTCGATCATGAACCCGTTCGCGATGCTCGGCGCACTGTTGCACATTCCCGCTCACGCGTTCGGGAAGCTGACGCTGTTCTTCTGTGCCGGGGCGGTCCACGTCGAGACCCACACGGACTACGTCAGCGAGATGGCCGGCGTCGGCAAGCGGATGCCGCTGACGATGTCCGCGTTCGCGATCGGCTCGGCGGGGATGGCCGGAATGCCGCTCGTGGCCGGCTTCGTCAGCAAGCTCTACCTGCTGATCGGGGCCGGGAACGTCGGCGGCGGCTACTGGCTGTTCTCGACGGCGCTGATCGTCTCCGGGATCCTCAACATCGCGTACCTGTGGCCGGTCGTCTACACGGCGTTCTTCGAGAGCGAGGACCGCCACGACGCGAAGCCGCTCCTCGAGTTCCCGCCCGGCGGGACGCGCCGCTCCTACGGCGTGACGGAGGGGATGGCGACCGACGGCGGTGAGCGAACCCGCGGTTCGCGATCCTCGTCCGATCTCCGATCCGACGGCGGGCAGCCCCAACCCGCCGACGACGACGAGGACGAGTCCGAGGGCAAGGGCGCCGGGACGCCCACTGACGTGGACGAGGATGCGAGGTCCGTCGGCGACGCCGACGGGGACGAGCCCGGGTACGCCGTCGATCACCATCCCAGCGACGCGGACGTCCCCTTCGGCGCCGACGAACCGGATCCGGCGGGTCACGGGGCTCACGCCCAGGATCACCACGATCACGGCGACCACCACGACCACCACGGCGGACCGCCGCCGGGCGGCTGGGAGCGGCGCGACCCGTTCTCCGAGAGCACGTGGCTCATGGTCATGCCGATCGCCGTCATCGCGACGGGCGCCGTGGTGCTCGGCGTGGTCCCCGACCACGCCGTCTTCCTCGAACTCGCGAACCAGATCGTCGAGGACGTCACCGGAACTAACGTCCTCGAAGAGACGGGGGTGTTCGAGGAATGATCGAGGAGCTCGCGACGACGATCTATCCGCCCGCGCTGATCTTCGCGGCGGCGCTACTGATCCTCGTGGTGCCGCGGATCGTCGGGTTCGCCCTGGGTGCGGCGAGCCTCGGCTGGGTGATGGTCGTCGCCTGGGTCGCACCCGAAGGCGTTCACCTCGAGGGCACGTTCCTCGGGTTCGCCGTCCAGCCGTTCCTCGTTGACGAGTACACGAGCTTCGTCGCGCTGGGGCTGGCGTTCCTGGGAGCGTTCGCGGTCGTCTACGCCCACTCGAGCGAGGCATCCAGGGAGATGACGGCCATCGCGCTGGCGTACGTGGCCAGCACGATCGCCGCCGTTTTCGCCGGCGACTGGCTCACGCTCGTGTTCGCCTGGGAGCTGATGGCGATCACGTCCACGGTGCTCGTCTGGCACTACGGCGGCGACGCCGTTCGCGCGGGTTACCGCTACGCGATCGCTCACGGCATCGGCGGCAGCCTGGTGCTGTTCGCGGTGATCGCCCACTACGCTGGGACCGGGAGCTTCGTCTACGGCGACGGCGTGGAGTACGGAGAGGCGATCATCACCGGCGGCATCTCCGGTGCGTTCGGCGGTCTCCCGATGATCCTCGCCGTCCTCGGGATCGGCGTCAACGTCGCGTTCGTCGGGTTCCACACCTGGTTGCCCGACACCTATCCGCGGCCGCACTTCGCCGCCTCGGTGTTCCTGGCGGCCTTCACGACCAAGACCAGCGCCTACGTCCTGCTGCGGGCGGTGCCCGAGGGGAACCTCTACCTCGCGTACATGGGCGGGCTGATGGCCGTCTACGGCGTCGTCTTCGCGCTGCTCCAGCACGACATGCGTGCGCTGCTGTCCTATCACATCCAGGCCCAGCTGGGGTACATGGTCGCCGGCATCGGCATCGGGACGGCCATCGGCGCCGCGGGCGCGATGGGCCACCTGTTCAACAACGTGCTCTACAAGAGCCTGCTGTTCATGGCCGTCGGGGTCGTCATCTACCGGACGAACGAGAACGACCTCTACAAGCTCGGCGGGCTCTGGCGCGAGATGCCGATCACCGCGATCGCGTTCGCCATCGGCGCGCTCTCGATCACCGCCGTCCCCGGCTTCAGCGGGTTTATCAGCAAGGGGATGATCCTCGACGCCGCGAATCCCGGCTACTACGGGACGACCGAGTACCGGGCGCTGTACTGGCTGCTGTTCATCGGGGCGATCGGTACCTTCCTCTCGTTCATCAAGCTGGGGTACTACGTGTTCTTGCACGGGCCGAGCGAGCGATCCGTACTCGATTCGAAGCTCGGACAGTCGACCTCGATGCTCACCGTCGGCGGGGCCTGCGTCTTGCTCGGACTCCCGTTCGTGGGGTGGCCGATCTTCACCGACCTGTTGCCGCTCGTCGACGGCACCGGATTCGCCGGCCTGCCGGACGCGCCGGAGGCGCTCGATCCGTACAGCGCGAGTCACCTGCAGGACGCGGCCATCCTGATCGCCGTCTCCGTCGTCGGCTTCAAGCTCATCCGCAAGCCGCTGTCGAAGATGGACTACCCCGACCCGGCGTTCGTTCTCAGCCCGGCGACGTTCTACCTCGGGCGCGCGACGATGCTCGCCGTCACCGAACTCTACGCCGCGGTCGACCGCGCGGTCGTCGGGCTCGTGGTCCGGTGCTACTGGATCGGAAACAATCCGGTGCTGGCGGTCGAGCGCGCCGCCCGGTACGTCCCCGGCGTCGGGCTGCACCCGAACGGCGGTCGGCCCACCGACGGCGGCGCGCCCTCGCGGCTGTACCTGCGGGCGACGATCGGGCTCACCGTCCTCTTCGTCACGGTGATCCTCACCCTGGTCCTCCTGCTGGTGCTTTCTGGGTGAGGCCGACCCCGACGATTCGCCCCGCGGGCGACGTCGTCGGGGCGACTCCCGCGCGGATCACCCACGGACGCGATCGGACGTCCCTCTCGCGCGGACGACGCTCGGAACGCGATCGGGCGTCACTCTCGCGTGTATCACTGCCGGAGGGTGACCGTTCGCCCGGCGGGCGTCTCGATCAGTTCCTGCCAGTATCGCCGCATCGAGGTTCCCCACGCGACGTCGGGTTCCTCGACGGGTCGGTCCAGGGCGTGACGCAGTCCCATCGCCGGCAGATTCGCGCCGGCACCGACGGAGAGCGAGATCGATCCGGAGACGTAGGGCGCGATCTCGACGAGCTTCGGTCGGTCGTCCGCGTCGTATCGAAACCGCAAGGTGACGTTGTACTCGAGGTCGAGCGCGGCGACGATCGCCCGCGCGTTCGCGATCAGACGCTCGTCGTACTCGACGGTGCCCGCGACGGTCGCGCCCGCGCTGGTCCGCTCGCGCCGTCGCGCTACGACGGCCGGGACGGCGACGTCGGTGGCGACGATGTCGACCCCGTACTCGGGGCCGGGCAGGTGTTCCATCACGACGAACTCGGGGAAGGTGGACAACTCGTCCGTAATCGCGAGAACGGTTTCGAGAGTCGTCTCGAGGGTTCCGGGACGGCTCTCGGCCGGCAGTTCGGTACGGTCGGCGGTGGAACGGAGGATACGGACGCCGTCCGCTTCGTCGTCCCCGGATCTCGCGATCCGGACCGGTCGCTCGGGGTACCCGAGGCGTTCGACGGCGGCGACGAAGTCGTCGCGTTCGTCGACGCACCCGAAGTCGGGGGCGGCGGCGAACTGGTTTCGCTCGAGGAACCGGTAGAGCCGTCCGCGCTCGCTCGCGATCGAGAGGGGGTCGGGATCGGAAACCATCACGGTCACGCCCCGGTCGGCGAACTCGGCTTTCGCCTCGGCCAACGGCTCGAGGTCGTCACGTTCGGTCGGGAAGATCACGTCGACCGCCTCGCGCGCGACGAGATCACGGACGCTGTCGAGGTATCCCTCGGCTCTCCCGTGGGGGACGGCGTACGACTCGTCGACCATGGCGAATCCGTAGGCGTCCTCGTGCGCGTCGGCGCCGACGAGGGTCGTCCGGAGGCCCGATCGTTCGATTCCGGTGAGGATGCCGGCCGCCCCCGGCGTACCGGCTCCGGTGAGGAGGACGGTCGCGCCGGCGGCGTCGTCGGTCGCCGGCGCCGGAGACCGCTGCGGTCGTGACATGCGTCGTCCTGACTGTTCCGAGGACGACCATATTTCGTGACCGCCTACCATCGGCCATCGATCCGTAGCGTCGGGCTACGCGTCGGTGGAACCGATCGGTCTGCCGGTAAGCGAGACGTTTCGCCGCGGGGATTCGCGCTCGCGTCGCCGTTTCCGAGACGTCGTCACGACCGACTCCGGGCCCCGGCCCGTCACCATCGAGGTTCCCGTCGGTATCGACCGTCGACGTTGACCACGACGTCCTCACGCACTCCGTGGCGGGTCTCCCCAGCGACGGATCGGCCGAGCGCTCCGTCCGAACGAACTCCCGTCTTCGAGTGACGCCGACCGGAGCCGACCTCCGTCGCAGTCGCACTCGCCCGGCGCTGTCTCGTGCTCGCCCGGCGCTGTCTCGTGCTCGCCCGGCGCTGTCTCGTGCTCGCCCGGCGCTGTCTCGTGCTCGCTCGGCGGTAGAGCGGTTCGCGGAAGCCGCCTCCTCGGGACACCTCGACGTGGGTCGGTGTCGATGCTCCCCTCGACCGAAATCGCGTTCACGACCGATTCTCGGTGAGTTCGCCCGGCCGCGATCGAGTTGTTCCCGGGCGGATCCTCGGACGAGCCCCGACGCGTCCTCCCGAAGAGCCCCGACGCGTCCACCCGACCACCGCCGACGAATCGCCTACTGACTCCCGACGGGTCTTCCGGACTAGCGGCTCGGACTCTCTCACGACGGTCGGAAGCCCGCCCGAGCCTGCGGGACCGGAACCGAGACGAACGCAGCACAGGCGGTCGCCAGCGGGTCGCCGTACGGCCGGTTTCGGCCTGTTCGCGCCCCGTACCGCACGTCGACGTCCGCCTGCGGGAATCTCCGACGGATAGCGCGCCCTTATTCGGCCCACAGGTCGGGAATAACAATGCGTCGGCGGACGCACCCGAACGGTAGATGATCGAGACTGGACGTCGAGCGCGGGCGATCGATCGAGGCGGAACCCGGAACGGAGGCGGGTAGTCGAGTCATGTATCGCGATCACACCGTCGCCGTCGTGGTGCCGGCGTACAACGAGGAGGGTTTCGTAGGAGAGGTCATCGACACCGTCCCGGACTTCGTCGATCGCGTCTACGCCGTCGACGACCGCTCGACCGACGCGACCTGGGACGAGATTCGACGTCACGCCTCCCGCGAGACGCACCCCGCGGACGAGGTCGCTCCAGGGGGCCGGTCCGTCGCGGCGGGGGCGGTCGAAGGGGCCAGAACCGACGGAAGCGGCGTCGAAACCGGCAGTGATGTCGTCCCGATCCGTCACGAGGAAAACCGCGGGGTCGGCGCGGCGATCACGACCGGCTACCGGCGGTCCCTCCAAGACGGGATCGACGTGACCGCGGTCATGGCCGGCGACGGCCAGATGGACCCCGACCAGCTCGACCGTCTGCTCGATCCGATCGTGGAGGGTCGGGCCCACTACGCCAAGGGCAATCGGTTGCTCGGGCGCGAATATTACGAGGAGATGTCCGCGTTCAGGCTGTTCGGTAACGTGACGCTCTCGGTGTTGACGAAGATTTCGTCCGGCTACTGGGAGATGCTCGATCCGCAGAACGGCTACACCGCGATCTCGCGGGAGGCGCTCGAGGCGGTCGACCTCGACGCGCTGTACGAGGAGTACGGCTTCTCGAACGACCTGCTCGTCGCGCTGAACACGCGCGAACTGCCGATCGCCGACGTCGCGATGCCCGCCGTCTACGGCGAGGAACGGAGTCACATCGAGTACCGCACGTTCGTCCCGAGACTCTCCTGGCTGCTCTGGCGGCGCTTTCTTAACCGCCTCGGCGTTCGGTACCTCCTCCGGGACTTCCACCCCCTGGTCGGCCTCTACGCTCTCGCGGCCGCCGGCGTCGCGGCGGCGATCGGGGCCGTCGCCGCCGCGTTCGGTCGGGACGAATCGTCGTCGGCGACGGCCGTTTCCGCGGCCGTGCTGTTCGTCTGTTCGGCCACCGCGTTGGTGCTCGCGATGGTGTTCGATCGACAGGCGAACGAGGGGCTCGTGGTGAGCGACGAATGACGGGTGAGAGGAGGCCCGATGGAACGCGACGGCTACCGGCCGAGCGAGGGTTTGTCGGTGAGCGACGACTGACGGGCGAGCGAGGGGCTATCGGTGAGCGACGGCTACGGACCGAGCGACGGTCGCCGGAGGTGAGCGACGGATGAGGATCGTCGTGACGATCCAGCACCCGGCGCACGTCCACTTCTACCGCCACGCGATCGATCAGCTCGAGGCGGACGGTCACGACGTCTTCGTGTTCGCCAGGGAGAACGACGTCGCCGTCCCGCTGCTCGAAGCGTACGATATCCCGCACGAGGTTCTGGCCGGCCCGCAGCGATCGCTCGCGGGGCTCGCACGGGTGCAGTTGACGTACGAGCTTCGGTTGTTGGGACGCGCTCGACGGATCGACCCCGACGTCATGACGGCCATCGGCGGCGTCGCCGTCTCCCACGTCGCGCCCCTGGTCGGCGCCCGGAGCGTCGTCTTCGTGGACAACGAGGGCATCACCTCTCACCGGCTGATGGCGCCGTTCGCCGACGCGATCGCCACGCCCCGGAACTTCGAGGACGACTTCGGCGACGCGCACGTGCGCTACGACGGCTTCCAGGAGCTCGCGTACCTTCACCCCGATCGATTCGATCCCTCGCCCGACCGACTCCGCGAGTTCGGGGTCGATCCGGACGAACGGTACTTCTTTTGCCGATTCAAGACGTGGGACGCGCTACACGACGTCGGAGAGGGTGGGCTCTCGATCGACGGCAAGCGGGAACTGGTCTCGCTGCTCGCCGACCGCGGTTCGGTCTACATCTCGAGCTCGGACGAATTGCCCCCTGATCTCGAACGGTACCGGTCGCCAGTCCCGCCGACGGCGGCGCACGATCTGCTCTACTACGCGGACTGCTACGTCGGCGATTCGGCGACGATGGCGACCGAGGCCGCCCTCCTGGGGACGCCCGCCGTCCGCGTGCAGTCGTTCGCCGGCGACGGCGACATGAGTAACTTTCGCCTCCTCGAAGAGGAGTACGGACTGCTCCGGTCGACGGCCGACGAGCGCGAGGCCATCGACCTCGTCGAGGAGCTGGCGTCGGATCCGACGGCCACCGACCGCTGGGCCGACCGGCGCCAACGGCTGACGGCCGAAAAGGTGGACGTCACGTCGTACGTGGTCGAACTACTGACGGGAGCCGGAACGTCGCGGCCGACCGAGCGTCGCGTGGCCGCTCCCGAACCCTAGATCGCGCCCGGTCGGGGTGGTTATTCGGGCTCTGTCGAGCGTCGGCCTGGACGAACGGTCCCCCATCGTCGGCCTGGACGAACGCTCACTCGTCGTCGTGTGTCGGCTCGTCTTCGACCGCGACGAGCGATTGCTCTCGCGCCTCGCGCAGGGCGGTCTGCGGGCTGGTCGCGGCTCGTCGGTCGACGTCATCCTCGAGGCCCCGCCTGGCGCCGCCGGGTTTCAGGTACTCGCCGTCGAGATCGACGTCCGCCCCGTCGCACAGTCGTCGGAGAATGGTCCGCGCACCTTCGGTGGTGATCGCCGGCGGCGCGATCGAGTGCTCGCGGGCCACTTCGATCGCGGTCGCGTCGGCGAGCAAGCCTTCGATCGTCGGTTCCTCGAGTCCCCGCTCTCTCAGCGTCGAACGGACGGTGGCCGCGATCGACGGCGCGTGACGGGTCGGGAACAGCGGCCAGTCGGTCGTCGGCGGGTCGAGCGCGACCCGGTACCGTCGCAACGGCGTCCGCGCGGCGGCCGGAAGCGCCACGTCCTCAAGCCGCCGAGATCGACCGAGCACCCTGAGCGTGCCCGCGTAGAAGTCCACGTCGCCCCACGTCGCCCCCGTCCGGCGCTCGTCCTCGGGGACGCGAAACAGCTCGCCGCCGCGGACGCCCGCGTGGGCCAGCACGGCGACCATCGCGTGCTCTCGCAACCTCGCGAGGCGCTCTTCGTGGTCCTCGTCGACGTCGTTCGCCCGACGACGGACGTACGATTCGAGCTCTCGGCGGGCTTCGGTCGACCACTCCGTCGAGTCGTCCGAGGCGTCCACGGTGGGGAGCGCGGCGGCCGCAACTCGGCTCTCGGCCGGATTTTCCGGGAGCAACTCCGCTTGCTCGCACCACGACAGAAAGGCTCGAACGACCGCGAAGTAGGTTCGTGCCGTCGACGCGGCGTACTCTCCCCTGCCGGCTCGGACCCGTAACTCCCTCGCGTACGCTTCCATGTGATCGGCCTCGAGTTCTTCCAGCGACGACACGTCGTGTTCGTCCACGAGCCAGCGCTCCCACCGGCCGAGGATCGACGCCGCGTTCGAGGCGTACGTTCCCCCGCCGGACCCGGACGAATCGCCCACGGACTTTCGTTCGAGATACCGATCGGCGGCGTCCGCGATGGGGATCACGCACCGACCACCCGGCCGGGCGTCGAGCGTTGGGACGGACGTCGGTCGATCCGCCCGGTCTGGGGCGCGCCGGCATTCGAGCGCGACTCGCGACGCCGAACGGTGCGGATCCAGCGAGGCATTCGTTCGGCGGGACTCCCTCCAGGGCCGTAAATCTAGCTCTCGGGACGGATCCGGGACGGAACTCGTCCCTCGGTACGCAGTCCGGTTGTGACCCACCTCGCTGGATCGTCTTGCTGGCCCGTCCGTCGACGTCGGACGACTGACGACGGGTTCGCGTCACTCCTCGACTACGACCCCGCCGAGCGAGGAGTCTCGGTACGAGACCGACACGTGTCGTAGGTCCGGGACGTCGAGGCCCACCTCGTCCCCCGGTTCGAGCGGATCGTCCACCGACGCCTCGACGTCGATCTCCCGCTCTTCGTGGTTCTCGTTCCACGCCGTAATCTCGAGGTCGTCGAGGGTGAGGTCCGGTCCGTCGACGTATTCGAGGGTCTCGTCGTCCGCAGAGAGTGCGAACTCCGCGTCGGGAACGGCGCTGGCGAACCCGACGGTCGCCTCTCGCCACGCCACTACGACGTGGTCCCCGAACTCGACGTCCGAGAGCGTGACGCTCACCTCGTCCTCGACGACGTCGGTCTCGTCCGAGAACTGTCCGTCGGCCGGACGCGCGTCGTCGCCCCGGCCGATCTCGATCGCGTAGCCGTCCGCGGAGCGGGTCCGGTCGACGGACAGGGTGACGTCGAGAGTACCGTCCTCGAAGTGGTACGTGGACTCGATCCGTCCCGGTGGCCGGACCTCGTGCCAGGCCACGGCGTCGAATTCGTCGTCGCTTCCGTACGAGACGTAGACGGACTGTCCGCGCTCGGCGTCGATCGTCGCGGTCGATCCGTCGGAGACCTGCTCGCCGGCCCACGGTCGATCGAGCTCGTCCGGTCCCTCGTCCTCTCGTTCGTGGCGTCGTCGGTGGTCCCCGTCGACGCGCGCGACGTGAAGTTCGTCGCCGTCCAGTTCGTACTCGTCGACGTACTCGATCGTCAGCCGCGTCGCGTCCTCGTCGAACTCGAACTCGAACTGCAGATTCCCGAGCAGCGTCGTTCCAGAACTGCTCGAGCCGAACGCGTGTTCGTGGCGCAGTTGCACGCTCGTGTTGGGCTCGACGTCGTTCGTCTCGATCTGCAGGCGGTCACCCTCGGCGATCTCCGAGGCGCCGTTCGCCCAGACGTCTGGATCGTACGTCTCGTCGTTCACGGTGAGTTCGAGCTCTTCGATCGGCGTCGGATCGCCGTCCCGGACCTCCAGCTCGACCACGTCCTCGTCCAGGTCGATCCGGCCGTCCGCGGCGCCGATGCGGGGGCTCTGGTGATCGTCCTGTTCGCGGACCTCGCGAAGGTCGACCTCGATCGTGGCCGCGATCGTCGCGCCGTCGATTTCGACGTCCGGGCCTTCGCGGCCTCCCAGGTCGCCGAACCAGCCCCCATCGGCGTCGGCCAGTGCCGTCGCGAGCGTTTCGTCGGGGACGTCCTCGTCCGTGCATTCGAGGATCTCCGCGACTTCGAGCGTGTCCTCGTCGACCGCGGTCGTGGTCCTCGCCCAGTATCGGACGTCGTCGGGGTCGACGTCGAGTTCGTCCGTCAGTTCGTCGGTCTGCAGCGAGACCCGGAATGCATCGGCGTGGCCGAGCGCGTCGCTGGCGTGTTCGACCGCTTCGATCTCCGCGATCAGTCGATCGTCTTTCGACTCGATCGCGCCGAACGCCCCTTCGGCGAGTTCCTCCTCGGAGGCCGCGACCAGCACGTCGTCTTCGACCGCGACGTAATCGTCTTCGCCGGCCGATTCGTCCACGTAGAGATCGTAATCGTCGCGATCTTCGAGGTGCGTCAGGTCGTCGTCCGCATCCGGATCGAACGAGCCGATCGCGACCGATACGAATCCATCCATCCCGTACTCGTCGCCGATGGCGGTCGCGACGCGGGACGGGTCGTACGCTTCCTCGTCGTCGGGGTGGACGATCCACAGTTCGAACGCCGCGGCTTCTTCTTCCTCGAGGACGCTCATCGCCTCGACGTCGGTGACCCACAACCAGGCCGGGTCGTCGAACTCCGCGGGGAGAGACTCCAATACGGTTTCGAAACGATCGTCGTCCGGGACGATTTCGTCATCACCACCGTCGTCGAGCGAGAGGCAGCCGGCAGCGGCGAGGAGGGCGGTCGATCCGGCGGCACCGATCAGGGTTCGGCGGGAGGGCTCCTGCATGCGCCGACGATAATTTCCGGCCGAAAAAGTAATTTTCTATTACGTTATCCTGAGGTAACAGTTAGCGAGCGTCTATCAGGCGACCGCGGCCGTCAGTCGTCGGCACTCGCCGCCGAGGGCCGATACGAGCGGCTGATAACCTTCCACTTGCCGGTCGCGAAGCGGTAGTAGTTGATCGCGGCCGGAATCGCGGTTTCCGCGATGAAGGCCAGATAGAGCCCGTACAGGCCGAGCGGCGTCGTCGCCCCGAGGTACGCGAGCGGGATGGCGCCGCCGAACATGCCGAGGAACTGTCCGTAAAACGGCCAGCTGGTGTCCCCGGCGGCGTTCAGTGCCCCCTCCGCCGCGCCGGCGATTCCGCGAACGAGGATGGCGAAGCAGGCGACTTGCACGAGTGTGACGGCGACCGGGACGGAGAGTTCGCCCGGATCGTCGACGAATGCGAGGGTGATGGGTTCGGCGAAGACGAAGACGATCGCCGCCGAGACCGCGTAGACGGCCACGGAGAAGCGGACGATCTCGCGACCGTACCGTTCGGCGGTCCGCTCGTCGTTCGCGCCCAGTTCCTGGCCGACGAGGCTCGACGCGGCCAGGCTGAACCCCCAGCCGGGCGTGTTCATGAGCGCCCAGACGCGCCGCGCGATGACGTACGCGGAAGCGACGTCCGTCCCGAACATGTCGACGATCGAAAGCAGCGGGATCTCGGCGATCGTCCAGACGAGGTTGCGGCCGAACACGGGGACGCCGATCTCGACGAGCGACCGACACACCGCCAGGTCGGCGTACGTCCCGAAGGGTTCGACCGTCACGTCCATGTCCGGCACGCCGGGGAAGCGCCCGGTGACGAGCAAGGTCCCGAACGCGGCCGTCACGAGCACGTTCGCGAGCACGGTCCCGATGGCGGCCCCCACCACGCCCATTCCCACGACGAAGATGAGAACCGCGTTGATCCCGATATTGGCGACGGCGCCGCCCGCCCGGATGACCATCGGCGTCCAGGCGTCGTCCATGCCGACGAACGTGCGACTGCCGATCAGGTTCAAGCCGGCGAACGGGACGCCGAACGCGACCACCGCCAAGTACGCGGCTCCGAGCTCGATCACCTCGGGATCGTTACTGATGATCGAGATGAGTTCCGTCGAGAACGTCGCGAAGAACGCGGCGAGGGGAACGCTGACCAGCAGGACGAGCAGTACGCTCGAACGGATCGCCTGGCCGAGTTCGTCGAATCGTCCGGCGCCGTACCGCTGGGAGACCAGCGCGATCGTCCCGCCCGCGACGCCGCCGCCGACCGTAAAGGCGAGGCCCCAGAACGGTCCCGCGAAGCCGACCCCGGCGATCGCGGCGGAGCCGACGGCGATTCCGACCATCGCCACGTCGACCGCGCTCTTCGACATCCGGGCCAGCCCGGTGACGATCCGCGGCCACGCGAGATCGGTCGTCCGGCGCGCTCGCTCCCGGTCGATCAGACCCAGCCTGGCGAGGCCGAGGCCGACCCAGAGGATGACGAGCCGTATCGGGTTCGGCGGTCGCGGGGCCACGAGAACTGCGCCAAGGTTTCCGTCCCGTTCTAAAAGGCCTTCCCGACCCGGCAGCGCCGACCGGTTTTCGAAACGTAACCCACGGTTCGGTCCAACACGGCACGTGATCTCTCCGGTCCGTACAATCGATGCGGACGCTGGGGGCGGTTTCGGACTCGAAACCCTCGAGCCGGCGGTCCCACCGGCGGAACCGGAACTGATTACTCCGTCGTCGGAAGTCTCGACTCAGAAACGATGACGGCGGTAGTCGAAGCGCTCACATTGAGTCTCGGTTTCGACCGATTCAGCGATTCTCCCGCTGGTGTACTTTGTTCAGCTCGATCAACAGCCTGAAAATCGCCTTCACGAGGTTCGAGTCGACGTCGAATCTGTCGGCGTTCTCGCCGGCGCGCTCCATCACGCGTTCTTCTTGCTGTTCGTCCGTGGTCGGGAGGTCTTCTGCCTCCTTGACCTGGGCGATCGTGTCGGCGACGTACGTTCGACGCGCGATCAGCTGGACGATGTCGTGATCGATCTCGCGGATCTCCTCGCGGAGCTCGTCCAGGTCCATCTCCTCTGCGGTTCCGTCTCTGGGTCCGGTCTCTCCTGTCATCGTGGTGTCGTCCCTTCCGTTCTGGTTCGGGTTCGCCGCACCGCGCCGGGCCTGCGCTCCCAGCGTTCCCGGACCGGATCGAGGTTCGACTCGGTCCCGACGGCCACGTAGCTCGGGCCGGTTCCCGAGAGCGAGGCGCCGTCGGCCGCCGGTAGTGCGTCGACGATCGGGTCGGTCGGATACGTCAGGGCGGCGCAGAACGCGAAGCCGTTGACCGTCATCGCCTCGCCGTAGCGTCCGTCGAGCGCGAGCTCTTCGACGAGGTCCGCCATCGGCGCGATCCGTTCGCAAGCGGCGACGTCGGCGTCGGCGCTGAACGCCCGCTCCGGCGGCGTGTAGACCAGTACGTCCCAGTCGACCGCGTCCCGGGCGAGCAGCTCGTCCGCCCGGTTGTCGGTGACGGTGACCCCGCCGAGCATGCTCGCCGACGCGTCGTCGAACGCGCCGGTGACGGTCACGCCGGCGTCTCGGGCCGCCTCGACGCCGACCCGACAGGCGTCGACCGGATCGACCGCGTCGCCGAGGCCGAGCGCGTCGAGCGTCGCGACGACCGTCGCGTTGGCGGCCGCGCTGGAACTCTTCAGCCCCGCCGCCATCGGCACCTCGCTTTCGGTGCGTACCGTCGCGCCGGTCGATTCCGGGTCGCGGCCGGCCTCCTCGGCGTACCGCTCGATCGTCAGCGCCCCACAGCGTTCGATCAGCGCGGCGTCGGCATCGGGCGCGTCCGCGATCTCCCCGTCGACGTCGCCGTCGCCGTCGTCGTCGAGCTCGACGCTCGCGGTCGTCTCGAGGTCGATGGCGAACGCCGATCCGCGGCCGGTCGCGAGCGCGTTGAGGACGGTTCCGGCGGCGGGGGCGACGGCCCGGCCTTCCATGGCCGTACTCCGTCCAGGGGGTACTTACGGCTGGCGGTGTGGGCAGAATCCCTGGTCATCGCCCGCGGGAGCGACGCGTCCGGTGGCGTCGGCGCGCTCGTGTTCGGTGGCGTCGGCGTCCTCTCGAGTTGGCGACGTCGGCGCGCTCTCATATCCGGAGGCGTCGGCGCACGCTCGGGTTCGAAGGCACCAGAGCGCGCCCGCGGCGGGTTTCGAGACAGCCGCTCACTCTCTCGACAACCGCGTTACTCCTGGAAGACGTACTGGTTGGCCATCTCCGCTGGCGTAACCACGTCGAGTTCGCCGGCCGCGACGCGCTCGTCGATGCGGTCGAGCGTCGCTTCGAGCGCCGCGAGCGATTCCCCCCCGAGGCCCTCGAACGGGATCGTCGTGATTCCGCCGATATCGGCGGCCCAGTCGACCAGTTCCGTCGCCTCCTCGGGATCCGTCGGGCTCTCGGCTGCCGTCCAGAGGTGCGGGTTGGCGGCGTAGCCCTGCGAGCGAGACCGTTCGGCGAACGCGATATCGTAGTGGTTCCGGACGAGTTCGTACGAGTCGGCGTCGTACTGCGCGTCGGGGAACGCGAAGACCCTCGGTCCCTCGTGCCCGCGTTCGTCGAGCCAGGCCGCCGACTGGACGACCTCGCGATCGAGTTGCCCGTCTCCCAGACCGGTGAGCCGGCGGCCGCGAGCGCCGTACCCGCCGATCGTCCAGCCGGCCTGGGCGAGATCGTCGACCTGTGCGGGCGACATGGTGGCGCCGCCCCCGCCGATCGCCTCGGTCGGGACGAGCGCCGTCCCGGTGATACCGTGCTCTCGGAGGATCGAGAGCGCCTGCTGACGGTGAGACTCGTGGCCGCCGCGAAAGCAGAGCGCGACCTTTCCCCGGTCGGGCTCGGGGACGAAGTGGAGGTCGTCCACCCAGAACCGACTGGCGCTCCCCGCGTACCAGCGGACGAACTGGATCAGCGTGACCCGATCCGGATCCGGATCGCCCCGGACGCGAGTGAGTCCGAAGTTCTTGCGGACCATCGGCGTCCCGCCGGGCATGTACTGTCCGTACTCGTGGTAGTTTCCGTCGGGATCCTGGAGCTGGATGAGCGCCCACCCCGGTCCGTCGGCCGTCGTCGCGAGGCCGGGGGCCACCTCGCTGGTGTCGATGGGCTCGTCCAGTTCCCGACGGATCCGGGCCGTACCCCGCTCGTTCGGTTCCATGACCACGGACTGGGAGCCGATGGCCGAACGCTCGGTGTCCACGGACATCGAGCCGAGAAACTCCTGCCATGGACCCTCGTCCTCGAAGTCGTCGAACGTGCCGACGATGGAGGGGTGATTCTCCGCTTCTTCATTTTCGTCTTCGTCTTCGTCTCCGTCGTCTCCGTCCTCTTCGTCTGTTTCGTCCTCGGTGTTCTCCCCTTCGTCGGTTTCGTCCGCGTCCTCGTCGTCCTGCTCTCCTTCCACCGCCTCTTCGCCGACGTCTTCCGAATCGTCGACGCCGTCCACGGATTGATCTTCTCGATCCCCGCTCCCGGTGCAGCCGGCGATCGCGAGCCCGGCAGTCACCGCGGCCGTCGTGAGATACGCGCGTCTGTCCATCGCTCGTTCGAGACCGATACCGGACGGTCGAATTGTTATCCGCTCGATAGCTATCGTGGGGCGAGCTTACGGCTCCGATCGGCGACGGTAACCGGAGCGAACGCAGATCCCGGTCGGCGACGAGGTTTCGTCGACGTCGGCGACCGCTTCGGTCACGTGACGACCGCGACTCGTCGGCTCGACATCCCGTCGGGTTCGGCGTTGCGCGTCGACTCCGCTTCAGCGTCGGAATACGTCCCTGTAGGCCGCCAGTTACGGTCGGGGATTTCTCCGGTTCCGGATCGGTCATTCGAGTCGAACCGCTCGCGGGGACGGAGTGCACGAACGGTCCGAGAAGGGACGCGAGCACACAGGTTTTTGCCGCGGCCGCGGCTAGGGACGTTCATGAGCTGTCGCTCGAACGTCGCGCCGAGCACCCTGGAAGTCGACCTCGTCGAGGGTGGCATCGTGGTCCGGTACCTCGACGGGCGCGAAGTGTTCTACCACGGACCGCCGGCGGCGGTCGAGGAGGCCGTGACGACGCCGCCCGGAAAGGACGTCCACGTCCTCGTGACCGATCCCGACGGCATCGAGGGCGTGATGACCTACGTGAACGACCTGAAAACCGACGCCGGAATCCTCGAGTCGACGGGCGTCGGTCGGATCGTCCTCGATCGCGGCGAGCGAACGGAGTTGTTCCCCGGCGTCACCGTGGCGGCCGAGGGGTACTCCATCCGCGTCGCGGCGGATCCGTCCGTCGTCGACGGTCGCGTGTTCGTCTTCGCCGAGGACGAGTTCGACGAGCGAGCCTACGAGCTGGTCGATCGGACGGATGCGGCCGTCGTCGATGGCGCGAACGAGGCGGAAACGAACGCCAGGATCGAACCGGAAACGAACGGCGGGAGCGAACCAGAAACGAACGGGACGGAGGGAACGGATGCCGCGGGCGAGTCGGAACCGAACGACCCGTCCGATCAGCCCGCGGAGGGCCCGTGATCGTGCCGCTCGACAGGCAGTGGATCGGTTTCGATCGCTCCGTCGTCCACCGCGCACCCGACCGGCCGGGGATCCTCGAAATCGGGACGACCGACGGCGAGATCCTCGTCGTCGGCCACGGTTTCGTCAGGGAGGAACTGCAGAAGTACATCGAGTATCGGGACGCGACGCGGGTCCGCTGGAAGACGGTCCGAACGGTCGAGGACGCGAAGACGCTCAGGGACGAGCACCTCGACCGGCTGAGCGAGGAATCCTGACGGCGCGTCTCGGGCCGCGAGTCGGATCGAGGCGGGGACGATCGCGGTCGTGCGTGTCGGTCCGATTCATTGAATGTACGACGGCTCTTCGGCGTCGCAGTGTTCTTCGTGGGTGGCTGCGTCCTCGCGCTCGTCGAACAGGAGGCCGCACGATTCGCACTCGTACCAGGTCGCGTCGTCCCGTTCGGTCTGAACCACCATAGCGGACGGCACGACAGCCTGCCCATTAGTCGTTGTGCAGGTGACTATTCGATTAGTCGTTGCGCAGGTGACTATTCGACGGTCGCTCTGCGGGTCCGTGATCCGCCAGGTACGGGGGACAATTCTCAAGGCTACCCGGGGGAAAGGAACCGGCATGAGCGAGTCGGATCCAGACGGCGTGCGGCTCACGGTCCGCGCGGCCGAAAAGCGGGACGCGGGACGCGGCGTCGCGCGGATCCCCGAGCGCGCCCGCCGTCAGTTGGGCGTGCTGAGCGGCGACGCGGTGAGCATCGAGGGCGACCGATCGACCGTCGCGAAGATGTGGCCGGCCGATCCGTCGGTCGCCGAGACCGTCGTCCAGATCGACGCCGACACGCGAGCCAACGCGGGCGTCCACGTCGGCGATACGGTCACGGTCACGTCGCTCGGCGGGTCGTCGATCCCCGAGGCCGAACGCGTGACGCTCGCCCCGCCGGAGTCGGCCTCGGACGCCGAGACGAAACTGACCGAGCGGGTGGCCAATCAGAAGCTCCGCAACCGACCCGTCCGTTCGGGCGAGCAGATACGGATCGAGGGCGTCGCGTCCGAGCCCTTCCGGGTTCTCGATACGACTCCAGCGGGCGACGTCCGGATCTCGAGCTCGACGGCGGTGCGCGTCGCGAACGCCGGGGCGCCCGCGGTCGAACGCGCCGGCTCCGCCGGAGACGCCGCGGAACCAGACGCCGGGGCGGAACCGTCCGGGACCGGCGAGTCGGCGGCCGGTCGCGGCGGCGTCACCTACGAGGACATCGGCGGCCTCGACGAGGAGTTAGAGCTCGTTCGGGAGATGATCGAACTCCCGCTCTCGGAGCCCGAGCTATTCCAGCGTCTCGGCGTGGAGCCGCCCTCCGGCGTCTTGCTCTACGGGCCGCCCGGAACCGGGAAGACGCTGATCGCCCGCGCCGTCGCCAACGAGGTCGACGCCCACTTCGTCTCCATCTCGGGTCCGGAGATCATGTCGAAGTACAAGGGCGAGTCCGAAGAGAAGCTCCGGGAGACCTTCCAGCGGGCCCGGGACGAGGCGCCGTCGATCGTCTTCTTCGACGAGATCGACTCGATCGCCAGCGCGCGCGACGACGACGCCGACGCCGAGAGCCGCGTCGTCGGCCAGCTGCTGACGCTGATGGACGGGCTCGACGCCCGTGGCGAGGTGATCGTCATCGGGGCGACCAACCGTGTCGACGCACTCGACCCTGCGCTACGTCGTGGCGGGCGGTTC
>SKPV01000006.1 GCA_007119345.1 Halovivax sp.
ATCGACCCCCGGACGATTCATCACGATCGGACGGGTACGACCGCACCATGACCGAGACCGCCACCGCCGTGCTGGACCGGATCGTCGACGGCGAAACGGCCGTGCTGCTCGTCGAGGCCGACGGCGACGTCGTCGACGAGCTGACGGTCCCCGTCGAGGAGCTTCCCGAACCCGGCCGGGAGGAGGGAGCGGTCTTCGACGTCGACGTGGCCGACGGCGAACTCCGACGGGTCGAACATCGACCGGAGGAAACGGCGGAGCGGCGCCGACGCGCCCAGGACCGGTTCGATCGCCTCTCCGAACGACTCGGCGAGGAGTGAGTTTCGCGGCGGCTCGGATCGTCCGCCGGCCGACCGACCCGCCGACCTCGGGTCGTCCTCACCGTTCGGCGGCAGTGACGAACCCACAGCGGTCGCAGCGTGAGGATCAGCACCGGCACGAAAACGGCGGTCGTCGGGTCGACGCCAGCGATCGCGGTCACTCCGGTCGTCGATACTCGGGATCGAACAGCTGCGCCGAGACCGGCGCCGGGTCGCCTTCCGTGAGGTTGTATTCCGAGAAGTCCTCGACGCCGGCCTCGCGCAGGAACTCCTCGTCGTAGACCGCGTTGCCCGTAAAGTCGGCCGGATCCCGGCGCAGGATCTCGAGGACCGTGTCGGCGACGATGTCGGGCGTTCGCCAGTCGTCCTCGGTGCCGAGGCCGAAGTACCGCGTCGCGCGGGTGTCGATCGCCGTCACCGGCCAGAACGCGTTACAGCCCACGTCGTCCCCGCCGAGTTCGCCGGCCATCGAGAGGGTCACGAACGTCATCCCGAGCTTGCTCCAGGCGTAGGGGCCCTCCCCGGGCGCGCGGTCGATCCGAACCGGCGGCGAGTTCGAGAGCAACCAGGCGTCCTCGACCGATCGGAGGTGGTCGGCGAACGCGCGCGCGACGAGGTAGGTGCCCCGGACGTTCACGTCGGTCAGCAGGTCGAACCGGTTCGGCGGGAGGTCCTCGACGGTCGCGAGCTGGATCGCGCTCGCGTTGTTGACGACGACGTTCACGTCGCCGAACCGGTCGATCGCCGCCGCGGCGGCCGCCTCGACGCTCTCCTCCTCGCGGACGTTCAGCCGGACGGCCAGCGACTCGACGCCGCGCTCGCGACACTCGCGGGCCGTCTGTTCGATCGTCCCTTCGAGGTCCCTCTCCTCGCCGTAATCGTCCTCCTCGCTGGTCTTGCCGGTCGAGACGACGTTACAGCCGCACTCGGCGAGCGCCAGGGCGATCGCCTTGCCGATGCCGCGCGTCGTGCCGGTGATGAACGCCGTCCGTCCGGACAGGTCCGGTCGCTCGTAGGCCATGGTCGGCCATCGCGGTCGATCGATATAAACCCCTCCTACGTTGTTGTCGACTCTGCCGGTCGCCGGTCCTCCGGTCGGGCGGCGCTTCCTTCGGTTGGTGGCCGTTGTTTCCGGTCGATCGGCGGTTATCTCCGGTCGGGCGGCTGCTCCGGTCGGTCCACGAGATCACCGTCAAAACCATATCACACCATCCAATGCCATTCAGGGGTTTGCAAGGACACTACTTACCCGCCGTGGCACCCTCCATCGAAGTACGATGAGTCAAACTGAATCACCCATCCGAGCGATGTTCGACGCGCAGCGAACCGCGATCAAGCAGAACCGACAGGCGATCAAACAGGGCCTCGCGTTCCAGCGGAACGTCGGGAAGATGACCGCCAGCGCCCTCCGCGGCCAGGAGTCGATGCAGCGCCAGTCCGTCGAGCTGGCTCAGGCCGGGATGCGCGGCGGCCTCGACGTCACGCGGGCGATGACGGACGCGGAGGGATCGGTCGAGCAGCGCGCGACCGTCGACGACGCGTTCGCCCAGCTGAAGTCGACCCACTCGGAGATCTTCGGCGTCCTCGAGCGGGAACTCGACCGCGGTCTCGACTCCTTCGACGAGCTCTCGGCGGAGTACGTCGAGGCCCTCGAAGAAATGACCGACCAGTTCCTCGAGACCCAGCGGACCATCGAGGACGAGACGGCCCGCGGCGCAGAGGAACTCTCCGAGGACCTCCTCGACCAGCTCGAGCGCTCTCAGGGACTGCTCGACCAGCTCGAGGACCAGTTCGAGCGCCAGACCGAGCGCACGGAACAGCTGTTCGAGCGTCAGGTCGAGGGCGCAGAGGAGTTCCAGCAGCAACTCGAGGAGGAGGCCCAGCGGATGCAGCGCCGGCTCGAGACGGCGCCGGTCGCGGCGGTCACCGCCGGCGAGGAGCGGACGCCGCTCGAGCACATCGACGGGCTCGACGACTCGAGCCGGGACGACCTGATCGAGGCGGGCATCACCTCCGCCGGCGAGCTGGCGGCCGCCGAGGCGCGGCAGGTCGCCGACGCCACCGACGTCTCCGAAGAGCGCGCCGAGTCCTGGATCGACCAGGCTCAGGACTGATCCTCGGACGACGCCCACCGATCGCCGAGCGCGGTCGCCGCGCTCCGCCTATCGCTTCGGCCCGCCGTCCGTGGATCACGCACGCGTTTCTCGGCGTGCTCCCCTGATCGGTTGTCATTCCGCATTTCGAGCAGTCTGCTTCTACACCGCATTTCGAGCAGTCTGCTTCTACACCGCATTTCGAGCAGTCTGCTCACGTTGCGCTTTTCGACCCCGCTCGTCCACCGGCGCCGCCGTCGCTCAATCGGGGCGGGTCGCTCGGATCAGCACTTTCGGATTCCGCCAGGATGTCACGGTCCCGTCGGTCGCGCGGATGTCGAACGTCTCCCGGGCGGCCGGCGGCGCATCGCGGAGCATCTCGAGCACCCGCCGACGGCGTGCCGACGTCGGCGACTGTGCCTCGAGCCACGACTCTACTTCGAGCGTCTTCGCGAACGGAACCGTCTCCGTCACCGATAACCCGGCGTCGGTCAGCCGCTCTCGCCACGTCGCGACGGGATCGGACTCGACGTGGGACGGGTCGCGTTCGCGCTCGAGTCGATTCAGGAACGTCGCGAGGCGCCGATCGTTCGGCGCGACGTTGTCCTCGAACGCGAACGTGCCCCCCGGACGCAGGACGCGCGCGACCTCCTCGACGAACGCGCGAGGGTTCGGAAAGTGGTGCGCGGCGATCCGGCAGGTGACCGCGTCGAACGAGTCCGCGTCGAACGGGAGCCGCTCGGCGTCGCCGACGACGCCGCGGGCGTCGAACTCGCGGACGGCCGTCGCCACCATCTCCGGGGCGGCGTCCGCGGCGACGACCGTCTCCACCCCCGCTCGGCGGAGCGCGCCCGCGGCGTGTCCGGCGCCGGTCGCCACGTCGAGCGCCCGGTCCGCGTCCGCACACCACGCGGCGATTCGGTCGAGGTCGGCGCCGCGGCGGTGGGGCTCGCTCTCGCGGTACGCGTCGGCGGCCGCGCCGAAGGATGTCGCCGCGTCTCGCTTTCTCCGCGCGTCGTCGGTCACGGTCGATCCGACGGGACCCGCACACTGATGTCTACCGTTTCTCCCAAACACTGCCGGGCCCGGGCGTTTTCCGCGCTCCTCGCCGGTCAGCCACTCGAACACCTCGCCGGTCGCCGCCGTTCGAACCTCGCCGGTCGCCGCCGTTCGAACCTCGCCGGTC
>SKPV01000274.1 GCA_007119345.1 Halovivax sp.
ATTGGGACGTCCACCACGGCAACGGCACCCAGGAGATCTTCTACGACCGCGACGACGTTCTGACGATCAGCCTCCACAACGATCACTGGTCCTGGGATCCCGAGGCCCACCCGCAGACCGGTGACGTCGACGAACACGGTTCGGGTCCGGGCGAGGGATTCAATCTGAACGTTCCGCTTCCGCCCGGGACCGGCGACGAGGGCTACGCCCATGCCTTCGAGCGCCTCGTCGAGCCGGTGGTCGGGTCGTTCGATCCCGATCTCCTGATCGTCAGCGCGGGCGCCGACGCCGGGACCGTCGATCCGCTCGGCCGGAACGTGGTGACGAAAGAGGGGTTCGAGGCGTTCGGACGGCGAGCGCGCGAGCTGGCGGGGCAGACGGCGAGAGACCGGCTCGTCCTGGTCCAGGAAGGCGGCTACCAGATCAGCCACCTGGGATACGCGATGCTCGGCACGCTCGAAGGAGTCCTCGGCCTCGACTCCGACGTCTCCGACCCGTTCGCCTGGCTCGACGAGAACGTCTCCGCAGCCCGCGACCGGGTGGAGGAGGTCGCGAGCTACTACGACCGGTGGTGGGATCTTTCGTAGCGATCGAAGCGAGGCGACCGGACGGCCTCGCGTCCGGACGGTCGCGAGCGTGCTATTCGGAGGGGTGCGACGGACGGTGCGACGGAGGGGTGCGACGGACGGACGTCTCACCCGTTCGACCGACAGCGCGGCGCCCCCTCGGCGTCCGCGACGCCGACGACCTCGCCGTCCTCGACGAGCGCGACGGTCGGACCGGCCCCCTTCTCCCCCGGAATCCGGAAGGTCTCGTCGCCGCGGGCGGGCACCTCGACGGTTCCCGTTCGATCCTCGTCGACGGTTCGCCACGTGGCCTCGATCGTCCGATCGTCGTCGTTGCTGGCGTTGAAGATCCACTCGGTCTTTCCCGACGTCGGCTTCCGGTAGCAGACCGGCTCGACGTCGAAGTCGGGCCGCCCGTCGCCCGCCCGCTGGACGCGCGTCGACGCGTTCTGGACCGGGGGCTCGTCCGCGTCGTCGGGGCGGACCACCCGAGCCCCGACGAGCGCGGTCGGGACGGCCGCGGCGCCGGCGCCGACGAGGAACGCGCGTCGCTTCATGTGACCGTACGTTCGTCGTGGTATTCCTTTTCTATGGACTGTCAACCGAGGGGGTATCTATCGCCTGTCGAACGCTATCCGGGACCTACCAGTCGGGAAGGCGACGGGTGACGGGCTCGCGATCGGCGTCCTCGGTCGCCGAAAAACCGGCCGATTCGGTCGCTTCCGGGGACTGCTTCCACCCGACGCGGGCCGACGGCCGGGACGGGTCCTTACACCTAATATACGATCGTATGTGCTTATAATACATATAGACATTATGGGCTACCCTCTTATTCGAGAGCCTCGCACGTCATCCCATGCCACAGCCACGCGGATCACACTCCACCACGCGCTCGCCCGGACTCGCCGACCCCGGGGACGAGCGTTCGAACTGCGGCGTCGGCGTCGTGATGGACCTGGGGGGGGCGGGTGGTCACGACGTCGTCGCGGACGGCCTCGAACTGCTCGTGAACCTCGAACACCGCGGGACGACCGGCGCGGAAGCGAACACCGGCGACGGCGCCGGGGTCGTGCTGCAGACGCCCGACGCGTTCTTCCGGGACGCGCTCGACGTCTCCCTGCCGGACACCTACGCCGTCGGCTCGATCTTCTTCCCGCGGGACGACGACGCCCGCGAGGCGCTCGTCGACGTCGTCGAGGACGTCCTCGGGCGCTACGACCTCGAGGTCGCGGCCTGGCGCGACGTGCCGACGAATACCGAGGGGCTCGGGGAGACCGCCCTGACGTCGGAACCCGACGTGTGGCAGTGTTTCGCGGCTACCGTAGAGGCGGACCTCGACCCCGAGTCGTTCGACCGCACCTGCTACGTCGCCCGGCGCGCGCTCGAAACCGAGATCAAGGAGCGGGATCTTCCGGGGGCCGAACGCTTCTACGTCTGCTCGTTCGATCGGAAGACGGTCGTCTACAAGGGGCTGCTCAAGGGCGAGCAGCTCGCGTCCTACTACCCCGACCTCGCCGACGAGCGCGTCGAATCGACGTTCGTCCTCGTCCACGAGCGCTTCTCGACGAACACGCTCGGCGCCTGGCACCTCGCCCACCCGTATCGAAATGTCGTCCACAACGGCGAGTTCAACACGATCCGGGGTAACGTCAACTGGATGCGCGCGCGCGAGACCGACCTCGAGAGCGAGGTCATCACCGACCTGGAGTCCGTCAAACCCGTGATCGCGGATCCCGACCAGTCGGACACCGCGAACGTCGACAACGCGCTCGAACTCCTGCTCCAGGACGGCCGGGATCTCGCCCACGCACTGCGGATGCTCGTCCCCGAGGCCTGGCGGGGCGACGAGTCGATGCCCCGGGCACGCAAGGACTGGTACGACTTCCACGCGTCGCTCGTCGAGCCGTGGGACGGCCCGGCCCTCGTCGCCGCGACCGACGGCGAGCGCGTGGGCGCCGTCCTGGACCGCAACGGCCTGCGCCCGTGTCGCTACGAGGTCACGACGGACGGCCGACTGATCGTCGCCAGCGAGGCCGGCGCGATCGAGACGCCTCCCGAGCGGGTGGCCGAGCGCGGCCGGCTGGAGCCGGGTCAGCTGTTCCTCGCCGACCCCGAGGAGGGTCGCGTGATTCCCGACGAGGAGGTCTTCGCGGCCCTCGTCGACGATCGCTACGGCGAGTGGGTCGCCGAGGAGCAGGTGAACCTGGACGACATCGTGCGGACGGGCGATCGAACTCCCCGCCGGGCCGTCGACGACCTCCGCGCCCGCCAGGCGGCGTTCGGCTACACCCACGACGAGCTCGAGAACCTCGTCGAGCCGATGGCGACGAAGGGGAAAGACCCGGTCGGCTCGATGGGCGACGACACGCCGCTGTCGGTGCTCGCCGACCACAACCGGCCGCTCTTCTCGTACTTCAAACAGCTGTTCGCCCAGGTCACCAACCCGCCGCTGGACTACATCCGCGAGGAGCAGGTGACGAGCCTCGAGTGCCGGCTCGGCTTCCAGCGCAACCTGCTCGCCGAGTCGCCCGCCCACGCCCGACAGCTGGTCCTCGACTCGCCGATCCTGACCGACGCCGAGCTCGACGCCGTCCGCGAGTGCGACGCGAACGGGATCACCGCCGCGACGGTGGACATCACGTACGTGCCGGGCGACGGGGACCCGCCGAACGAGGCGGAACTCGGAGCGCCCGACGGCGAGGCGCTCCGGGCGGCCGTCGAGCGCGTCCGCGCGGACGCCGTCGCCGCCATCGAGGGCGGTCACGACGTGCTGATCCTCTCCGATCGGGCCGTCGACGCCGAGCGCGTCCCGATCCCGAGTCTGCTCGCGACCGGCGCCGTCCACCACCACCTCGTCCGGAACGGACTGCGCAACCACGTCGGCCTCGTCGTCGAGTCCGGCGACCCCCGGACCGTCCACCAGCACGCGACGCTGATCGGCTACGGGGCGGGCGCGGTCAATCCCCACCTGGCGTTCCGGACCGTCGAGGACCTCGCCGCGGGCGCGGACGGCGCCGACCTCGAGGCGGCGATCGACGCCTACGTCGAGGCCCTGGCGGACGGCGTGCGCAAGATCATGGCGAAGATGGGGATCTCGACGGTCGAGAGCTACCGGGGCGCCCAGATCTTCGAGGCCGTCGGTCTCGACGCCGACCTCGTCGAGGAGTACTTCGACGGGACCGAGAACCGGACGGAGGGGATCGGCCTCGCCGAGATCGAGGCCGACCTGCTGGAGCGCCACCGCGTCGGCTTCGGCGGCGAGGCGGCGCTCGACCGGACCGGGGAGTTCGGCCACCGCAACGACGGCCTCCACCACCAGTGGAACCCGAAGACCGTCGGCGCCCTCCAGCAGGCCGTCCGGTCGGGCGACTACGAGCGCTACCTGGAATTCGCCGAGCTGATCGACGACCAGCAGGGGAACCTGCAGACGCTGCGGGGTCTGCTCGAGTTCGACTCGGATCGCGATCCCGTCCCGCTCGAGGAGGTCGAGCCGGTCGAAGCGATCGTGACTCGCTTCTCGACGGCGGCGATGAGCCTCGGCAGCCTCTCGCCGGAGGCCCACGAGAACAACTCGATCGCGATGAACCGGATCGGCGGCAAGTCCAACTCCGGCGAGGGCGGCGAGCCGCCCGAGCGCTTCGGCACCGAGCGCGAGTGCACCGTCAAGCAGGTCGCCTCGGGACGCTTCGGCGTCACCTCGACGTACCTCTCGGCGGCCGAGGAGCTACAGATCAAGATGGCCCAGGGGAGCAAGCCCGGCGAGGGCGGCCACCTGCCGGGGATGAAGGTGGACGAGATGATCGCCCACGTCCGCAAGTCCACGCCCGGCGTGGGGCTCATCTCGCCGCCGCCGTTGCACGACATCTACTCGATCGAGGACCTCAAACAGCTCGTCCACGACCTGAAGGCGGCCAACGAGGACGCGGACGTCAACGTCAAGCTCGTCTCCGAGGCGGGCATCGGCACGATCGCGGCGGGCGTCGCGAAGGCCAACGCCGACGTCGTCCACATCTCGGGACACTCCGGGGGCACCGGCGCCTCGCCGCGGACGTCGATCAAGCATGCCGGCCTCCCCTGGGAGCTCGGGCTCGCCGAGGCCAACCAGATGCTGTGCGAGACGGGTCTGCGCGACCGGATCCGCGTCTCGACGGACGGCGGGCTGAAGACGGGACGCGACGTCGCCGTCGCCGCCCTGCTCGGCGCGGAAGAGTACGTCTTCGGCACCGCCTCGCTCGTCTCGGAGGGGTGCGTGATGGCTCGCCAGTGTCACAAGAACACCTGCCCGGTCGGGATCGCGACCCAGCGCGGCGACCTCCGCGAGCGGTTCCCCGGCGAGCCCGATCACGTCGTCAACTACATGACGTTCCTGGCGCGCGACCTGCGCGAGCGCATGGCCGAGCTCGGCTTCCGCACCGTCGAGGAGATGGTCGGCCGCGTCGACGTCCTGAGCCAGCGCGAGGACCTCGAGCACCCGAAGGCGCGCACCGTCGACCTCTCGGCGGTGCTCGCCGAGCCCGCCGGCGACGTCCGGACGAAGGTCCGCGAGCAGGACCACGAGCTCGACGACCAGCTCGATCGCGGGCTGCTCGCGGACGCCGCGCCCGCCATCGAGGACGGGGAGCCCGTCTCCCTCTCCGCCGCCGTCTCGAACGTCGACCGCTCGGTGGGTGCGATGCTCTCGAACCGGGTGACGAGCCGCTACGGCGAGGCCGGCCTCCCCGAGCACGCGATCGACGTCGACCTCGAGGGGATCGCCGGCCAGAGCTTCGGCGCGTTCCTGGCCAGCGGCGTCTCGCTGCACCTCACCGGCGTCGCGAACGACTACGTCGGCAAGGGCCTCTCCGGCGGAACCGTGACGGTCCGCGCCCCGGAGACGGCCGCCTACGACCCCGCCGAAAACGTCGCGATCGGCAACGTCGCCCTCTACGGGGCGACCGGCGGCGAGTGCTACGTCGAGGGCGTCGCGGGCGAGCGCTTCGCCGTCCGCAACTCCGGCGCGAAGGCCGTCGTCGAGGGCGTCGGCGACCACGGCTGCGAGTACATGACCGGCGGCGTCGTCGCCGTCCTCGGCGACACCGGCACGAACTTCGCCGCCGGCATGTCCGGCGGCGTCGCCTACGTCTACGACCCCGAGGGCGACTTCCCCGACCGCGCCAACGCGGAGCTGGTGACCCTCTACGACGAGCTCGAGGAGGCCGACGAGGCGATGCTCCGCCGGCTCGTCGAGAACCACGTCGTCTACACCGGCTCCGAGCGCGCCGGCTCGCTGCTCGAGACCTGGGAGGCGGCCGTGGACCGCTTCGTGAAGGTGATGCCCGACGCCTACCGCGCGGCGATCACCGAGGACGGCCGCGACGACGTTCGCGCGGAACTGCCCGGCCAACCCGAGGCCGCGACCCCCTCCGACGCGACCGGCTACGCCGCCAGCGACGACTAGCACGGCCCGTCGCGCGGCCCGCCGTTCGGTCGCGACGCGACGGGCGGCGCCGCCGAGAACGCGCCGGTCGCCGTCCACGAACTCGTCGAGAACGCGATCCGCCACGAGGATCGGGAGGCGCCGACGGTCGAGATCCGGGTCGAGACGACCGCGTCCGCGGTTCGGATACGGGTCGCCGACGCCGGTCCCGGCATCACCGACCACGATCGGGCGGTGGTCTCAGGCGATCGGGAGTCCACGACCTCTCCCACGGCAGCGGGATCGGCAGCCGGCTCCTCGACCGGATCGTCCGCCGATCGAACGGCTCGCTGCGGTTCGAGGGGCGCGAACCCCGGGAGACGGTCGTGACGATCGAGTTGCCGCGGGAGCGAGTCGCGGCCCTCGACGACGGGGCAGGCCGGGGGCGGCGATGCGCGCCCGTCGATACGATCGGGACGGTGAGACGCTCGGGGTTCCTGTCGCGAGATCGGGGCCGCTGGCGCCAGATCGGGAGCGTCGATACCCACGAACGGATTCGGGAGCGGGGTTCCCCGCCGAACACACCCGATTCGGACGGCCTTCAAGCACCGCTGATCCGGAATCAAGCGGGCCCAGCAACCGTCCACGAACCCGTCGAAAATCACCGTCGGCTATCCGGAAGCCGTTCGACGAGACGGGTGCGTCTCGGGTCGTGCGGGCTATTTTGGGCCCTTTCAGTGGGGCGTTAACGACGACTGAACGTTCACGACGGGGCGAATTCGGTGGAAAACCGTCGGCACCCTTATCAGCCGGTCCCGGAATGGCCGACCATGGATACGGCACCGAAGATCCGGTCCGATCGGGGAGACGGGGCGACACTCAGCCTCCGCATCGTCGAGGCCGTCGCCGAACGGGAGGGAACCGATCCGCTCGAACTGACGGAACCGCTGTACGACGCCGTCGACCCGGACGCGCTCGACGCGCTGTTCGAGGGCCTCGCCGACGACGCCTCGCTCACGTTCGCGTACCACGGCTACCGAATCACTGTCGACGGCGCGGGCGAAATCGTTCTCGACGGTTGATCGCCGCGGGCTACGGCGACGCTTCTCCAACCCTTTCGTGGCCGTCTCGCTCCCTGACGAGACGCGGCCGCGCGGCGGTCGGCCGGCGGGTGCGGCCGGCTCGGCGGGGGAGCCGCCCTCGGAGACGCTCGGGACTCGGCGGGGGAGCCGTCCTCGGAGACGGTCGGAACTCGGCGGGGGAGCCGTCCTCGGAGACGGTCGGAACTCGGCGGGGGAGCCGTCCTCGGAGACGGCCGGAACTCGGCGCGGGAGCCGTCCTCGGAGACGGTCGGAACTCGGCGGGGGAGCCGTCCTCGGAGACGCCCGGAGGGCCTGGACGTGGCTGACCTCCGCGTGTCCGCTTCCTTCGTTCTCGAAGACCACGATTCGGCGGCGGTGATGCGTCGTGTACGGCGCCGTCCTCAGTTCCGCGTGGACCACGGTCGCGGCGCCGGAGGGCGCCTTCGTCGCCGATTTCGGCGGAGTGGGATCGTCGACGGATCGAATCTCGGCCGCGTCGACGCGGGTCCGACCGTCGAGGCGCCGGGCGCTCCGCTCAGCCGTCGACCAGTTCGAACTCGATTCGCTCGACGTCGGCGCCCTTGGAGGTGCGGTCGGTGATCTCGATCCGGCCGACCTCGCCCAGCCGATCGACGTGGGTCCCGCCGCAGGGGCACAGGTCGTAGTCGTCGATCTCGACGACGCGCAGCGGGTCGACGTGGTCCGGGATCAGGTGGAGGAGGGCGCGGCCCTCGTCGACCCGCGCTTCGACCTCCTCGCGGGGTCGGTTCGCCTTCGTCACGGGGAGATCTCGCTCGATCGCCTCGTTCGACCGGCGCTGGATCGTCTCGAGGTCGTCCTCGTCGAAGTCCGCCGGCTCGAAGTCGATCCGCGATCGGTCGGGGTGGATCTGGTTGCCGGCCGTGCTCGCGCCGTACTCGTCGAGGACGACGCGCGAGACCACGTGCTGGGCGGTGTGCATCCGTCGAAGAGTTTCTCGGCGCGTCGCGTCGATGCGACCCTCGACCTCGTCGCCGGGTTCCGGGAGGTCGCCGGTCACCGACTCGAGGACGTGCTGGACGTCGCCGTGATCCTTGCGGACGTCGTCGACGGTCGCGGAACCGCTCGCCCACTCGAGTTCGCCCCGGTCGGCGGGCTGGCCGCCGCCCTCCGGGTAGAAGTAGGTTCCGTCGAGGACGAGGTACTCGGGGGTCGCCTCGGTCACCGCGGCGGTGAACGTCGTCACGTCGTCCGCGTCGGGGAGGTACCTGAGCTCGGTCATCGGCTGTTCTTGTGCCGCCCCGACCAAATACCGGACGGTCTCGGCGAGCGCCGCGTCGGCGGACCGATCGCGCCGGTTCCGCGTGCGCCGGGCGGCCGTCCGCGTCGAACACGGTACGAAACGTTTACAATTGGTTCGCTGGACGGGTCGAGCACCGATGGCGAGCGGTCCGAGCGACGACGGCCCGACCGGGGCGGGGAGCGACGACGACGCCAGGTCGGACGCCGAACCGGACGTCCCGGAGGCGGCGACGGCGGCGGACGTTCGACCGATGCGGGAGGCGCTCGACCGACTGGTGACGACTCGCCGGGCGGCGATCGCGACCGTCGTCGCCGCGGCCCTCGCGGCCGCGGGGTGGTACACCACCCGTCCCGTGACCGGCCACGCGCCGGATACGGTGGCCGACCGATTCTACGAGTCGCTGATCGAGGGGGATCTCGAGAGCGCGAACGAGCGTTTGCACCCGGAGTCGCCCTGGCGACCGGTCGAGGAGGCCCACGCGGCGGCCGTCGCCGACGCGGGGCTGTTCGTCGCCGAGACCGCGGTGCACGACGTCCGGGGCGACGATTCCCGGGCGGTGGTCGAGCTCGTCCTGCGGGCCCCGGGCGCCGACGTCGACGGCTCGCGAAGCCGTCGGATCTTCGCGTCGCTGCGGACCGACGACCGGGCCTGGATGCTCTGGGACCCGGGCCTCGACGACGTGCTCGATTGGCTGGCCGAGTGACGGGGCCGGGTCCGGCCGAGCGAGGGAGTCGGAACCGATCGGGGGATCGAGCCGTGTCGGCCGACCGATGGAGTCGGATTCGGCCGGGAGATGGAGGCGTCCCGACCGGCGATCGGCCCTCGCGGCGAGCGACGGAGCCGTGCCAGCCGGCGATTTAGCCCTCGAGGCGACCGATGGACGCGTACCGGCCGGCGGCCCAGCCCGCGACCAGCGCCGAGACGGTTCCGACGCCCACCGCGACGGCGGCCCCGACGGCGTACACCGCCGGCGGCGTCTGCAACAGCGAGTCGAAGCCGACGGCCGTTCGCGCGAGTTCGTTCAGCGCGCCGACGAGCGGACGCGTGGCCGCCAGCGCGACGATCCCGCCCAGGACGCCGATGAGCAGCCCCTGCGCGCCGACGAGGCCGGCGAGCAGCGACCGCGAGAGGCCGAGCGCCCGTAGCGCCGCCAGCTCGACGCGCTGCTGGTAGGCGACGAGGACGAACAGGTTGGCGGTGAGGACGATCCCGCCCACGATGGCGAGACCGACGAGCGTCACCCCGCTGGCGACCACGAGCGCCCGATCCTCGAGCATCGCCAGCAGCTGCTCGTCGCTGGTGCGCACGTCGTACTCGGGGTAGTCCGCGGCGACGTCGTCGCGAACCGCCTCGCGGTCGGCGCCGTCCTCGACGTCGACGGTGATGAACGAGGCGCGGTCGGCGCCGCGGCTGCCGGCGAGCGCCTGGAGTTCCGCCAGCGGGACGGTGATCGCGGGCTCCCCGAGGTACTGGGAGTAGTGACCGGAGAGGCCGACGACCGTGAACGCGCGGGCGGCGTCCGGCTCCTGGCTGACGCCGACGTATAGCGTGTCCCCGACGCCGACGTCCAGCTCGGCCGCGAGGTCGGGATCGACGACGATCTCGGTCGGCTCCGGATCGTCGGGCGGGTCCACCAGGAACTCGGAGTCGTCGGCCTCGAATCCGCCGCCGTCTTCGTACTCGAATCCGCCGTGGGTCTCCGGGACGCCGACGGCGGAGACGGACCGCAACTCGTCGGGATCGGTCCCGACGTACGTGCTGTGCATCGCGATCGGGGCGGCGCTGTCGACGTCCTCGCGCTGGGAGACGTCGGCCGCGACCGCGTGGGCGCCCACGATCGAGTTCTCGGTGCCGCCGGGGGCGGTGTCGACGGGCTCGCTCGTGATCCAGATGTCACGGTCGGCGTCCTCGAGTCCGTCCTGGCCGGCGTCGACGACGCCGACGCCGAGGCTCGCGAGCAGCGTCACGGCGAGGACGGCCAGCGCGACCGCGGCGACGGCGAGGGCGGTCCGGCCCGGCGCGCGACGCAGCTGTGCGACGCCCAGCCCGACGACCGCGACCGCTCGCACGACCCCGCCGCGGACGCTCACCGTCCCACCTCCGAGAGGACGTCGGTACCCGCGGCGATCGCGAGCGGATACGGGACGGCCAGCAGGCCGGCCAGCAGCGCCACGGCCACGGCGTAGGGGACGAACAGCGGGTGGAACGCGGCGACCGAGCCGGAGGCGACGGTGGCCGAGACGACGGCGTCGACGGCGAGGATCCCCGCGGCGCCGACCGCGACGCCGACGAGCGCGCCCAGCACGACCGTCGCCAGCGTGGCCACCGCGACGACGGCCAGTCGACTCCGCCGGGAGAAGCCCACCGCCGCGAGCACCGCCAGCGTCCGCCGATCCTCGGCGACGGCCATGCCGGCGGTGGTCGCGACGAACAGCGCGCAGACGGTCACGCCGACGACCATCGCGACGAGGCTCGTCGCCAGCGCCAGCCCGTCGTCGAACAGCGCCCGCGGGTCGGTCGACCCGGCCGACTCGATCGACGCGGCGGGGTAGGCCGCCTCGCTCGCCGCCACGGCCTCCTCCTCCTCCTCGCCCCAGATCAGCATCCGGTCGGCGAGCGCGTCGGCTTCCGCTCCCGGCCCGGCCATGGCGCGAGCCTCCTCGAGGTGGACGAGCGCGACCGGCGTCCCGTCGGGACCGGACTCGACGGCGGCGACCGAGAGCGTCCGCGGCTCGGTCGCCGTGAGCACGGTCACCTCGTCACCCTCCTCGACGCCCAATTGCTCCGCGGCGGCCTCCGACAGGACGACGTCGCCGGGTCGGGCGTCGTCGCCGGATTCGAGGCGATCCGTCGGCACGCCGGCGACGACGCCGCCACCGTCGGGCGGCTCCGTGCCGACCGCGAGTACCTGCGCGCGGTCGTCGGGCGGCCCGTCGGCGTCCAAGATACTCCCGTTCGCGCCCGCCCGCATCGCGACGGTGTCGACGAACACCGGCGCGGCGTGGTCGACCCCGTCGGCGGACTCGATCGCCGCCGCACGCTCGCTGGCGTTGGCCAGCCGGGACGACTCGACGCCGTCGACCGACGCGAAGGTGCTCCCGTCGCCGGGTTCGATCGCGACGTCGGCGTCGTGCTGGCTCGCCGTCCCCTCGTCGGCGAGCGCGAGCGCCATGCCGGTCACGATCAGCAACAGCCCGACGGTGAGCGCGACGGCCCACACGATCGCGAGCGAGCGGCCGGGCGCGATCCCCGTCGCCTGCCCGCGGAGCCTGGCTCCGGCCACGCGGACGAGTCCGCTCCAGCGCGAACGACGCCGCCGGTCGCTCACGGCTCGTCCACCACCGTCCCGTCGCGCAGGGCGAGAACCCGGTCGGCGACCGCCAGCGTGGGGGCGTCGTGGGAGGCGATCAGCACGGCCCGGTCGTCGGCGACGTCGGTGAGCAACTCGAGGACGGTCTCGCTGGTCGCCGTGTCGAGCTCGCCGGTCGGCTCGTCGGCGACGATCACGTCGGGGTCGGTCGCCAGCGCCCGAGCGATCGCGACGCGCTGGCACTCGCCGCCGCTGAGTTGGCCGGGAAGGTGCGCGACCCGGTCGCCGAGGCCGACGCGCTCGAGCAGCTCGGTCGCTCGCCGTCGCCGCCGACGGCGCGGGACGCCCGCCTGGACGAGCGGCAGGGCCACGTTCGCTCGCGCCGAGAGCGCGGGGAGCAGGTGAAACCGCTGGAAGACGATCCCGACGTGCTCGCGACGGAGCCGCAGCCGCTCGCCATCGGAGAGTTCGGTGAGGTCCGTTCCGTGGAGCTCGATCGTCCCCTCGGTCGGGACGAGGAGGCCCGATACGGCGTGGAGGATCGTCGACTTACCGCTGCCGCTCGGACCCGTGAGGCCGACGACCTCGTTGCGCCCGACCGCGAGCGAGACGTCCCGCAGCGCCGTCACGGTGCGGTCGCTTCCGGACCGAAACCGGCCGCCGCTGGCGGTGTACTCGTGAGTGACGGCGTCGAGGCGGAGGGCCGGCGCGCCCGCGACCTCGGGGGCCTCGGCCGCGGATGGGTTCGTGATTGCTCGGCGAATCGGTCTCACCACGCGTTACTGTCATCACCGTCTACCGGTTCGCCATTTGTTTCTCCGGACCTACCCGGCGGGCAGGGACGCCCCTCCGCGCCGCGACGCGGGATCGGTGCGATCCGGCCGATCCGGGGGCCGGTCCCGGACGCGACGAAGCCCCGGCTTACCGAGACGGCGGCCTCCCCTCCCCGGCCCGAACCGGTCCAAGCCGGTTCGCGCGGCGCGGCGCGGCCACCAGTAGGGGGACGCTCGTCTCGTAAGTCGGAGCGAACGCGCCCCCGTCGTTCCGGAAGGCGGACGTTTACGTCCGATCCGCCTGTCGGCTGGCCTGCACGACGAGCGTCGACATCCAGTACTGCGTGCCGTGCGGCCACCTCGATCGCACACAGGACCTTCAGGAAGCGATCCTCTCGGAGTTCGGCCGGGAGCTCGAGGCCGTCTCGCTCGTGACCGGG
>SKPV01000199.1 GCA_007119345.1 Halovivax sp.
CGTCCGACCGATCGGGACGATCGAGTCGTTCGGAGCTGTCCGACCGTTCCGTTTCGGCCGCCCCGGCCGATTCGTCCGAACGACCCGTAGCGGTTCCAGCCTCGTCGGTAGCGGTTCCAGCTTCGTCGGTAGCGGTTCCAGCCTCCTCGGTCGGGCTGTCGACGCCGGAGTCGGGTTCGACCCTGGTTTCGTCGGGCGCCGACCGGCCACGCGGGGCCCCAGAGCGGAGCAGGCCGTGGTCGAGCAGGGCGGATTCGACGGCCGAATCGACCTGCCGGCGGACCGCATCGTCGTCGTCGAACCGGACCTCTCGCTTGCGCGGGTGGACGTTGACGTCGACGGCCTCGCCGGGGACCTCGAGGAAGCAGACGACGAACGGGTAGCGGTCGCCGCCCAGCTGGGTGCCGTAGGCGCCCATGATCCCCTCGCGGATCGCGTCGGCGGTGACCGCCCGGCCGTTGACGTAGCTGGCGACGTACTCGCGGGTCGAGCGATTGGTTTCGGGATGGCTGACGAGTCCGGAGACCGACTCGACGGGCCCCGGCGGGAGGTCGTCGGCGTCGGCCTCGACGGGGATCATCGCGCGGGCGACCTCGCGGCCGTAGACCGAGAGCACCGCCCCCTGGAGGTCGCCCTGGCCGGTCGTCGCGAACACCTCGCGACCGTCGTGTGTGAGCGAGATGGCGACGTCGGGATTCGCCAGCGCGTAGCGGGTCACCACCCGGTTGACGTGGGCGAACTCGGTGGCGGTCGTCTTCAGGTACTTCCGGCGGGCGGGCGTGTTGAAAAAGAGGTCGGTCACCTCGACGGTCGTGCCTTCCGGACAGCCGACGGGCTCGACGGCGACGACTTCGCCGCCCTCGTACCGGAGTTCGGTGCCGACGTCCGCGTCTCCCTGCCCGGGCGAGGCCGCGTCGGCGCGCGGTCGGCTCCGGATCCGCAGGCGAGCGACCGAGCCGATCGTGTGCAGCGCCTCGCCGCGAAAGCCGAGCGTGGCGACGCCCGACTCGAGATCCGCGAGGTCGGCGATCTTGCTCGTCGTGTGCTGGCGGACCGCCGCCCGGAGGTCGGCCTCCGTCATCCCGCGGCCGTCGTCGGCGACGCGGATCAGGTCGGTGCCGCCAGCCTCGACGGTCACCTCGATGCGCGAGGCGTCGGCGTCGAGACTGTTCTCGACGAGCTCTTTGACGGCGCTCGCGGGTCGCTCGACCACCTCGCCGGCGGCGATTCGGGCGACGGTGTCGTCGTCGAGCGCGCGGATCTCGGTGTCCTCGTCGGATGCCTGCTCTGGGTCGTCTGGCACGCGACTATCGTCTACGGTCACGGTGACACGTCCTCCCCAGCCGCTGGCTGGCACCGGAAACTGGGTGCGTCGACGATGCCCGTCGCGTCGGTCTCCGTCATCTACACGACCGTGCGAACTGCGTCGGCAAAACCCCTCTGGACGAACGCCCCGTTCACACACTCACTCACACTAAGAAGAAATATGTCGGTTCGATCGGAAGACGGCCCCATGAGTTCCTCCGAGCTACTCGTCGGTATCCTCGGCCTCCAGCTCACACTCGTCGCCGGGACCATGCTCGTCCTCGAGGCGATCAATCCCCACGCCGAAGGGTTCTGGCTCGTCCTGTTGTTCGCCAGCGTCGCAGTGACCCTGTCGGGATTTCTGGTCGGGCGCCAGGACGACGAGTGAGCCACGACCGCGGTAACGGGACCATCACCGCCCGGCGGCTCTGCGTCGCCGATCGACCTCGCCCGTGACCGTCGATCACTCGGCGAGTTCGAAGATCTCCAGGTCGAAGACGTCGAACGGCGGTTCCGAGAAGTCCGCCGACCGATCCTCGAAGCGGTCGATCGAGAGCGAGTCGAGCGAAAACGGCGCGTCGCCGCCGTCGACGAGCTGGCGAACGGCCGCGGCGGCGATCGGCGACGCGGTCAGTCCGAGCCCGCTGAAACCGGTCGCGACGACGAGCCCGTCGGGGCCGTCTCCGGGGGCGTCGACGATCGGGAGCCAGTCCGGCGACATCGCGTCGCCGGTCGGGCAACAGCCGTCGCTCGCGATCGCCGCTCCCTCGAACTCGACCAGCAGCTCCTCGATGCGTTCGGCGAGCAGCAGGTGAAAGCCTTCGTCGACGCCGTGTTTCACCGAGGGGTTCGACGGGAGCAGCCCCTCGATGCCGGCGACGTGGAGCTCGCCGCTGTGTTCCGGGCGCCAGAACGTCGCCATGAACCCGTCCAGGCCGAGTTCCGCCGGGAGGTCGTCGCCGAAGTCGAGGTCCATGTAGAACTGTGGGTACTCCTCACTGACCCGGTCGTCGCTCACCGCGTCGCTCTCCAGGTTGACGTGCCAGAATCGCTCTGGCTGGATCGGCACCTCAACGTGGCCGTCGAGCAGCGTCCGCGACCACCGGCCCGCCGCCACGATCACCGTCTGGGCCCGGATCTCGCCCTCCTCGGTGGCGACGCCCGCGACGGCGCCGTCCTCGACGAGGAGGTCGGTCACCGCCGTGCCGGTGTGGATCGTCCCGCCGCGCTCGTCGGCGTCCGCGCTCATCGTCGTCGCGAACGTGTACGGATCGATCCAGCCCATCCGCCGGTACACCATCCCGCCGGCGATCGGACTCCCCTCGCTCACGTCGAAGACGCCCGGATAGCGCTCGCCGATCTCCGTCGCCGAGAGCCACTCCGCGTCGTATCCGCCGTTCGCGGAGACACGTTCGGTGTAGGCCTGAGCCGCCTCGGTCTCAGCCGGACCGTGCAGATTGACGAGCTCTCGCTCCGTGTACTGGTAGTTTCGGTGGCCGTCGAGCTCCTCGAAGAATTCGAACGCCAGCCGGCCCGCCTCCGGCAGGTGCGCGAACTGATACTGTGGCTGGACGATCCCCGAGGCGTGGCCCGTGGTCTCGCCGGCGATCTGGCCCCGCTCGACGAGGACCACGTCGTGGTCGGCCGCCAGGTCCCTCGCGATGGTGGCCCCGATGCAGCCTCCGCCGACGATGACGACGTCCGCCTGGTGGGTCATCGACCGCGCCCCCTGATCGGACACGCCGTCGATCCACCGGTTCGTCCCGTCGTTGTCAGTACGTGTGACATGAGCACATTCACCATGGATGACCCGATAACTGTACCCCCTCGATTTTCGGGGTGAACCCGACGAGTCCTACGAAACGAACGGTCCGCTTCGGCGACGAGCTCTCGGCGACGGGGCCCTCACTCTTCCTGGCCGTGGTCCTCGTCGCCATCGAGTTGCGCTTGCCACTCCTGGACGCGCGTCAGTAGCTCGACCGGCGCCGTTTCGGCGACGTCGACGTCGGCGAGTTCCGTGAGAACCGCCTCGGCCGCTGGGTCGAGCCCGGACCCCTCGTCCGCGTCGTCGCCACCGGCATCGTCGCCACCGTCCTCGGACGCCGTTCCGCCGTCGGTCGTCGCCGAGGCCGTCGGTGCGGCATCTCCACCGGCAGCTTCAGCACCCGTTCCGCTACCGACCGCTCCAGTTCTCTCCGCATTACCTGACGGGTCGGCGGTCCGCATCGTCCCGCTCTCCAGATCGAAGACGGCCTGTACCGGCTC
>SKPV01000275.1 GCA_007119345.1 Halovivax sp.
CGGGCCGCCGATGTCTTCCATGTGGAAGAACACGTCGTCGTCCGCGTCCTCAGTCTCGATGAATCCGTAGCCGCCGGTGTCGTTGAAGAAATCAACGGTTCCTTTCGCCATTGCTTCTGAACGGAAGGCGGGATCACTGATAACCCTTGCGACTTCCCTCGCAGGCACCGGTTCCGCGGACGGACGGCCTGCGGCGGGCGGATTCGGTCGGAAGGGGGCCCATACGGTCGGTCGATCCGGCCGCCGCGGGGTCGCCGTTCGCGACCGGCGGTCGGGGAGTGGCGCTCACGCCGGAACCATCCGGTAAATCGTCATGGAGACGAAATACACCAGGATGAACAGCAGGAAGCCGACGGAAAAACCGACCAGTTCTCGACTCCCGACGCCGTCGGGACTCGTCGCGGCCAGGAGCGCGAGGCCGCCGACGAAGATTCCGAGCGTGAACAGCCCGACGGCGTAGTAGAACGCGCGATCGGACTCGAGCAGTCGGCGCATCGGTCACCGGCGGTACGCGGCAAGCCGACAAAACGGTTGGCGTCGCCGAGCCCGGGCGAGCCGACGGCGAGCGAGCCGGCGACGATCACCCCCACCAGAAGCGGGTTGGCGACGATCACCCCCACCAGAAGCGGGCCGACGAAATCGGCGGGGCGGCCGGCCGGCACCGTCGCTCCGGTGACCCACCCGCCGGCCCGGCGACGCACTCGCCGGCCGTCAGTACAGCAGGCTGTTCACGGCCGCGTGGTGGCGTTCCGGAACTCGGTCGGCGATCGCGGACGGCTCGGTCGCGCCGTCGGCGTTCACGAGGTACGCCCGCCCCCGGTCGTCGCCGTAGGCGCCCTCGAAGTCGTAGACGAAGCCGTAGACGGCGACGTCGTCGGGGATCTCCGGGGCCTCGAGCAGGAACTCGACCTGGGCGTCGACGTTGTACTCGACGAGCTGGTCGATAAGGAGATCCTCGTCGACGCCCCGCGGCGCGCCGTCCGCGTCCGCGTCGACCGCGTCGTCGGCCAGGGCCTCCCGGATCACCGGCGCGAGGAGCTCGATCCACTTCGCCACCCCGAGCGGGCGGGGCGCGTCGGCGCCGCGGGCGACCTCGTAGGCGGCGGTCACGGCGCCACAGCCGGTGTGACCGACGACGGCCACCGCGTCGGTTCCGCAGTGGTGGATCGGATAGCAGACGCTTCCGTCGACGATCTTCTCGCCCGCGTCGGCGTCCCACACCTGGTTGCCGATGTTGCTCGGCGTGAAGACCTCGCCCGGTCGGTCGACGTTCCACATCCCCTCCTGGGAGACCCGCGAGTCCGAACAGCAGATCGATACGACGGACGGCTGCTGGCCCTCGATGACGCCGTCGAAGTAGTCCCCCGGAAGCGACTCGACGTGTTCGTCGTTGCCCGAGAGCAGGTCGGTGAGGATCTCGTCGGTCATGTTCGTTCCTCCGTGGACCCGGGACAAAAACCGACGGATCGCCGGCGGGTTTCACCATCACCGACGACTCGGCGATCGATCGCTCCGGTGCGAACGCGAGGCCGCGGCGCCGGGATTCGACGAGACCCGCCGTCGGGAGATCGAACGGCCGCTACGATCACGAACACGAGATGTCGGTATCGGGTGTGAAAACTCGGGAGTCGCGAAGGGTCGGTGCCGAGCGAATCGGGAGTTCAGGCGGTCAGACGTCCTCCAGCGGCGTCGGGCTGCCCCCGGATCGGGACGTGCTGATCGACGCGCGTCCGGCGTGGTCGGCGTGGATCCGACTTCGCGGTCGCCGTCCCCGCGCTGCCGGTCGGCGTGACAGGCGGAGCGAAAAGCCGGCGACGAGTGACCCGTCGACGGCGATCGCCGTCGCCGACGAGACCGGTCTCGGACGGACGAGCGGGGGCCGGCGGATCGAACGCACCCCTCATTCGACACGGTTTAGGGCGGGCGCGGAGAACCCGACCGCACGAATGCTCGACCGGACCTACGTGCGCGAGAACCCCGACGAGGTGCGGGCCGCCCTCGAGAACAAGGGGGTCGACCTCGACCTCGATCGGCTGCTCTCGATCGACGAGCAGTGGCGCGAGCTCAAAGCCCGCGGCGACGACCTCCGCCACGAGCGCAACCAGGTGAGCCAGACGATCGGCGAGCTCAAGCGCGAGGGTAGGGACGAGGAGGCCGAGGACGCCATCGAGCGGTCGAACGAGCTCAAGACGGAACTCGAAACGGTCGAGGGGCGAGCCGACGTGCTCGAGACGGAGCTCGAAGAGGGGCTGGCCCGACTCCCGATGATCCCCCAGGAGGACGTCCCGATCGGCGCCGACGAGTCCGACAACGTCGAGCGCCGCCGCGAGGGGTTCGACGACCTCCGGGAGCTGCCCGGCGAGATCGTGCCGCACTACGACCTCGGGGAGGACCTCGAGATCATCGACTTCGAGCGGGGCGCGAAGGTGGCCGGCGGCGGCTTCCAGTTCCTCAAGGGCGACGGCGCCCGCCTGGAGCACGCGCTGATCCAGTTCTTCCTCGACGTCCACCGCGAGGAGCACGGCTACGTCGACGTCTTCCCGCCGATCCCCGTCAACAGCGCCTCGATGCGGGGCACCGGCCAGTTCCCGAAGTTCACCGAGGACGCCTACCGGCTGGGCGGCGACAACGACGACCCGTACGACGACGACGACCTCTGGCTCCTGCCGACGGCGGAGGTGCCGGTGACGAACATGCACCGGGACGAGATCTTCGTCGACGAGGACCTTCCCCTGAAGTACGTGGCCTACTCGCCGAACTTCCGGCGGGAGGCCGGCGAACACGGCACCGAGACCCGCGGCTACGTCCGCGTCCACCAGTTCAACAAAGTCGAGCTCGTCAACTTCGTTCGGCCGGACGAGAGCGCCGACCGCTTCGAGGGGCTGGTCGCCGAGGCCGAGGAGGTCCTGCGCCGGCTGGAACTCCCCTACCGCATCCTCGAGATGTGCACCGGCGACCTCGGGTTCACCCAGGCGAAGAAGTACGACATCGAGGTCTGGGCGCCCGCCGACGACATGGACGACGGTCCCGAGGAGGGCGGCCGCTGGCTCGAGGTCTCGAGCGTCTCGAACTTCGAGGACTTCCAGGCCCGGCGGGCGGGGATCCAGTACCGCCCGGAGCGCCACGAATCGGCCGAGTACCTCCACACCCTCAACGGCTCGGGCGTGGCCCTACCCCGCGTGGTGGTTGCGATCATGGAGTACTACCAGAACGAGGACGGAACGATCACCGTCCCCGAAGCGCTGCGGCCGTACATGGGCGGCCAGGAGGTCATCGAGGGCCACGATCCGGTCGGGGAGAGTGCGCTGGGGGAGAGCGAGGGCGAGTGAAACGAGCCCTCGAGGCGGAGCGGGGAGGCGTAGCCGACCCGCGGAGCGAGAGCGAGGATTGAGCGGAGCGAACTCCTCGAGGCGGAGCGGGGAGGCGTAGCCGACCCGCAGGCACGGGAGCCGTGAGCAGGCGACGGCGACGAGACGACCCCACCGGCGGAACTTTTTCACGCCAGCGGCCGAACCCCGACCGATGAGCGACGACGAGCCGCTGGCCATCGCGTACGAGCGACACGATCGCGTCGCGCTCTTGCTGGACACGATCCGGTACGTCCTCGAGGAGCGCTCGCTCTCGGCCGAGGGCTGGGACGATCCGCAGTGCCGCGGGCCGGGGATGTACCTCGTGGTCGTCTCGGGACGATCGGTCGCCGAGCACGCGGACCCGCTGGGGGACAACCGGTGGCCCGTCGAGGAGAGCCGCGACGTGCTCGCGGACCCGGGCGCGTTCGCGGCCGCCGCCGAGCGGGTGGCCTACGAGTGCGACGGAACGGGGGTCGTCAGCGTCGACGGCGTCGTCCAGGAGCGGATGGTCCGGTTCCGGGATCCGCCGTCGCCCGGGGGCGAGTACGCCGACTGGATGGGGACCCGCCACATGAGCGCCCTCGACACTTCCCGCCGGGACACGGTGATCGCCGCGCTCACGCTGAGCCAGGAGAGCGGGCGCGTGACGGTGTTCCGGGACGGGACGTACGACTCGGTCGAACGGGAGGCGATCGCCGCGCGCTGGCGCGCCGACTGAGCCGAGCCGGAGACGACGCCGCGACCGAGAACCAGACTCGAAGCTCCCGCCCCTCGGACGGGCGACGTTTAGGAGCCGGGGACCGTATCTACCCGCATGGTCACCACGATCTCCGCCGAACAGCTGAAACGGTATCTGGACGACGACGAGCCGTTCGCGCTGGTCGACACCAGGACCGAGGAGAGCTTCGATGCCTGGCACGTCCGCGGGGCGCTCAACTTCCCGTTCGGGCCCCAGGAGGAACTCGACGGACGGCTGGAGGAGCTCCGGGAACTCGTCGGCGACGTCGGTTCGGTCGTCACCATCTGCGCGAAAGGGATCTCCTCCGGGAATCTGGCCTCACAGCTCGTCGACGCGACCGACGAGTGGGAGGTGCAGGCGGTCGACGGCGGGATGAAGGCCTGGAGCGGCGTCTACGACAGCGTCGAGGTCGACGTGGGCGAGGCCGTCCGAGAGGGAGGCCTCGAGACGACGAGCGGTGAAACCGCGAGGGGCGAGGGCGTCCGCGTGATCCAGCTCCAGCGCCGGGCGAAGGGCTGTCTCTCCTACGTCGTCGGCTGTGGTGAGACGGGCGACGCGGTCGTCGTCGATCCGACCGAGGACGTCGACGAGGTGAAGGCGGCAGCCGAGGAGGCCGGGCTGACGATCGCGGCCGTGCTCGACACGCACGTCCACGCCGACCACGTCTCCGGCGGCCGCCGGCTCGCCGAGGAGCTCGACGTCCCCTACTACCTCGGCGACCGCGCCGCGGAGCGCGGCCTCGACTACGAGTTCGAGGGGCTGGCCCGCAACGAGGTGCTGGAGGTGGGCGAACTCGAGTGCAAGGCCCTCGCGACGCCCGGCCACACCAGCGAGATGATCAGCCTCCTCGTCGACGACCTGGCGGTGCTGACGGCGGACACGCTGCACGTGAACTCGGTCGGACGGACGGAGCTCGAATTCAGCGAGGACGAGGGCGAGGAGGGAGCCAGGATGCTCTACGAGACGCTCCACCGGACGCTGCTGGCCGAGCCCGAGGGCGTGACCGTCCTGCCGGGGCACGTGACGGTCACCGCGGACGGCGAGTTCGCGGTCGGGGCGCCGGGCGAGGCGATCGCGACGACGGTTCGGAACGCCCGGACCGGCATCGACCTCCTCCAGGTCGACGAGGAGGCGTTCGTCGACCGACTGGCCGATCCCGGCGAGAAGCCGGCGAACTACGAGGAGATCATCGAGATCAACCGCGGGGTCCGCGAGCTTGATCCGGAGGAGCGGACGGAGCTCGAACTCGGGCCGAACAACTGTTCCGCGTAGTCACGGACCGATCGGAGTGCTCCGGAGACTACCGCGTGTAGGTCTCCAGTCGGGCGATCCGGCCGTCCGCGATCCGGAAGTGGTCGGCGAACTCGACGAGGAGATCGCCGTCGCCGTCGAGCAGCCGGCCCCGAGCCGCGACGCGATCGCCGCTCCCGAAGACGTCGTCCAGTTCGTGTGTCGTGCCCGTCACCGGCCGATCTTCCCGCATGAATCGGACGAACGCGTCCGGTCCGTCGAACGCGCGGTCCGGACGGCGCTGGACGAACGTCGGCGCCAGCAGGGATTCGAGGTCGTCGTAGGCGCCCTCGTCCAGCGCCTCGTAGTATCGGCGGACGAGGGCTGGGCCGACAGATGGCATGCACGGCCGTTGGGACGGCGTCCGTAAATAGCACACCGTGACCCGGCCTCGTCAGTTAGCACGCGATAACCCGGCCTCTTCCGTTAGCACGCGATAGCCCGGCCTCGTCCGTTACCACGCGATAGCCCGGCCTCTCCCGTCTCCGCGATCCGGCCCCGGTCGTTCCGACGGGCGACGGTCGCTTCGTACCCGCGAGTCCGACGAGCGAGCACTGAGACGCCGTTCGGCGAACGCTCTCCGCTCGGTTCGAGGCAAGCGTTAACCGCCCTGCCGGCGGAGAGCCGCGGTGAGTACCCGTGTCCCGTCCAGCACTCTCGCCCGGAATGCGAAAGCGGAAGGCGGCGCTCGACGCGATCCCGCCCGTGGACAGGTCGGTCGAAGACGGCATCTTGCACGTCACGAGGCGGTTTCGCGGGCTACCGCCGGAGCGGGCGGTGGGCTACCTCGAGAACCTCGGCGGCACGAGGGCCAGCGAGGACGAGGTCGAGGGCGACGGGTGGCGAGCGCGACTCTCCGCGGAGACGGTTCCGGTGGGTCCCTCGTACCGGCTCACGGAGGTGACGGTGGCGTGGAGTGGTGACGAGGAGGTCGTCGAGTCGATCGTCCTCCGGTTTCGAGTCAAGCCATTTCGCGCACCGGGGTGAATGATCCGCCGTCGCCGTCGATCCCGACGAACTCGGTCGCCCGTCGAACGCGCGGTCCGGACGCCGCTGGACGAACGACGGCGCCGTCGCCCCGCCGCCTACCACGTCACGGTCTTCATCCCGGCGTCGGTCAGCTCGTAGCCCCCGTCTCGCTCGTGTACCGCGAGCTGCAGGACGTGCTCTTTGTGATCGTCGACCTCGAAGACGGCGCCCACGGCCCGTTCGATGCGGTCGCCGTCCGAGAGACCGACGTCCCCGTCGGCACCCGAAACGTCGACCACCGACCCGTAAAACCGGAAGTAGTCGTACGTCCCGACCGGAATCTCCGTCCGCTCGACGAGCGTCGCCTCGAGATCGGGGAACGCGCCGGGCTCGTTCTGGAGCGCGACCGTCTCGTCGGCGTCGTAGCGAACACCGCCCTCCTCGCCGGCCCGACTCAGTTCGACGGACGCGATTTCCAGCGCGATCTCGTACGCTTCGGGTTCGCCGAACCCCGAAACCTGCTCGACGCGAACGGTCACCTCGGCGTCGCCGTCGGGATGGGCGACGAATTCCGATCCGTTCCGGTCGTTCCCGCCGTCGCGGTCCCCGGCATCGTCACCGCCGGCAGGAACCGATTCGAGACACCCCGAGACGGCGGACAGCGAGGCCACGCCGATGCCGGCGAGCCAGTCACGTCGTCTCATGGTCGCTACTCGAACGCCCCCCACATATAAGCGGGGAAGATCGTTCGACCGACGCTCGCGGCCGCCGCCGCGAGGCGCTCGCCGCCCGGTCGGCGGCGGGACGGCCTCTCAAGAGAAGTCCCCCGGCAGCTCCGCCGGCTCGTCGACTCGGCCCGCCTGCACACTCCAGAGGGCGGCGTACCGGCCCTCCGCTTCGCGGAGCTCTTCGTGGGTGCCGCGCTCGACGACGCGGCCGTCCTCCAGCACGAGGATGCGGTCCGCATCCCGGATCGTCGAGAGCCGGTGGGCGATCGCGAGCGTCGTGCGGTCCTCGGTCAGGCGCTCGATCGAGCGCTGGATCGCGAGCTCGGTCTCGGTGTCGACGGCGCTGGTCGCCTCGTCGAGGACGAGGATCGGCGGATCCTGCAGGACGACCCTGGCGATGGCGATGCGCTGGCGCTGGCCGCCCGAGAGCTTCGTGCCGCGCTCGCCCACGCGGGTCTCGTAGCCCTCCGGAAGGCCCAGGATGAACTCGTGGGCCTCCGCGGCTTTCGCGGCCTCGCGAACGGCCTCGTCGCTCGCGTCGAACTGGCCGTAGCGGATGTTCTCGGCGACGGTCCCGTCGAAGAGGAACGTCTCCTGGCCGACGTAACCGATCGCCTCCCGCAGGTCGGCCAGCTGCAGTTCCCGGAGATCGTGACCGTCGATCCGGATCGCGCCCTCGTCGACGTCGTACAGCCGCAACAGGAGTTTGAGCAGGGTGGACTTCCCCGCGCCCGTCGGGCCGACCAGCGCGACCATCTCGCCGGGCTCGGCGACGAACGAGACGTCCTCGATCACGGTCTCCTCGTCGCCGTCGCCGAGAACGTTGTCGTACGCGAAGGTGACGTCGACGTACTCGACGCGGGCGTCGGGGTCGGGGAGGGGTCGGGCGTCCTCGGCGTCCTCGATCGCGACGTCGATGTCCATCAGCCCGAAGATGCGCTCGCTCGAGGCCTTCGCGTTCTCGTACTGGTCGACGATGTCCGAAACCTGCGCGAGCGGGTCGACGATCCGCTGGGTCAGCATCAGGAAGACGACGAAGTCGCCGACCGACAGCGTCCCCGTCAGCGGGCCCGGCGCGGTCCCCGTGGCGAGCCAGAGGCCGCCGACGAGGAACGTCGCGGCGAAGGCGATCCCGGCGAGCAGCTCCATCCCGGGCCGGTAGAGGTAGCTCAGCTTGAGGACGTCCATCGTCCGGTCGAAGAAGTTTCGCGAGGACTTCCGGACGCGGTCGACCTCGTAGGACTCGGTCGCCGTCGCCTTCGTGAGGCCCATCCCGGAGATCGCGTTCTCGAGGCGGGTGTTGAGACGGGCGACCGCGGACCGCTGGCGGACGTATCGGGGCTCGACCGTTTTCATGAACCAGATCGTGAACGCGAACATCGCGGGGACGGCGAACAGCGTGACGAACGCCAGCTGCCAGTTGAGGTAGAAGAGGACGGCGGCGATGCCGAGCACCATGACCAGCAGCCGCAGCGAGTCCATCAGCGCGTTGTCGAGGAACATCTCGAGGTTCCGCGTGTCGTCGTTCAACACCGCCATCACCTCGCCGGTCTGCTTGTCGTCGAAGAACGTCTGGTCGAGCCGTTGCATCTTCCGGAAGCTGTCGACCCGCACGGCGTGCATCACGCCGTGGGCGAACAGGTTGGCGGTCACGCCGTAGATCCACGTGAAAACCGCCACCGCGACGAACGCTACCGCGATCGCGATCACGGTGAACTCGAACTGCGCCATTTGGCCGTCCGGCAGCCAGGCGTCGGGGACGATCGGAAGCGAGTACGCCGCCGCGTCCGCGTCGGGAGCGAAGATGGCGTCGATCGCCACCCCCAGCAGGACCGGCGGCACGAGGCTCGCCATCCGGGCGACGAAGTTCGCGACCATGCCCGCGCTGAACCAGCCCAGCCGGCCGGGCGCGTACTCCACGAACAGGCGCGTCAGCGGGCGATCGACCCGCTCGCGGTACCGGTCGAACGGCGTCTCCTCCTCGTCGTAGGCGCTCACTGAAATCGGCTACTGTTTCGAACCGTAAATCCACAACGGTTCAGGATGTCCGTACGATTCCGCTCGTTCACCCCCTATCGAAGCCGAACGAGCGCAGCTCCCGCGACCACCTGGAAGGTTCGCGCCGCGGCTTTTTCGGGACGGCCGCCCGAGAGGCGGGCGTGACCGACGACGAATCAGTCAGCCGCCGTCGCGTCCTCCGCTCCGCCGGCGTGGTCGGTCTCGGCGCGGTCGGCGCCGGGGCAGCGGCGTCCGCCCGCGGCGAGGCGGATCGCGGTCCCCGGCGATCGGACCGGGCGCTCGCGATCGACGATGACGACGGTCCCGACGTCTTCGCCGGCGACGACGCCCCCACGTGCGACCGCGACCGCACCGACGACGACGCCCTCCCGTTCGACACGAACGGCGACTACGGCGGCTGGGGCGGCCACGAGTACCACGGAACCGACGAGGACGAAGACGCCGACCGGGCGCCGGTCGTCTTCGTCCACGGGAACACCGACGACGCCTGCGCCTTCGACCCGCACGCCGAGGCGTTCCTGGAGGGCGCCTACGCGGGCGACGGCCTCTGGTCGATCACCTTCCGCGAGGAGACGACCACCCACCCCGAGATGGCCGACCAGCTCGACGGGTTCGTCGAGCGGGTGCTCGAGGAGACGGGCGCGGACGCGGTCGACGTCGTCGCTCACAGTCTCGGCGTCACCGGCGCCCGCTACTGGATGGACGAGGAGGATCGCTACGACGACGTCGAAACGTTCGTCGGCCTCGCCGGCGCCAACCACGGCACCTGGGTCTGCGGTCCCGGCTGCGAGGCGCTGCCCGGCCGCGGCGAGCCCTGCCAGTTCCTCTCACCTTCCTGCGCCGACCCCGGCGGTCCCCTCCACGACCTCAACTCGCCGGACGAGACCCCCGGCGACGTCGACTACTACACGATCCGCGGCGGTCTCGACCTCCTCTTCCTCCAGAACCGCGAGAGCCCGGCGCTCGAGGGCGCCGAGAACGTCGAACTCGAGTGGCGCGGTCACGACGCGGCCCGCGAGAGCGAGGCGGCGATCCGGCTGACCTACGGGTGGCTGCGCGACGGGTGAGGAGCGGAGCAGCCGCGTGTAACAGCAGTCCCGATCGGAACGAGGATCCTTTCGTCGGTGAACAGGGTACGGGACTAGCGTCGGCGAGCGAGCGGTGCGGAGAACCCGGGCGGTGCGCGGTTCGGAGCGACCAAAGGGAGCGAGAACCGCGGGATGGCGAACGGTGAGCGTAGCGAACCGTGAGCGAAGCCGTTCTCCGAGCGCGAGCGCGGCGCGTAGCGCCGCGGAATCGCGAGCGGCGAAGCCGCGAGCAGCGAGCGAAGCCGGAGGCTGAGCGAGTGGAACGGAAGGAGGAGTGCTTTTATACTAAATTTTGCCGAGGGCCGGCGAAGCCGGGCTGCGGTCGTGTTTAGTTAGTCTCATTGTGCCAGCGGGCGAAGGCTTGGAGCCACGAATCGGCCGTTTTTGGATCGACGTGACTGAACGAGTTTGAGAACGAGGAGGTTCGACCTTTTACCTCTCTGTAAACACGTTCGACGGAGTTCCGATCACGGTATCGTTCGTACCGAAACTCGAAGCCGCGGCGGTGAAGTGCGGCTTTGGGTCAGGCGGCTGAATCAATGAAAAAGACGGCGTCCTCGACGTCGTGTTTCTCCATGAGTTCTGCGAGAACCATCTCGGTAAGAGCGGTTGTGCGCGTCGAATACAGCCGAACGTGCAGGAACCGGTTCGTCGCTGGATCAACCGCTGCGTACAGCCAATACTGCTGACCATCGATCCAGATCACCGTCTCATCGAGCGCAACGGTGGCCGGTTGAGCTCCCTCACAAGGAGCAAGATCGGCTTTATGCACCCAGTCGTGGACGGCTTTCCGACTCCGTTTGACATCGTACTTCTCCAATTCTCGAACGGTATTCGGAAGCGAGAAATAGCCTAAATGGAGGCGAATACCCAGCGCCATCAGCTCACGTGGTGTCCGCTCTCGCTGCACAAACTCCAAGTCGATCCATCCACTAGATCCCCTGAGGCTGGCAGTTTTCGGCATTGGCACCAAAAACTGCCACCGCCTCACCACTTCATACTCAAACTAAACACCGCCCGGGCCGCAGAGCAAAATTTAGTGTTGGCTCGCGGGCCGGAGGCCCGCTCGCCTCTTCGAGGTTCTCGCTCGCGTTGCTCGCTCCGAACCTCGCTTACATCGCGCCGCCCATACCGCCCATGCCGCCCATGCCGCCCATGCCGCCGCCGGGGGCGCCTTCCTCGTCGTCGCCCTTGTCGGTCGAGAGGTCGCCGGCGGCGATGATGTCGTCGATCTTGAGGACGAGGTTGGCGGCCTCGCTGGCGCTGGTGACCGCCTGCTCTTTGGCGTGGGCGGGCTCGACGACGCCGGCCTCGAAGGTGTCCTCGACGTCGCCGGTCCAGGCGTTCAGGCCCGCGCGGACGTCGCCGTCGTCGTGGGCCGCGCGCAGGTCGACGAGCGTGTCGATGCTGTCGAGGCCGGCGTTCTCGGCGAGCACGCGGGGAACGAGCTCGAGCGAGTCGGCGAAGGCCTCGACGGCCAGCTGCTCGCGGCCGGAGACGCTGTCGGCGTAGTCGCGCAGGCGCCCGGCGAGTTCGACCTCGACGGCGCCGCCGCCCGCGAGGACGCGGCCGTCGGAGACGGTCTGGGCGACGACGTCGAGCGCGTCGTTGATGCCGCGCTCGAGCTCGTCGACGACGTGCTGGGTCGAGCCGGCCAGCAGGAGGGTGACGCCGTGGGCGTCCTCGCCCTCGACGTAGAACATGTCGTCGTCCTCGTCGCGGCTGACGTCGCCGAAGCCGAGGTCCTCCTCGGTGGCGCTCTCGAGGTCGGAGACGATCGCGGCTCCGACGACCTCCTTGAGGAACTCGAGGTCGGACTTCTTGGCTCGCCGGACGGCGAGGATGCCCTCCTTGGCGAGGTAGTGCTGGGCGAGGTCGTCGATGCCCTTCTGGCAGAAGACGACGTCGGCGCCGAGGTCGACGATGTGGTCGACCTTCTCGCGGAGCTGCTGTTCCTCGCGGTCGAGGAACTGCTGGAGCTGGTCCGGATCCGTCACGGAGACCTCGGTGTCGACGTCGGCCTCCTCGATCTCGATCGGATCGTTCAGCAGCAGGATGTCGGCGTCGGTCGCCTCCGTGGGCATGTCGTCGTGGACCGGATCCTTGTCGACGATGCCGCCCTCGAGGAGGTCGGACTCGCCGACGGCGCGACCGGATTGGGTCTCGATCTTGAGGAACTCGAGGTCGACGACGTTCTCGCCTTCCTCGTCCTCGACGGTCACCTGTCGGATGGCGTCGACGATGAGCTGCGAGAGGTGCTCCTTGTTGACCTCGGCGCCCTTGCCGGTCATCGAGGTCTCGGCGACCGAGCGCAGGAGGGCTTCGTCGTCGGTGTCGACTTCGGTCGCAACGGCGTCGATCTCCTCGCGGGCCTGCTCGGCGGCCATGTGGAAGCCCTTGATGATCGCCGTCGGGTGGATGTCCTGCTCGAGGAGGTCCTCGGCGTTCTTGAGGAGTTCGCCCGCGATCGCCACGGCCGTCGTGGTGCCGTCGCCGGCCTCGTCCTCCTGGGTTTCGGCGACCTCGATGATCATCTCGGCCGTCGGGTTGTCGATGTCCATCTCCTTCAGGATGGTGACGCCGTCGTTCGTGATGGTGACGTCGCCCATCGAGTCGACGAGCATCTTGTCCATCC
>SKPV01000150.1 GCA_007119345.1 Halovivax sp.
CTCGCCGAGTGCCGGTCGCTGGTGTGCTCGCCGAGTGCCGGTCGCTGGTGTGCTCGCCGAGGGTCGCGTCAGCCGTTCACTCGATCCACGGCGGCGACGAGGTCCTCCAGCGCCCGCTCGACGGTCGCCGCGCGAACTGCGGCCCGGTCGCCCTCGAACTCGTAGCGCGCCGCGCTCGCGAACGAGGACTCGCTCCCCCACGGGCCGGCGTAGGCGACGCCGACGTAGACGGTCCCGACGGGCGTCTCGTCCGTGCCGCCGGTCGGCCCGGCCACGCCGGTGGCGGAGACGCCCCAGGTGACGTCGCAGACGTCGCGGACCCCCTGGGCCATCCGGACCGCGACCGGTTCGGAGACCGCGCCGTGCTCGTCGAGCGCCTCCCGACTGACCCCGAGGTGGCGGCGTTTGGCGTCGTACGCGTAGGTCGTCAGTCCCGCCTCGAAGTAATCGGTCGCGCCGGGGATCGCCGTCAGCGCGGCCCCTATCAGTCCGCCGGTGCACGACTCGGCGACGGCGACCGTTTCGTCCCGGTCCCGGAGCGCGTCCGCCACGCGCATCGGCAGCTCGCGATCGATCTCGTCGTTCATAGTATTAGACGGCGTCCCGGTCCGTGTAGGTCCACCGATTGGCGATCAGCCCCTCGTCGTCGAACTCGTGGTGGTCGGCGAAGCCGAACGAGACGGGGTCGCCGTCGAGCCGTCCCGAGAACCGTCCGCGGACGGCCGCCCGACGGCCGTCGACGAGCACGCGGTCGACCTCGTGGGAACCGTCTTCCAGGGGGCGATCCCGCTCGTAGAACTCGCGGAGCGCGTCGATCCCCTCGATGGCGTCCCGACCGGGGCGTTCGTACGTGACGTCCTCGGCGAACAGCGAGAGCAGCCCGTCGACGTCGTCGGCGTCGACGCGATCGTAGTAGGTTTCGAGGATCCCACTCGGGTCGAAGTCTGACTGGGGCATACGTCGGGCCACGTCGGTGGCGCGCTTGAACGTTCGCCCCGGAACCCGGCCGCCGTCGCGTTCTCCGGTGACGAAAGAACCACGGCCACGCCCGTCATGTTCCCGCGCATGGAGTACGAGACGCCGCTGTTCTTTCGCGTGATGGCGTACGCGGCGGACGCCGACCGAGACGTGATCGACATGGTCAGCGGGAACCCGGACTGGGAGCCGCCGGCGACGCTGCGCGAGGGGTTACGCGAGTACGCCGACTTCGACGCGGACCGCTTCCAGTATCCGCCGAGCGAGGGACTGGTCGAACTGCGCGAGGAGATCGCGGCCCGGCGCGGCGTCGACGTCGAACAGGTGGTCGTCACCAACGGCACGGGCGAGGCGAACTACCTGGCGATGGCCCGGGCGATGGAGCGCGACGCGGGGTCGGAGATCGTGCTCACGGATCCGGTGTACCCGTACTACCCGGGGAAGACGACGATCCTCGGCGGCGAGCAGCGGTTCGTCGCGGCCGCGTCCGACGGCCGCCTCGACCCCGCGGACGTCCGCGAAGCGGCGAGCGAGGAGACGGCGGCCATCGTGGCCAACTCTCCCAACAACCCCACGGGCGCCGTCTACCCGGCGGAGACCGTGCGCGAACTCGTCGCGATCGCCGAGGAGAACGACGCGATCCTCGTCTCGGACGAGGTGTACGACCACTACGACCTCTCCGGACGCTTCGCGAGCGCGCTCGCGGTCGACTCGGCCCACCGGATCGTGACGAGCGGCTTCTCGAAGTCGCTCGCGATCACCGGCTTTCGCGTGGGCTACGCGATCTTCCCGCCGGACCTGGTGGCGAACGCGAAGAGCCGCCACATGCTCGTCAACGTCGCGGGCAGTCGGCCGGCCCAGTACGCCGTCCTCCGGGCGCTCCGGGAGACGGGGCCCGACTACTACGAGGCCAACCGCGAGCTCCTCCGGGACCGCGTGGACGCCTTCACGAACGCGCTCGACGCTGCCGGCGCGGACTACACCCGGCCCGAGGGCGCGTTCTACGTGATGGCGCGGTTCGAGGGCTACCCCGGGACGCTCGAGAACGTCGAACGGCTGATCGACGAGGCCGGCGTCGCGGGCATGCCGGGCGAGGCGTTCGGCGCCTCCCGCGAGGAGTGGCTCCGCTTCGCGCTCGTCACGCCGCGCGTCGAGGAGGCGGCCGACAGGCTCGCGGCGTACTTCGAATGATCGGAGGGACGAATCGCTTCGGTGGAGAACACCGATCGCTTCGGTCGAGTCGTCGGGAACCCGCTCACTCGAGCCGGCCGGTCCACTCGCAGGCCGTGCAGGCGAACAGCCCGGCACCGTTGACCGTCCGGTCGCCGCAGGCCGGGCAGGAGAGCTCGCCGGGGGCTCCCGTCGGTCCGTCGCCGTTCGGCTGGAGGACGCCGGACGGGCCGGGTCGCGGGAGCGACCGGCCGTCGCGGTCGGCGTAGGGGAACGGTTCGTGCGGGGCGGGCGATTCGCGTCGGACTGGGGGTTCGAGCGTCGGGGTCATAGATGGGGTCTGCGTCGCCGTCGACGTCGTCGTGTCGTCCCGAGCACACTCTCGCACATAACCGTTGCCCACATACCATTCAGGTGTATCCCATGGCCTCTAGGGAATCGATGTGAATATTAGGTCCTCGGGTCCCGTGTGAACGTCCGGCGGTCCCGTCCGCCGCCTCTCCGGACCGACGAATACACGTGAGTCGGCCGGCAACGCTCCGCCATGAGCGGACTCGACGTCGAACCGGTCGAAGCGGACGACGCGGACGGCAACGAGATCGAGGTCACGCCGACCGAGTCGGTCGACGATGGCGTCGAGCGGATCGACGTCGAGGTCGACCCGTCGGCGGAGCCGATCGGGGGTCCGGAGTACGTCCTCTACGGCGGGAAGGGCGGCGTCGGCAAGACGACGATGGCGGCGGCGACCGCCCTCGACAGCGCCCGGGACGGCGTGCGGACGCTCGTCGTCTCGACCGACCCCGCCCACTCGCTGTCGGACGCGTTCGAGATCGACGTCCCGTCGCGCCCGGAGCGCCTCCGCGAGGACGTCCCGCTGTACGGCGTCGAGATCGATCCGGAGGCGGCGATGGCCGCCGGCGACACTCCCTTCGGCGGCGACGGGCCGTTCGGCGCCGAAGACGGGCCGTTCGGCGCGGACGCCGAGAACGCGGCCGGCCCCGGGTCGGCGAACGCCGCCGGTCACGGCTCGGGAACCGATCCCGCCGGAGGCGCGGCCGGCGACGACGGCGCGGACCCGTTCGCCGGCGGCGGGCCGTTCGGTGACGAGGGGCCCCTCGGCGGCCTCGCCGACGCGATGGGCGGCGAGAACCCGATGGAGGCGCTCTTCGGCGGCGCGATGCCGGGGGCCGACGAGGCGGCGGCGGTCCAGCTGCTGCTCGAGTACCTCGACGACGACCGCTTCGACCGCGTCGTCGTCGACACCGCGCCCACCGGCCACACCCTGCGCCTGCTCGAACTGCCCGAGGTGATGGACACGATGGTCGGCCGGATGCTGACGTTCCGCGAGCGCATCGGGAGTATGATCGACGGCCTCAAGGGAATGTTCGGCGGGGGCGAGGAGGTCCCGGGAGGCGGATTCGACGTCGACGACCTGCGCGACCTCGCGGACCGCATCGAGCGTCTGCGGGACGCCCTCCGGGACCCCGACCGAACCGACTTCCGGATCGTGATGGTCCCCGAAGAGATGAGCGTCCTCGAGTCGACGCGGCTGCGCGAGCAGCTCCGGTCGGTGGGGATCCCCGTGGGGACGGTCGTCGTCAACCGGGTGATGGAGCCGCTGGCCGACGTCACCGACGACGTCGAGGGCGACTTCCTCAGCCCCGACCTCGAGGAGTGCGAGTTCTGTCAGCGTCGGTGGGGCGTCCAGCAGACCGCCCTTTCGGAGGCCCAGGACCTCTTTCGCGGGACCGACGTCCGCCGGGTGCCGCTGTTCGCCGACGAGGTCCGCGGCGAGGCGATGCTCTCGGTCGTGGCGGCCTGCCTCCGGCGGTGAGGTCGGCGCGAGGGTCCGCCCGAACCGGGCGGTCGGGGGCTCGAGCCGGGCGTTCGAAGACTCGAACCGGACGGTCGGCTCGCCCGTGCGAATCGACGACCGATCGAACGGAGTTATTTTACGGTTCGGCGACAGGGTTCGGCGTATGACCGATCACGTTCCGCGGAAAGACTCCGTGGGAACGATGGGGGACGCGTTCGACTGGCTGCGTCGGAACCCGGTCCTCGTCGCGTTGTTCTTCCTCGTCGGCGTCGTCGACGCCGTCGGACAGGAGGCGTGGCCGTTCGCCATCGTCGGCGCGCTGTTGATGCTCTACTTCGGGGGGATCGCCCACCTCGTCGCCCGAGACGAACTGCGGGGCGCGGAGCCGGACCTGGGCGCCGCGTCCGTTCGGGTCCTCGGCCGGATGCTGTCGCTCGTCGCCATCTTGGTCGTCTACGCGATCTCGGTGGTGGTCGGCCTGCTGCTGTTGATCCTGCCCGGGATCTACCTGGCCCTGCGGCTGTCGCTCGCGTTCCCCGCGTGCGTCATCGACGACCGGGGTGCGGTCGAGAGCCTATCGACGAGCTGGGAGGTGGCGAAGGGGAACCTGCTGAAACTCCTCGGCATCACGCTCATCGCGTTCTTCGTCATCTTGGTAGCCGCCATCTTCGCCGTCCCGTTCGCCGGCGCGGGTGCCCCGTTCCTCCTCGCGTACGTCCTCCTCGTGGCCGTGATCAGCGCGGCGCTCCAGCCGATCGTCGAGATGGCCTACGCCCGCGTCTACCTGGAGAACCGCGACGACGGCGCCTCCGATGTCGCCGGCGCGACGCGACACGAGGAACCCGACGACCGCCGGCGCGAGGAGTGGGGGACTGGGGACGACGCGAACTGGTAGCCCGGGACGACCCGCCATCGGGGATCACGACGACCCGTCGTCAGGAATTACGATCACTCACCGTCAGGAATTACGACGACCCGTCGTCGGGGATCACGACCACCCGCAGGTCGTTCACGTTCGTCCCCGTGTATCCCGTCCGGAGCGCCGCGTCGCGTTCGTCGAGGAACGTCCCCGCGTCGTTGTGCGCGAGCGCCTCGCGTGCCGCGCCGGAATCGTCGGCGACCGTCTCCGCGTCGACGATCGCGCCGGCGACGTCCGTCGGCCCGTCGATCCCGTCGGTGTCGACGCTCGCGAGCGTCGCTTCGGTACCGCTTTCGGCCAGTTCGATCGCGGCGGCGAGCGCCAGCTCCTGGTTCGGCCCGCCGGTACCGTCGCCGCGGACCGTCACCGTGACCTCGCCCCCGGAGAGGAGGACCGCAGGGGCCTCGACGGGCTCACCGCGGGCGGCCACCTCCGCGGCGACGGCCGCGTGGAACCGTCCCGCCGCTCGCGCTTCGCCGCGGACGCGACTCGACAGGACCGCGGGCTCGTAGCCCGCTTCGACGGCGACCTCGCGGGCCGCGTCGATCGCCGTCCGCCCGCTCGCCAGGCAGCGCCAGCTGGCGCGATCGAAGACGGGATCGTCGGACGACGGCGTCTCCTCGCGCTCGCCGGCGGCGCCCGTCCGAAGGTGCTCGCGGACGGCGGTCGGGACCTCGTCGGCGATCTCGTAGCGCGCCAGCACGTCGAGCGCGTCCCCGTACGTCGTCGTATCAGGGACGGTCGGCCCGCTCCCGATCACCGCCGGGTCGTCGCCCACGACGTCGCTGATCGCGAGCGCGAGGACGGTGGCGGGCGCGGCGCGTCGGGCCAGTCGCCCGCCCTTGATCGCCGAGCAGTGCTTGCGAACGGCGTTGAGCTCGTCGATCGACGCGCCGCTCGCGAGGAGCGCGTCGGTCGTCGTGGCCAGGCTCTCGACCGTGAGGTCGTCCGCGGGCGCGGACAGGAGCGCGCTCGCACCGCCGGTGATCGCGGCGAGGACGAGCGTCTCCGAGTCGGCGGCATCGACGACGTCGAGGAGGTCCCGCGTCGCCGCGACGTTCCGCCCCGCGGGGGTCGGGTGGTCGCCCGGGCGGACGGTGACGGCGCCGTCCGCGACGGTCCGTTCACCGTCGACGCCGGTCCCGACGAGGACGCCGTCGGCGAGCCGATCGCCGAGGACGTCGGCGAGCGCCCCCGCCATCCCGCCTGCGGCTTTACCGCCGCCGACGAGGACGACCCGGTCGAACGCTTCGAGGTCGTATTCCGCGTCGCGCACCCGGAGGCGATCGCCGTCGATCGCCACGGACTCCTCGATCACCCGTGCGGGCCTCGCGGCCTCGATCCCCGTCTCCAGGCACTCGAGTGCGAGCTCGCGGACGGGCGTGGTCGCGCGACGATCCGTGCGAGCGAACATGCGGGAAGACGAGTCTCCGGGCGAGCGCGTCGTCAGACGAGCTTGCGCAGGATGGCGTAGGCGGCGTCGCGCAGGCGATCGGGCAGGAACCGGGCGTACGAGCCGTACTGGGCGACGGCGCCGACCGGGTAGCGCGCCGGCGGTTCCGAGCAGGTCGCCGCGTGGACGATCGCCTCGGCGACGTCCTCGGGCTCGAGCGCCAGCGGGCCGCCGCCGCCGATCAGCTGGGCCTCCTCGTAGAGTTCGTAGAGCGGCTCGTAGGCGGGCGTTCGCTCGGGGGGGACCTCCTCGTCGACGCGCTCGACGAACTCGGTCTCGACGGGACCGGGCTCGACCAGCACCACGTCGATCCCGAACTCCTCGACCTCGGCGCGCAGCGCGTCGCTCATCGCCTCGAGGGCGTGCTTCGAGCCGGCGTAGGCGCCCGCGCCGGCGAACGAGATGCGCCCGATGACGCTGGAGACGTTGACGATCCGGCCCGACTCCTGGGCGCGCATGTGCGGGAGCGCGGCCCGGGTGAGCCGGTGGGGCCCGTAGACGTTGACGTCGAACTGGCGGTGCAACTCGGCGGTCGAGACGTCCTCCAGGGGCCCCATCTGGGCGTAGCCGGCGTTGTTCACGACGCAGTCGATCGCGCCGGCGGCCTCGACCGTCTCCTCGACGACGGCGGTGACCTCCGCCGGCTTCGTGACGTCCAGCGCGACCGTCTCACAGCCCGCCTCGGCGAGCTCGGCCACGTCGTCGGGGTTCCGGGCGGTGGCCACGACGCGCCAGTCCTCGGCGAGGAACGCTCGGGCGGTCGCGCGGCCGATCCCGGACGAGCAGCCGGTGATCAGGGCACACCGCTTGCGGGTGTAGCGGTCGTCGGTCGTGGCGCCCGTACGCTCGTCGGCTCGCGACCCCGTCGCCGTCGGGCCCTCGCCCGCGGCGTCGGCGTCCGCAGCGGTCGTCATACCCGACACGTTCACGCGACGATACGTAAGTCCCGCCGATTCTTCGCGGCTCGTACGACGATCCCCGGAACCCGGTCGCGACGCCTCGCTCCACGTGCTCGGCCGAACCGACGCCCGCCGCCGTCACTCCGCACGCTCGGCGGCGCCGACCTCGGCTGCCAGCAATCCGGGCGCTCGGCCGAGCCGACGCTCGCCGGCGTCACTCCACGTGCTCGGTCTTCGCCTCGTCGGCGTACGCGTCGGCGAGCCGGACGGGTTCCGGGAGCTTGTAGCCGGCCGAGAGCGCGAGGACCGCGTTCGCCGCGGTGTCGGGCCCGACGCGGTGGCCCGGACTCACGTACAGCGGGTTGACGTGGCGGTTCGGCGAGTCGTACTGCTTCGTCTGGACGGCGTAGCCCAGCAGCGTCCCCTCGGGCGCGTCGACGCGCTCGTTCGCCACGATCGCCACTCGCTCGCCCGCCGCGAGTCCGTCGGTCTCGTCGACCGCCCGCCCGCAGAGCAGGCTCTTGGCCACGCCGACGCTCGGCCGATCCAGCACCACGCCCACGTGGGTCGCGATCCCGGCCTGCCGGAAGTGGATGCGACCGCTGCCGTCGAAGAGGTAGAAGTCCGGCTCGACCGACAGCTCCTCGACGGCGTCCAGGATCGCGTCCCCCTCGCGAAAGGACAGGAGTCCGGGGATGTACGGTATTTCGAGGGGCGTCACGGCGTGGACGCGCTCGATCACCTCCCACTCGTCGCCGGCGGCGCGCATCGCCACCACGGCGCTGACGGCGCGCTCTTCCTCCGGGAGAAACGACTGGTCGACTCCGGCGACGATCGGCGCGGCCCGATCGCTCGCCGTCTCGGCGAGCGGGTCGCTCAGGTGGGCCGGGTCGATCGACAGGTCGTCCTCGAAGACGGCCGCCGCGGCGATCTCGCGCTGGAGTTCCTCCATCTCAGCGCGCGTGAGGGCGGAATCTGGCGCGAGATCGGGCCGGGGTGAAGCCATCGATCGGGGTTCGGGGTCGAGGCAAATCAGTGGGGCGCTTTCGACCGGGCCGCGGTCGCCTTCGGGTCGGCGATCCGCTCCGAAATCGGGCGCGATCGTCCGGTCAGAACGGGCCGCGACCGCCGGGACCGCCGGGACCGCCCGGCCCGCCGAGTTGGAGCTGGTTCGGCGCCCGAATGCTCCGCGTGCGCTTGACGTACTCGCCGACGGCAAATCCGATCAGCAGGCCGACGAGGTGGGCGGCGTGGGCGATGCCGCCGGCGCCGGCCGCCCCGCCGCCGACCAGCAGGAGGCTGATCCCGGCGAAGCCGAGCGTGAGTATCCACAGCGGCATCGGGATGAAGAACATGAAGTAGACTTTGAGGTTCGGGTTCAGGATCGTGAGCACGCCCATGATCGCGAGCGCGGCGCCGCTCGCGCCGAGGACCGCCGACGGCTCGCCGGCGGCGGTCGCGACGCCGATCTGGCCGAAGCCGGCGAGCACGCCGCTGACGACGAACAGGATGGCGAAGTCCCGAGAGCCGAGGTACCGCTCGACCATCGGGCCGAAGAAGAATATCACGATGCTGTTGAACACGATGTGGAAGATGCCGCCGGGGTCGTGGGCGAAGATGGAGGTCACCCACGTCCAGACGTACTCGACGTTCCAGGAGGTCAGCACGAACAGCCGGTTGTGGAGGGCCTGGCCGCCGACGGCGAGGGCGATCCACTGGAGGAGGAGGGTGAGCCACATCAGCGCGAGGACCGCGTACGTCACGTTCCCCCGGAAGTACGCGAGCGGGCCGCCCGGGCCCGTGTCGATGGGGAGCTTCGCCAGCAGACTCTCGCGCTTCGAACCGCTCGCGTCGGCGGTGTCGTCGAAGCCGCTGTCGAACACGCCGCTCGGATCGTTCCAGCTGTGGAGCCCGGAGCAGCCGTGGTTCTCGGGGAGCCGGTGCTCCGAGCAGTGGGTGCCCCCGCAGTGCCGACAGTTGTACGGCATGCTTACCGCCTTCCCACACACGTCGCACGTCGCCATTGCGCAGGGGTATGGGGTGGATCGCTATGGGGTTTGGGGTTTTTCGCGTCCGGCCGCTCGTCCGCGGTCGACGATCGTTTTTTGCATCACGAACCCGGAGTGTCGAGTGTGAAACCGTACGAGCGAACCCAGTTGCTCGAACGCGTCGACCGCGAGGGGGCCACCGTCGGCGCGGACATCCCGGACCGGATCGAGGTCCAGGGCGAGGAGATCGACCTCCGCGAGTTCGTCTTCGAGATCAAGCGCCGGGAGACGGTTCCGTCCGGCGAGCGCGAGCGCGTCGAGCGGGCGAAGAAGAACCTCCGGCGCGAGCGCCTCCAGCGGGTCCAGCGGATCGAGGAGGGAGAACTCACCTTCGAGGAGGGCGAGGAACTCGCCCGCAGCGTCGTCGGCATCGACCGGGCGCTCAACGCCCTCGAGAGCCTCGGCCCGACGGACCTCGAGCGCGAACAGCGGGCCCGGGAGCTGGCGGACAAGAAGCGGTGGATGTCGTTCCTCAAGCAGGCGCTCGGCCGGGACGACGGCGCCGCGACGCGGGGTGGTCGATGACGCGTCGCTCTCGCCCGCCGGTGCGGCGAGATCCCGGCCGCCCGGGGCGCGCGACGGAGGTGGGCCGATGACGACCAACGCCGAGCTCGCCGCCCGCTTCGAGGAGTTCGCGGACCTTCTGGAGGCCGACGACGTCGAGTACAAGCCCCGCGCCTACCGCCGGGCGGCCGAGAACGTCCGAGCGCACCCGATCCCCATCGCGGACCAGGTGCGGGCGGGTAACGAGGCCGCGATCGAGGAGATCGAGGGCGTCGGCGACGCCATCGGGTCGAAGATCGTCGAGTACGTCGAGACCGGCGAGATCGAAGAGCTCGAGGCGCTTCGCGAGGAGCTGCCGGTCGACATGGCCGACCTCACCCGCGTCGAGGGCGTCGGCCCGAAGACCGTCGGGACGCTCTACCGCGAGCTCGGCGTCTCGACGCTCGACGAGCTCGAGGCGGCCGCGGAGGCCGGCGAAATCCGGGAGGTGAAGGGATTCGGGCCCAAGACCGAGGAGAACATCCTCGACAACGTCGAGTTCGCGCGGACGGTGGGCCAGCGCCAGCTGCTGGGCGAGGCCCGCCCGCTCGCGGACGACGTGCTCGCCTACCTCGGGAGCGTCGACGCCGTCGACCGCGTGGAGGTGGCGGGCTCGATCCGCCGGTGGCGCGAGACGATCGGCGACGTGGACGTGCTCGCCGCGACCGAGGACGCGGAGGCGGTCGTCGACGCCCTCCGCTCGTGGAGCTCCGTCGACGACGAGATCGAGTCGGGTCCGGCGAAGGCGAGCGTCCGCGTCGGCGAGGTGCGCGTCGACCTCCGGGTCGTCGTCCCCGAGGAGTTCGGCTCCGCGCTGCAGTACTTCACCGGGAGCCGGGACCACAACGTCCGGTTGCGAAACTACGCGATCGAGCGCGGGATGAAGCTCAACGAGTACGGCGCCTTCGACCTCGGCGATCTCGAGACCGAGGCGGACGCCGACGAGGCGGCGTCGGGGACCGACCACGTCGCCGGCGGCCAGCGCGCGGGCGAGCGCGTCGCCGGCGAGACCGAGGAGGGGATGTACGAGGCGCTCGGACTCTCCTGGATCCCGCCGGAGCTGCGCGAGGACCGCGGCGAGATCGCGGCCGCCGAGGCGGACGAGCTCCCCGACCTCGTGGCGATCGAGGATATCCGGGGCGACCTCCACACCCACACCGAGTGGTCCGACGGCAACAACACGATCGACGAGATGGTCGCGGCGGCCGAAGACCGCGGCTACGACTACTACTGCATCGCCGATCACGCAGAAGGGCCGGGTGTGGTCGCAGATATGGGCCTGTCGGACACCGAGATCCTGGAGCAGGTGGAGGCGATCCGGGAGGTTGACGCCGCCGCCGATATCGAGGTCCTGGCCGGGATCGAGGCCAACATCGACGCCGACGGCGAGATCGGCCTCTCCGATGAGGCGATCGAGGCGCTCGACCTGATCGTCGCCTCGCCCCACAGCGCCCTCTCCCAAGGGCCCGAGGAGGCAACGGAGCGTCTGATCCGCGCGATCGAGAACCCGGCGGTCGATATCGCCGGTCACCCGAGCGGGCGCCTCCTGAACGAGCGCGAGGGGCTGGCGATCGACGCCGCCGCCCTCGGCGAGGCCGCCGCGGCGAGCGATACCGCCCTGGAAGTCAACGGCAATCCGCGCCGGCTCGACCTCTGGGGTAGCGCCGTCCAGGCGGCGATCGACGAGGGCGCGACGATCGCCATCAACACCGACGCACACCGCCCGGCGACCCTCGAGTTCGTCCGCTGGGGCGTCCACACCGCCCGACGTGGCTGGGCCGAGCCGGGGGACGTGCTCAACGCGTGGGCCTTCGAGGACGTGCGGGCGTTCCTGCACTGACGACGGAACCGACTCCCGTTCGATCGAATCCGGGGACCGAGTCGCGAAAACCGAAACCTCGCTCGTCGAAATCCATGCGCCTGCTCGTCGACGTCATGTGCGGCCGCCTTGTCCCCTACCTGCGGATGTGCGGCCACGACGCCGCGTACGCCGGCGACCGCGGACTCGAAGCGGACGACGTGCTGCTCGACGTTGCAGCGGACGAAAACCGCACGGTCGTCACGCGGGACGTCGAACTCGCCGATCGCGCGACGGACGCGATTCTGCTCGAGTCGCGGGACCTGGAGTCCCAACTCGCGGCGCTCGTCGACGCGGGGATCGAACTGCGCCTCGCCGACGAGCCGCGGTTCTGCGGCCGCTGCAACGGCCGACTGGAGTCGGTGGACGAGGCGGCGTCGACGCCCGCGTACGCTCCGGATCCGGCCGACGAATCCGTCCGGCGCTGTCGCGACTGCGGCCAGCACTTCTGGCGCGGTAGCCACTGGGACCGGGTACGCCGAACGCTCGCGTCGATCCGCGCGCGCGAGTAGCAGGCTGCTGGGTCCGTCGATCCGCGAACCCCTGCTGGGACCGTCGGCGCGAGAGCTGCACAGCTACCGGGCCGGTCGACCAGCGGTGACGGGAAACCGATCGAGTTGGGGGGCGCTATCCGTCAGTCGCTGTCGTCGCTGTCGTCTTCGTCGTGGTCGTCCATCCGGTCCGCGAGGTCCTTCGGGTCGAGCTCCTCTTTGACGAGCTTCTCGAGGAAGCCAACGTTGATCCGGAACTTCATCGCCTGCTTGTCGCCGTCGTAGAGCTTGATCACGAGCCAGTCGATCTTGCTCATCACGTGCTCGATGTCCTTGACGGACTTCTGGAGCCCCTTGCCGACGTCTTCGACGGCCTCGCGCTTCTTGTGGTCTTTCAACTCGAGCGTGACGACGAGTTTTCCACCGTCTTTCTTCACGTCGCGGATGCCGACACGGTCGGTGTACTTCTCAAGCTCGTCCAGATCCACGAGGTCGTGGATGTCGTCACCGTCGTCGTACCCGTCGTCGTCGCCGTTATCGTCGTCTCCGTCGTCGCCGCCGGCGCCGGTTCGTTCCTCCGGCTCGCCGTCGTCGCCGTCGTCATCGTCGCCGCCCATACAGCCCGCCA
>SKPV01000185.1 GCA_007119345.1 Halovivax sp.
GTCGCCGAGACCGACGACGGCGTTCGCTACAGCCTCGACCGACTCGGCATTCCGCTCGTCGAAATCGGCACGAGTCCGGACATCCGGTCGCCGGAGCAGGCCCGCGAAGCGGCCGAGCGAATCGGGATGTTGCTTCGGTCGACCGGCAAAGTCAAGCGCGGACTCGGGACCATCCGCCAGGACGTCAACGTCTCCATCGAGCGCGGCGCCCGCGTCGAGATCAAGGGCGTCCAGAGCCTCGACGACATCGAGGACATCGTCCGCACCGAAGTCGAGCGTCAGGTCGCGCTCGTGGAGATCGCGGACGAACTCGGAGAGCGGAGCGGATCGGTCGGCGAACCGGCCGACGTCACCGAGACGTTCGAGGACACCGACAGCGGCGTTATTCGCGGTGCACTGGACGACGGCGGCGAGGTGATGGCCGTCCCGCTGTCCGGGTTCGTCGGCCTCGTGGGCCGCGAGATCGCCCCCGACCGTCGGCTCGGGACGGAGCTGTCGGACTACGCGAAGCGCCACGGCGCCGGCGGCATCTTCCACACCGACGAACTGCCGGCCTACGGCGTGACCGACGAGGAGGTCGCCGCCCTGCGCGAGGCGGTCGGGGCCGACGAGTCGGACGCCGTGGCCATCGTGGCCGCGGCGACCGACGTCGCCGAGACCGCGATCGACGCGGTCGCGGATCGGGCCGCGACGGCGATCGAGGGCGTGCCAGAGGAGACCCGCGGCGCGAACGACGACGGGACGACTCGATACCTGCGTCCGCTGCCGGGCGCCGCCCGGATGTATCCCGAAACGGACGTGCCACCGGTCGAGCCGGATCCGAGCGAGGTGCCGACGCCCGAACTGCTGACCGAGAAGGTCGACCGGTATCGAGCCGAGTACGACCTGGACGCGGGGCTCGCCGAGCAGGTCGCCTTCGGACCGCGAATGCCGCTCTTCGAGTCCGTCGTCGAGGACGGGGTCGACCCGACGCTCGCCGCGAGCACGCTCGAATCGACGCTCACGGAGTTGCGCCGGGACGACGTCCCCGTCGCCGAGCTCTCGGACGAGCACCTCGGGGACGTCCTCGGCCTGGCGAGCGAGGGCGACCTGCCCAACGAGGGTATCCCGGACTTGCTCACCGCGCTGGCGCGCGAACCGGACCGGTCCGCCGAGACGGCCCTCGAAGCCGAGGATCTCGGCGGCGTCGGCGAGGACGACGTTCGCGAGACGGTGGTCGCGGTCGTCGACCGTAACGAGGCGCAGGTCGCGGCGGAAGGGATGCAGGCGTTCTCCGGCCTCATGGGCGAGTGTATGGGGGAGCTCCGGGGCAAGGCCGACGGCGACCTCGTGAGTCGGTTGCTCCGCGAAGAGATCCAACGGCGCGCCTGAGCCGCCCGAATCGGGGTTCCGTCGATTCGCGTCGCTCTCCGGCGGGTTCGTCAGTCCTCCACTCGATCCGATCCTCGGCCGGATCGTCGATCCCGGTCTCCGGTCAGGCACCCTGTCGGATCGTCGATCCCGTCTTCAGTCCGGCGGCCGAAGGGATCGTCGTCCCGGGTGTCGGCGCGCCCCTCGGCCGAGTCGCGCGACCGTTCTGGGCCACCGTCGTCCGCCGCGGATCTCCCCTCGAGCTCCGGCCGCTCGGTCGCTCGCCGAAGGATCCCGATGATCGTGTTGATCTCGCGGCTGGTGGGATCGGCGCGCCCGAATAGCCGGCGCAGCATCCGCATCGTCTTCTCCCGTTTCTCGGCCGGGTGGTTGATCTCCGCGAGCAGCGCCTCCCACGCGTCGTACGAGCGCTCGATCAGGGGTTCCGGGGCGCGAGTGCGTTCGACGTCGGGCAGCTGGGTCGCCTCCAGGGCGAGCTCGCGGAGCTCGTAGAGGGTGACGGTTGCCGCCTGTCCGAGGTTCAGGACGGGGTACTCGGCGCTCGCGGGGATCGCGCAGATTTCGTCGATCTCGGCCAGTTCCTCGTTGGTGAGACCGACGCGTTCGCGACCGAAGACCAGCGCGGTGGGCGCGTCGACTCGGGGGAGCCGCTCGGCGAGCTCCGCGGGGGTCGAGTACGGAAAGCGCACGTGGTTGCGATCGTCCTCGTTGGTGATGGCGGTGCAGCCGACGGTGTGATACTTCGAGACGAGCGCCTCGAAGGTGAGTTCGCGCGCGTTCGGGAGGACGTCCCGTCGGGCGTGGCCCGCGAAACCGTAGGCCTCGCCGTCGGGATCGAGCGAGGGAGGATCCACCAGCAGCAGCTCCTCGAAGCCGAAGTTCTTCATCGCTCGGGCGATCGTTCCGACGTTTCCCGGCGTCTCGGCGTCGACGACCGCGACCGCGGGCGGACTGCGGGCGTCGGACCCGCCCGACGCTCCGTCCGTCACGCTCCTCGGCCCCCGAATCGTGGGCTTCTCGCATCCGAATCCGTCGCGACGTCCGTCCGTGCGCTCGCCGTTCGAACGATCGTGGCGAGCCGCTGGTCCCGTCGGCCAGCCCTGGCGAACCGTCGGTCTCGCGGGACGGCCTTGTCGAACCGCCGGTGCCGTGGGACGCTCCTGGCGAACCGCCGACCCCGTTGGAGCCGAGTACCGGACCACTGATCCCGTTGCATGCACGCGATTCGGGACCGAGACCGTAAAATCCCACCGTCCGGCTCGTACGACGAGGCGTGGGGTCGTCGCCGACCGCGCTTCTTGCCAAAACACCTTGGCCGAACCGCCATCCGTGAATCGGTCCAATGAATCGGTATGAGTCAAACAAACGCGGCGTCGAAGCTGTTCGCGGTCTGTCGGTCGTGTGACTCCGTCTACGTCGCCGAGTGTCAGCCCGACGGACGGATCCGTCCGATCGGCGTCTCCGCGGACTGCACCTGCGGCGAGGGCGAGTTCGAGGCGTTCGAATAGCCGCTCGGGGCGGTTCCGTCGTCGAAGAATTGACGCGTTTTGTCGATCGACGTCGCGCTCGCCAGCGTCGGCGAGGTGGGACCGACCACCCGACTCGCCGGAATCGGGTCCCATATCCGTCTTCGCTTCACAGACGGGGACATGAACAGCGTCGACGCGGCCGGGCTGGGGATCGGCGACGGTCACCCGCCGCGAATCATGGGCGTGTTGAACGTCAGCGAAGAATCCCCGTACGACCCGAGCGTCTACGACGATCCCGCCGAGGCCGCTCGCTACGTGGACGAGGAGTTGATCGACGAAGGGGCGGACATCGTGGACGTCGGCCTCGAATCGGCGAACAAGCGGTTCGACGTTCTCACCGCCGAGGAGGAGCTCGACCGGCTGGACGTGGCGATCGAGACGATCGAGCGCGTCGCCAGCGACGCCGTCTTCTCGATCGAAACGCGCTACGCGGAGGTCGCCGACGCGGCCCTCGCACGCGGGTTCGACATGGTAAACGACATCTGCGGCTTCGCGGACCCCGCGATGGCCGAGACCTGTTCCGAACACGACGTCGCGGTGGTGAAGATGGCGAGCCCGCCCGACCTCGGCCGACCCGGTGCCGTCGAGGAGGTCGACTGGGCGTCGCGGAAGTCGCCGGAGTGGGCCGCCGACGCGGAGTACGTCGACAAGCTCCTGGCGGCGCTCGCGGAGGCGCCGCTGACCGAGAAGACGATCGTCGATCCCGCCTTCGGCGGCTGGAGCGAGACGAAGACGCTCGCCAACGACCGGGAGACGTTCGACCGACTGGCGGACTTTCGCAAGCTGGATCGGCCGGTCCTGGTCTCGATCAACCGCAAGAATTTCCTCGGCGAACTCGTCGGCCGGGAGACGGACGAGCGGCTGGCGGCCAGCCTGGGCGCCACCGCGCTCGCGGTCGATCGCGGTGCTGACGTGATCAGGACCCACGACGTCGCGGCGACGCGGGACGCGGCGCTGATCGGCGACGCGTTCGGACAGAGGCGAGACTGAGCCGATGCGTTCGGACGGACGGAAAACTGAGCTGACGCGTTCGACCGGACGCGGGGCTGAATCGAGGCGTTCGACCGGACGCGGGGCTGAATCGAGGCGTTCGACCGGACGCGGGGCTGAACCGAGGCGTTCGACCGGACTCGGGGCTGAACCGAGGCGTTCGACCGGACGCGGGGCTGAACGGAGAGGTCCGGGACGAAGCTGAGGGGTCCGGGACGATTCACCGCCGCGGTGACGTGTTCCGACGATACGAAATCTGGATCTCGCGGCGGAGTCTGGCCGAGCGTCGGGGCCGTTCGTCGAGGGAGTTCGCCCGAAATCACGAGATGGCGGACGCACGGGCGAGCGGAGTGGGCGTCTGACGGCCCCGGGTACCGTCCGGGATCCTGAAGAGAAAGCTTATACCGGAGGCATCTGAAGGAGCGCATGGAAGCCGGGACACCTCTCGGGTAGGGGTACTTTGGAGGTGCGGCCCGGCCCACGACAAACCATTATTGAGGGACTAACCGCGTAGCAACTGCCATGGGCGTCGACTGGAAGCGCTGGGAGCCGGTGTACGAGGCGATCCTGTCCGACTTCGGCTACGACCGACGGGCTGACGAGCGCGCTAGGGACCGCCTGTACGAACTCTCGAGCCCCTTCGACGAGGGACGACTCTCGTTCGTGGCGGGAGCGACGGTCGCGATCGCCGGAGCGGGTCCGTCGTTGACGGACGCGGACGAACTCGAGCGCGCGGCGGCCGCCGATGTCGTGTTCGCGGCGTCGACCGCAGTCGACGAACTCGAAGCGCGCGGCATCCGCGTCGACTGCATGGTGACCGACCTCGACAAGAATCCGGAGACGGTCGAGCGCCTCGCCGGCCGCGGAACGCCGGTCGCCGTACACGCTCACGGGGACAACGTCCCCGCAGTCGAGCGGGTGGTGCCGTCCTGTCCTTCGGGATCGATCCTCCCGACGACGCAGGCGGAACCCCGCGGACACGTGGTGAACGTCGGGGGATTCACCGACGGGGACCGCGCGGCGTTCCTCGCCGATCACCTCGGTGCCGACGCGCTCGCGTTCGTCGGCTGGGATCTCGACGATCCGACCGTCGACGCCGAGAAGGCCCGGAAGCTGGGCTGGGCCGAGCGACTGCTCTTCTGGCTCGAGCATCGTCGGGACGATCGGTTCGCGATCCTCGACGGTCGCCGCGAGGAAATCGACGCGTCCGCGCTTCCGACCGAGTGACACTCCGTCGGCCGCCAGCCCGGATCGACGCGTTCGCAACCGATCGAATGCTTCTCCATCGGTCGACAGCCCGGACCGACGCGTCCGCGTCCGATCGAGTGACTCGTCCCGACCACCGAACCCGTCGTCGGCGGCTCGGTGGCGCCAACAACAGTTGAGCCGCCGAAGTCGGCAGATCGCTCCTGGGTCAACGACTCATCGTGACGGTGGCGTCCGTGGCCCACGTCGTCGCGGGAGCCATCGTTGCCATCGCGTACGCGGCCACGGACGCCGCGTTCGTCGACGGGCAGGGGACGTTCCCGTTCGCCGTCGGTTACGTCGGCCCCACGATCGCCCTCGTTCTGATCTGGGCGCGAAACTACGTGCTGGGCGCCCCGCTGTACGTCGCGGCGACGGTCTCGACGGGCAGGTTCGCCCTGTACTTCCTGTTCGTTCACGCCGATCCGGCGAACCCGTTCGCAGTCGGCGGGAGCGCGTGAGCGGCCTACGCGATCGGCTCGGCCGCCGTGGTGGGGTTCTCGTTCGTCGCCGCGGTGCTCGGGTGCTGGCTCTGGTACCGCGAGAGTCCGGGATTCAGGACCGCGGTGAACGCGATCCTGCGACCGATGGATTCCTCCGGCGTCTAGCGATCAGGCGCGAGGGCCTCGATCGTGGTCGTCACCTCTCGGTCGGTGGCTCCCCGCGGGAAGCTCACCGCGAGCTCGTCGAGGCCGTCGATCCCGTCCCACCGCTCGAGCTGATCGCTCGCCTCCTCGGGAGTGCCGACGATCGCGAAGTCCTCGAGGAGGTCGTCGTCGACGATCTCGCCGACCCGCTCTCGCTCGTCGTTGGCGACGGCTGCCGCGATCGCGGTCGCCTCCGCCTCGTAGCCCTGCCGGGAGAGGGACTCTCTGTAGTACGTACCCATGGCGCCGACGTAGAACGCGAGGTGGTTCCGACACAGTTCCCGGGCGCGGTCGCCGTCCTCGAGCACGGCCGCCGTGAGCGACAGCGTCGCCGTCACGTCTTCGCGCCGGCGGTCGCCGAGTTCCACGCCTCGTTCGAGGTCCTCGAGCCGCTCGCCAAACCCGTCGGGCGTGAAGACCGTCGCGTGCCAGCCGTCGGCGAACCGACCGGCGAGTTCGACGGACTTCGGCCCCATCCCGGCCGCGTCGACCGGGATGGGCGTCTCCGGCGGGTCAGCGCGCAGGCGGAATCCGCCGAGCGAGAAGATCTCACCGTCGTAGTCGACGAGGTCGCCGCTACAGACCGCCCGGACGATCTCGATGAACTCGCGCGTCCGCCGGAGCGGCCGATCGAAGGACTCGCCGTGCCAGCCCTCGATAACGGCGGGGCCGCTCGGGCCGAGGCCGAGACGCAACCGCCCGTCAGAGACCTCCTGCAGGGTCGCTGCAGTCTGACCGACCAGCGCCGGCGATCGGGAGTACACGTTCAGAATGCTCGGCCCGATCCCGATCTCATCCGTTTCGGTCGCAATGCGGGTCAGGACCGTCACCGCGTCCCGTCCCCAGGTCTCCGGAAGCCAGGCGTGTTCGTAGCCACAGCTCTCGCCGAGCGTCGCGTACTCGACGAACTGCTCGACGCTGTCCGGTGAAGCGACCGGCAGGTGAAGCGAGCGGTCGGTCATCGGTGTCGACCAGTTCCGGTGCGGGTCGGTCCAGCGCGTCGGCGTTTCGCGGGAGCGTTTGCGAGACTCTCGCGATCCGATACGTCGATACGGCGTACGGTCATGGCGGAAGGAGACACTTCAACGCTCTTAAAATTGTGTGATTTGCCGTGGCACGGGGCCGACTGGGGGAAAATCGGTCGCGAACGCTACTCCTCGGGCCGTCGAATTCGGGCCTCTCCGATAGCCAAACCGAAGTGTTCGACGCACAGAACCGTGTGACGTTCCGAACGACCGGAGCGTTCGAGTGCGGCGAACTCAGAACAGCGCGTCCAGCTCGCCGCTGGTGTCGACGAGCGCATCGAACTCTTCCTGGCTACTCGCCGCGATCTCCGCGGTCCGTTCGTTGGCCTCGATGGCGACCTGCTGGAGTTGTTCGATGCGGGGGACGTCGGTGACGCCCGAACAGAGGACCGTCGCACCGACCTCGTCGTCGCCGGGTCGCGGGTAATCGCCGCCGCGAACCTCCATGCTCCCCGTTTCGTCTTCGAGCCAGGAGCGGCCGCGCTCGATGCCTTTCCGGTCGAGCGCCGACGGCGGCCCGGACGCGACGAGCAGCGCCTTGTCGGTGCTCGAGATCTCGCACGGGAGGGTGAGCCGCCCGAGGGTCGCCTTCCGGACGAGGCTCGTCATCCGATTCGTCGCGGCGGCCGAGTACGGATCCTTCTCGGCGCCGACGAACCGGGATACCAGCCCGCCGCCTCCCGTATCGACGGTCTCGGTGGCGTAGCCTAGCGTCGAGATGCCGCCGCCGTCGAGCGTGTTGATGACCTCCGAGGAGTCGACGACGCTCTCGCCGACGTCCCGGCGCCGGTGGACCTCGCCGGCGCCGAAGATCACCCCGAATCGCCGGACGATCTCCTCGTTGATGGCGCCGTAGCCGCTCTCCACCGACTCGCCGGCTCGTCGCCAGGCGTCGTTGTCGAAGACCAGCAGGTTGTCGACCGCGTCGACGAACGTTCGGAACGACCTGGCCGCGTTGAGGGTGTAGACGCCCCCCTCGTCCGTCGCCGGCACCACCCCCAGGCCGTAGACTGGAACGGTGTACAGGTACTGGAGGTGCGTGGCGAGTACCGGTGCGCCGCCGGAGCCGGTCCCGCCGCCGAGGCCCGCGACGATCATGAACGCGTCCACCTCGTGTACCGGGATCGTGTCGATCGCCGCCTGGATCTCGTCGATGTCCGCCTCGGCGATCTCCGCGCCGAGCTCGTTGTCGGCGCCGACGCCGTGGCCCTTGACCCGGGACTGTCCGATCAGCACCTGACGCTCCTCGGGGACGCGTTCGACGCCGGCGAGATCCGCCGACGCGGTGTTGATCGCGATCGCGCCCGATACGAACCCCGCGTCCCGGCGCTCGTCATACGCGAGGAACCTGTCGACGATCTTGCCGCCCGCCTGACCGAATCCGATGAGTGCGAGTTTCATGGTTCTCTCGGACCGCGACCCGCCTGACCCGGATGGCCGCGGATCGCGAGCTGTGCTGTCACACCCCGTACCCACCCATAGTTATGCGACACGTACGAATGCGTGACGGTCAGTTTCTCGTGTAAATCGTCGACTACCGACTATCACGAATTTCGATATATCCTTCCCGAACGGCCGGGACGGCCTCGATACCGCGGATATTTTCGCGGCGGGTCGAGGCGGGTGCCCGCGGTCGAACGCCGCTCCCGTTGGGCGCAACCGTTAGGCGTTTTCGTGGGCTCTACTCGGTCGTGATCGTTCATTGGCACCGGGCAGACCTTCGTGGTCCGGACAACCGCGGCCTGTCCGTCGCCGCGGGACGAGGTTCGATCGTGCCCGTCTTCGTCCTCGATCCCGAAATTCTGAGCCACGCCGGTCCCCCTCGCGTCGCCGGTCTGCGGGAGGCGCTGCGTTCGTTGCGCGAGTGGTACCGCGATCGCGGAAGCGACCTCCTCCTGACCGACGGTGATCCGTGCGACGTCCTCCCAGCCGTCGCAGACGAGTTCGGGGCGGAGGCGGTCGTCTGGAACCGAGGGTACAGCGGTCTGGCACGGGTGCGCGACCGGGCGGTCGTCGCCGCCCTGGAGGACGAGCGCGTAGAGCACGTCGCCGTCGACGACGCGCACTGTCACGAACCGGGATCCATCGCGCCCGAACGGGGCGAGCACTACTCCGTCTTTTCGTACTTCTGGAAGAAGTGGCGCGACAGAGAGAAAGACGATCCCGAGCCCGCTCCGGACTCGGACACCCTCGCTCGCGGCGAGGACATCCGCTCGTCATCGATCGGGCGTGAGTCGATACCGAGCGCGGCCGATCTCGGATTCGACGATCCATCGGCCTCCACGCCCGCGGTCGGGAGGGACCGGGCCGTCGCCCGACTCGAATCATTCTGCAACGGGCCGATATACCGCTACGCCGAAGATCGGGACCGGCCGGACGCGGAGGCGACTTCGCGGCTGTCCGTCCACCTCAAGTGGGGCACGATCGGCGTCCGCGAAACCTATGCAGCGACGGGGCGCGCCCGTCGGTGCGCCGACGGCGACGCCGACCGGGACTCGGTCGACGAGTTCCGCAGGCAGCTCGCCTGGCGGGAGTTCTACGCGCACGTCCTCCGGTACAACCCGGAGATGGTCTCCACGAACCTCGCGGATCACGCCGGAGCGATCGAGTGGCGCAACGATCCCGCCGAACTCGCGGCCTGGAAAGCCGGGGAGACCGGCTATCCGATCGTCGACGCCGGAATGCGACAACTCCGAGCGGAGGCCTGGGTGCACAACCGCGTTCGGATGATCGTCGCCTCGTTCTGCACGAAGGACCTCCTGATCGACTGGCGGCGGGGATACGACTGGTACCGCGAGCGCCTCGCCGACCACGAAACCGCCAACGACGTCGGCGGGTGGCAGTGGGCCGCCTCGACCGGCGCCGACGCCCAACCGTACTTCCGCGTGTTCAACCCGACGACCCAGGGCGAGCGGTTCGATCCGGATGGCGAGTACGTGCGCCGGTACGTCCCGGAACTCCGGGACGTCGACCCGACCGATATCCACCGATGGTGCGAGCTCTCCCCGGAACGTCGCGAGGAGCTGGCCCCGGCGTACCCGGGGCCGATCGTTGACCACGCCGAGCGTCGCGAACTGGCGATCGAAACGTTCGAGCGCGCCCGCGAGTAGTCAGTCCCGTACTGTCAGATGATCGACCCGGACCGATCGACTCCCGATCGTCGAACGAATATTCGAATTCGTCGGTATTGCTACCGACCGTCGGTCGACTCGCCGAAGCCGACGGTCGCCCGGCCACCGGTTGGGCCAGCAAATTTAAACGATAAAGGGAAAACAACCCTACATGGGAATCTCTCAGCGTGGCGCGGACTCGACCGGCGTCTCCTTGAGCCAGGCGGTGGTCGAAGCCATCGCAAAACGCGAAGGGATCGATGCGACCGAACTCGAGCCCCCGGAGTACGAACCGCTGTACGCCGTCGTGGACCCGGAAGCACTGGACGCACTCTTCTCCCCAACCGTCGACGGCCGAGATCGTGCACCCGGTTCGATCGGGTTCGAGTACGGGGGCTACGACGTTACCGTCCACAGCGACGGTCAGGTGGAGCTCTCTCGCTGATACGACGTCGACGATCCGCCCGTTAGTTCCCGATCCGACAGCCATCCGCCCGTTAGTTCCCGATCCGACAGCCAGCTCTCCGATTTCAGTCGTCCGCCGGCGGGGGAACTTCGCGTTCGACGTCGATTTCTCCCGCATCGAGAGCCGCCTCGACGTTTCGCACCGCTCGGCACATGTTCGCCATCTTCCCGTAGGCGACCTCCCGGGGGAGGAGCTTCAGGCCGCAGTCGGGTGAGATCACGAGTTGCTCCGGCGGGACGACTTCCAGTCCCTTCCGAACGTTCCGTTCGATCTGCTCGACCGATTCGACCTCCGCGACGTGGGCGTCCGTGACACCGAGTGCGAGATCTTTGGTGAACGCCGGGTCTTTGAACACATCCAGCTGGTCGTAGTCGCCGTTGGCGAGTTCGAGGTCGAACTCGTCGACGGGGAACTCGAGGATCTCGGGGTAGATCCGCGAGTAGTCGCCGTAGCAGACGTGGAGTCCGACCCTGACGTCGTCGGGAACGTCGTCGACGATGCGTTCGAGACAGCCGCCGACGATGGCGTGGTCGTCGGGAGTCGTCGCCAGGGCGGGCTCGTCGATCTGGATGTACCTGGCGCCCGCCTCGACGAGCTTTTCGATCTCCTCGTTGACGAGGTCGGCGAGGTCGTACGCGAGACTCTCCAGGTCGTCGTAGGCCTCGTTGAACGACCAGTTCGCGAGGGTGTAGGGCCCGGTGATCGGCACCTTGACCGGTCGGTCCGACACCGAGGCGGTGAACTCGTACTCCTCGACCAGCCAGGTCTCGTCGTAAGACACCTCGTCGACGACGGAGGGCTTGTCGAAGTAGTTGTGACCCCAGACCTTGACCGGTCCGTTGAACTCGTAGCCCTCGATCCGGTGGGCGAAGAACTCGACCATCTCGTTGCGGCGCATCTCCCCGTCCACGACGACGTCGAGGCCCGCCCGCTCGTGCTCGTTCGCGATCAGTCGGGAGGCGTCGTTCGTCGCCTCCTCCCAGTTTTCGTCGTCGAAGTCGACCTCCGGGTCCTCGTAGAGTTCCCGCGCGCGGTTGAGCCACTTGGGCTTCGGATAGCTGCCGACGACCGTGGTGAGCAGGAAGTGGTCGTGCGGATGGTCCTCGGGCCGGAACTGGTCTTTGGTGTCGCTCATGCCGTGGTCACCTCCGTCCCGGCGAGGGCGGCCGCGTCGGCGAGCGCCTCGAGTTTGGCCTCGAATTTCCCGTAGGGCAGGTAGAACGTCTCCGTGTTCGGTGCGAGATAGACGGTCTCGAATTCGCTCACCGGGAGGCGCTCGAACACCCAATCGGCTCGGTCGCGGATCGCACCGGGTTCTTCCAGGAGCGTGTTCTGGCCGTCGACGAGGCCGAGGAGGACGTCGTCGGTCCCGCCGTACTCCTGGAGGTTGTAGAGGTTGTCCTCGCGGTTCGTGACGAAGTCGAATCCGACGGCGTCGATATCGGCGTCGAGCAGGTGTGCGTACACTTTCTCCTCCAGCGCGTCCCAGTAGGGGTGGACGACGACGTCGGCTTCCGTGGCTCCGGCAACGCGGTCGATCGCCTCGCCCGCACGCTCGTCCAGTCCGTCCACCGGCGGCGACGTCGCGAGGGAGGGTTCACACAGGATGAGCGTCTCGTGGGCGGGGAACGCCTCGATCTCCGCCGCCAGGTAGTCGGCGACGGCGTCGAGGAACGCGGCGTCATCGCCGTAGTGTTCGTCGATCGCGAGGTCGGCCAGCGAGTACGGCCCTGGGAGTACCGCCTGGAGGTCCGCGGCTGGGACGTGCTCTCTCGCCGCATCGAGCTCGGCGGCGACGTCGCCCGAGAACGACAGCTCCTCGCCGACCACGGGTTCACGGTAGAAATTATTGTTGTCGTAGTAGCGAACGATTCCGCGAGTCTCGACGTCCTCGTGAACCGTCAGCGGGTGCGCGAGCATGTCGTCCCACCGGAGTTGTCCCTCGACGATCCGGTCGAGCCCGGCGTCGCGCTGGAAATCGAGGACTTCGGTGCGAGCCGTTCGGTACCGCTCGCGGATCTCCGGCCCTTCGTCGCCGTCGATGAGATCGTGCTTCTGGTGGCCCTTGAGGTCCGAGAGCTCGTCTTTCGCCCAGTCCGGGAGCGGATAGAGTCCCGTCGTGGTCGAGACGTATTCGGTCATGCGTACTCCGGCGTAGGCTATGCCGCTGTTTAATATTTTCCATCCATAATAATACGTGTTAGTTATCCTCCCGTTCCGGCAGTCGCACTTGTACGAGCGTAAATGAGACGGACGGCTACCGGACGCAACGGATAAAACCGGCCTGGCGGACGGGATCGGTGGACTGAACTGGCGGACGGGATCGGTGGACTGAACTGGCGGACGGGATCGGTGGACTGAACTGGCGGACGGGATCGGTGGA
>SKPV01000246.1 GCA_007119345.1 Halovivax sp.
CGCTCAACGCGACCAGCGACGCCGAAGGCGATCAGCGACGCTCGATCCGGGAACGCGTCTTCGACCGCGACGGGCGACGCCGAACGTCGCGAGTTTCGCTCCCGTCTGCACGTCAGTTGATGGAGACGCCGGTGAGGATGTTGGTGCTCGCGCACTCCGGACACTGGCTCATCCGCCCCAGTCCCGGCACGTCGATTCGACGCCAGGCGTCGTCGCCGTCCGGCGCGGTGAATCCACAGTTGACGCATCGTGACCGCTCGACCGTAGTCTGTGTCTTCCCCATGTGCCAGGGTATGCCACGGTCGGGTATATGAATTACCCACGGTCTCGGTGACTGTGCATCCGAGCGGCCGATCGCGGCGGATACGGGTGAAACCGCCGGACGGCCGAAAACGATCGGTGGGTCGCACCGTCACCCGTCCAGCGGTGACCCGGACCCGAGGGTCGCGATGGCCTCCAGTCTGGAGACGACGTCGACCACGCGATCCGTCGATCGCGACGGTGCCACGTGGACGAGCTGGCCGTCGGCGTACTCCGCGAGCGCAACCGTCGGAAGCCACTTGACCTCGCGGGAGTCCGCGAGGATCGTCTCCTGAAGCCGGCGGGTCCTGAAGAACGGTCGAGCGAGCGGCCGGCGCGCTCGGCCCACTCGGCGAACGCGTCGACGGTCCCCGCGACGCGATCGAACGTCGGCGTCCCGACGGTCCGGGATCGGTCGACGGCCTTCCCCCACCGCTCCACCCGGACGTCGACGCCGCCCGCACGGTCGAGCCGATCCGCGAGTCGGAGCGCGCGGTCGCGGTTCGGTGCGCGTGCCGGCGACGACGAACGGATCAAGAGCGTGATTCGGTCGATGTCTGCGCGGTGTTCCTGCACGGTCGATCCCCTCGTGGGGACTACGAACGAGTACAAAGACGTTCCTGAGGGATCAGAATATCGGCCGCGAGAGTGTCCCTGTCGCCTGTATTCGAAGTTTTCGTCCAATACAGCCGGCCGAACGACGACCGAGCGGTCACCGGCTCGCGACTATCGACTTCGTCGACGCGCCAAAGCCCGTCGTCGAGGGCGCTGGATCGGCCGACGACGATTCGACGGTCGAGAGCTGCCACCGGCCCCGACCCCGGTCACGTATCCGCGGTTCTCGGGGTCGAGGACCCCCCGCCCGTCCAGGACCACCAGCGAACGCCGGACTGGGGGCTCTCGCGGCGGTAGAGTCGAAACGTCGCCACCTCCCACGGTCTTAAGGCCGTCGGCAACCCAGTTCGTACCGATGGCGGATCGAGATACGCTGGCAGGTGCTACGCTCGACGAGCTGCCGCTCACGCTGGCCGTCCTCGACGCGGACGGGCGGATCCTCCTGACGAACCGACCGTGGCAGCGGTTCGGCGAGACAGAGGGTCGGGCGGAAGCGGAAGACGCCGGGGTCGACTACGTCGCGGCGGCCGCCCAGGCCGACGACGAACACGCCCGACGGGCTGCGGACGGACTTCGGTCCGTCCTGGACGGCGACCGGGACGAGTTCGCCATGGAGTACCCGTGTCACTCGCCGTCGGAGCGTCGGTGGTTCACGATGCGGGCCAACCGGTTCGAGGCGGGCGGCGAGGACCGCGTCGTCGTGGTTCACCTCGACATCACCGAGCGCAAACTGGCCGAGCTCGCCGTCGAGGAGACGGCGGGCGAACTGCGCCGCGAGCGGGAGGCGCTGGAACACGTCCTCGACCGCGTCGACGGGCTCGTCCGCGACGTGACGAACGCCGCCGTCGGCGCCCGGAGCCGCGGCGAGGTCGAGCGGCGAGTTTGCGAGAGCGTGGTCGGGACGGACCCGTACGTCCTCGCCTGGATCGGTCGGGCCGACGTCGCCGGCGACCGCCTCTCGCCGAGCGAGTGGGCCGCAGTCGGCGACGTCCCGCTCGAGGACGGAAGCCTGCAGTTCGGCGAGGAGGGCGCCCACCCGGCCGTGCGCGCGGTTCGGACCGGCGAGGCCCAGATCCTCGAGGATCTGACCGACGTCGACGAGGGCGCCGGGTGGTGGCCGAGCGGCGCCGGGGACGCCTTCGAGGCCGTCGCGGCGGTCCCGCTCGCCTACGGCGAGGTCGACTACGGCGTCCTGACGGTGTTCGCCGCGGACGCCGACGCCTTCGACGACCCCGAGCTTCCCGTCCTCGAGTCGCTGGCCGGCACCGTCGCGACGGCCATCAACGCCATCGAGGCGCGTCGACTGCTCACGACGGACTCGGTCGTCGAACTCGAGCTCACGATCGACGACCGGACCGCGCTCGTCGCCGACCTCTCCGCGCGGTTCGAGACGACCCTCACCTACCGCGGCCAGACCGCGGCCGAGAACGGCGCGCTCTCCTGTTTCTTCGAGGTCGAGGGGCCGGCCGAACCGCTCCGCGAGGCGTTCGAGGACGCCGAGGGGGTCGACTCGGCGCGGACGGTCACCGAACGCGAGGACGGGGCGCTCCTCGAGGTCGCCGTGACAGAGGGCCTCCCCGCGATCCTCGTCGAACGCGGCGCCGTCGTCCGCCGGTTCTGCGCCGAGGGCGGGCGCGTCGAGCTGGAGCTCGACCTCTCGGACGGCCAGTCCGCGCGTTCCCTGTACGACGCGCTCTCCCGTCGCTACCACGCGGTCGAGCTCGTCCGGTACCGAGAGCGCGAGCGCGTCCCGCGGACGCCCCGGGACGTGGCCGACCGGATCGAATCCGAACTCACCGCGCGGCAGCTGACGGCCCTGCAGACCGCCTACCACGCCGGCTACTACCGGTGGCCCCGGGAGATCTCCGGCGAAGAGCTCGCGGCGTCCATGGACATCTCGCGGTCGACGTTCCACCAGCACCTCCGGGCCGCCGAGCGACGCGTCCTCGACGAGTTGTTCGAGGGGACCCATCCTAGTGAGGGAGAGTCGTTATAAGCGACACGAGGCTACTTGTCTCACCGCGTTGTCAGGGAACGACGCGACCACCTCCATGCAACGGGAACACGTCGCGGCCGGCCGAGCCATCCAGCAGCGCACCGGGAAGACGTTCCACCTCGCGACCCGCTTGCTCCCCGAGCGGGTGCGCCACCCGACGTACGTCCTCTACGGCTTCTTCCGGATCGCCGACGAGGTGGTCGACGACGCGGCCGACGCGCCGCCCGCGGCCCAGCGCGCCCGTCTCGAAGCGCTCCGCGCCCAGGCGCTCGGCGAGCGACCGGCCGAGGAGCCCGTTCTCGAGGCGTTCCAGACGGTCCGCGAGCGCTACGACGTCCCGGACGAAGAGGTGAACGTCTTCGTCGACGCGATGCTGGCCGACATCCACACGGACCGGTACGAGACCGAGGCCCAGCTCGAAGCGTACATGCACGGCTCGGCTGCCGCCGTCGGGGCGATGATGACGGCGATCATGGAGCCGAAGGACGTCGAAGCAGCGCTGCCCCACGCACGGGCGCTGGGCGAAGCGTTCCAACTGACGAACTTCATCCGGGACGTCCGCGAGGACGTCCTCGAGCGCGGCCGCATCTACCTTCCGGCGGAGACCCTGGCCGCCCACGGCGTCGACCCGACGGCGATCGAGCGCCTCGAGTTCTCCGACGCCGTGGGCGACGCGATCGCCGCCGAGCTCCGGCGCACCGAGGCCCGCTACCGCGAGGGCGTCGCCGGCATCCGCTACCTCCCGCGGGACTGTCAGCTGCCCGTCCTCCTGGCGGCCGTCCTCTACGCCGAGCACCACCGCCTGATCCGGGCGCAGGGCTACGACGTGCTCTCCGCGCGGCCGTCGCTCTCGACGACGCGAAAGCTCTGGTGTCTGGCCCGGACCCGGTGGCACTGGCAGTGGAACCGCGATCCGGAGGCCGTCTTCCGGCGCGTCTCGGCCGTCCCGTCGCCGGAAGAGATCGACCCGTCGCCGGGCCCCGGCGAGGGCGTCGCGACGCGGTAGCGGTGCGCCATCGGGCCGATCGCCTCGTCGCGGGGGACCCGTCGAGCGACGTCGGGACATCCGGGTCACCGTTCGACCCCGACGGGTCGCCCTCAGCCGCCGTCCGGTAGCCCGGTGAGGAACGTCTCCCGATCGTACCGCCCGGTCGCGACCAGCGCGACGCAGAACCCGCCGGCGACCGCGGCGGGGATCCAGTTGCCGTAGAGCAGGTTGATCGCCCCCCAGAGGAGGACGAAACTGACCAGGTCGTCCAGGACGAAGACGCACGACCGCACCCGGGAGAGCAGCGCCTCGCGGTCGAACGCCAGGTCGACGAGGACGACGGCGACGGTTCCCGAGAGGACCCACCCCAGGTAATTCGTCGCCGGGACGCCGTAGAAGACGCCCCCGCCGTCGAACGCCCAGAAGCCGATCGCGACGGCCGCCGGATCGAGGACGAGGTCGATCGCCACGACGGCCGCGATCGCGACCGGGAGCCTGAGTAGCGGGTTCGACCCCCGCGGGCCGAGCAGCAACAGCGTCAACAGGTAGGCGTTGAGCACGAGCGGGACGAAGAACAGCGGCAGGGCCACCGGCACCTCCCCGAGCAGCATCGGCCCCAACTGGACGGCGTACTCGAACGCGCCGTAGGGCCGGTCCGTCCGAACGCCCACCAACTCGATAGCGTACGTGTAGGCGGTGAGGACGCCGAGACAGCCCAGCGCCCACCAGCCGACCCGCGGCGCGATCCCGACGAGCAGCGGCGATCGCATCACGAGCGTGCCGAACAGGATCAACAGCGGGTTGAACGCCAGCGGCTCCGGAAGCCAGCCCTCCGCGCTGGCGACCAGCGTGAACGCGCCCACGAGGGGAAAGACGACGGCGATCGTGAACCGGTTGTCGCGGATCAGCGCCTCCAGTCGCTCCTGGGCCCGCTCGCGGCGCGTCTCGGTCGGCCGCTCGAGGAAGTTATCCATGCGTCACCACCCAGAGGCCGCCCATCGTCATCGCCGCCCCTACGACGGTGTTGACCGCGGGGAACCACCAGTAGGCGCGGTCGACGGCGACGTCGGACCAGGCGACGACAACGACCAGCGCCGGGTAGACCGACAGCAACGCACCCAGACGGGCGTCGAGGGCGGCGAACGCCGCCGCCGCGGCGAGCCAGCAGACCCCGCAGTACGCGTAGGTCCGGCGCTCGCCGAGGACGGTCGCGGTCGTCCTGATGCCGGCCGCGCGGTCGGGTCCGATGTCGGGAATCGCGGAGAAGGTGTGCATCCCCATCGCCCAGAGCCAGCCGCCGAGGACGGCGAGCGCCGGCGGCTGACTCCCCGCGACCGCGACGTACGCCGCCGCGCCCGGAAGCACGTACAGGCCGTTCGAGACGGAATCGGCGAGCGGGATCGTCTTGAACCGAAACGGCGGCGCGCTGTAGGCGGCGCCGAGCAGGAGGAAGCCGACGAGCCACGGCCACGCGATCGTCGGAAGCGGCCACAACAGCGCCCCACCGGCCAGCGCGCAGGCGGCGACCGCCGCCGGGATGGCGACGTCGCCCGCGTACCGCGCCTCCGGACCCGCCTCGCCCTTCTTCGGGTTCGCGGCGTCGATATCGCGGTCGAAAACGTCGTTGATCCCGTAGAGGAAGACGTTCGCCGGGACGAGGAAGTACGCGAAGAGGGCGACGGCGACCGGCGCCGTCAGGTCGCCGACCGATTCGGCGCCGTAGACGGCCCCCACCACCACCGGCCCCGCGAGGTAGAGCCAGAACCGCGGCCGGGAGACGGTCACCAGGTGTGCGAGGCGGGCCGCGGGCCGGTCCGGCTCGCGGGAGGAACGCTCCGCCACGACCGTCACCCGGAGTTCCCGCGGTCCGCGGCGACCGTTTCGGCGGTGTGCTGGCCGCTGATCAGGCACATCGGCACGCCGATCCCGGGCGTCGTGTACGATCCCGTGAAGTAGAGCCCGTCGACCGCCTTCGAGCGCCGCGACGGGCGGAACGGCGCCGTCTGGCGAAGGGTGTGGGCCAGTCCGAGGGCGGTCCCCCTGAAGCTGTTGTACCGGTCGGCGAAGTCCGAGACGCAGAACGTCTCCTCGAGGACGATCCGGTCGCGCAGGTTCGTCCCGGCGTTGGCCGCCAGGTCGGCCAGGATCGACTCGCGGTAGCGGGCGAGACTCTCCGGATCGTCCTCCAGGGCGGGCGCGATCGGGACGAGAACGAACAGCGCGCTGTGACCGTCGGGCGCGACCGAGTCGTCCGTCTTCGACGGCGCGCAGACGTAGTATGCGGGGTCCGTCGGCCACGCGGGTTCGTCGAAGATCTGCTCGAAGTGGCGGTCCCAGTCGGTCGGCAGGACCAGCGAGTGGTGGGCGAGATCGTCGACATCGCCCTCGACGCCGAGGTACAGCAGGAACGCCGAGGGCGCGTAGGTGCGCGACTCCCAGTAATCGGCGTCGTAGCCCCGGCGACCCGGTTCCAGGAGCTCCTGCTCGGTGTGGGCGTAGTCGGCGTTGCTGACGACCAGGTCGGCGCGGCGATCCCCACCCGGCGTCTCGACCGCGAAGCCGCCCGCGCTTCCCTCGATCGCGGTCGCGGGCGCCCCGGTCTCGTACTCGACGCCGAGTTCTCGACCGAGCGCGACGAACGCGTCGATCACGCTCGCGATCCCGCCGTCGGGGTACCAGACGCCGAGGTTGAAGTCGACGTGGCTCATCAGGTTGTACAGCGCCGGCGTGTTCTTCGGCGAGCCGCCCAGGAAGACGAGCGAGTACTGGACGAGCTGCTGGAGCTTCGGGTGGTCGAAGTAGTCCTCGACGTGGCCCTGCATCGACCCCAGCAGCGAGAGCCCGCGGGCGTTCCGGGCGACGTCGAGGTCGAGGAAGTCTCGCAGCCGCGAGCGGTCCTCGTAGACGAAGTGCTCCATCCCGACCTCGTAGTTCTCGCGGGACTTCTCGAGGTAGCGCTCGAAGGCCTCGCCCGCGCCCGCCTCGTAGGAGTCGAAGAGTTCCGTCGTCCGCTCGACGTCGCCCGTGACGTCGATCGCGTCCCCATCTTTGTAGAAGACCCTGTAATGGGGATCCAGGTGGGTCAGCTCGTAGTAATCCGACGGCGTCCGATCGAAGTGACCGAAAAAGCGCTCGAAGACGTCCGGCATCAGGTACCAGGACGGCCCCATGTCGAACCGGAAGCCGTCGCGCTCGAGGACGCTCGCGCGGCCGCCGAGCTGGTCGTTCTTCTCGAGTACCAGCACGTCCGCGCCGGCGTCGGCCAGGTAGCAAGCCGTCGACAACCCGCCGACCCCGGCGCCCACCACGACGACCGACGTCCCGTCGAGCGATCGCATGCGGTCACGTGTTCGCCGGCCCGACATAAACGTGTAGCCCCCACAGGAAGGTCGCGCGGCCATCCCTCGGGTCGCTTCCCGTCGCGGTCGCCGGGCCGCCGCGAGCGCGACGTCGAACCGGAGGGTTCCAGTGACCGGCCGCGAAACGACGGGTATGGAACACACGACCGTCGTCGTCACCGGCGCCGGGAGCGGACTCGGCCGCGCGGTGGCGATCGCGTTCGCCGCCAGGGGCGCGACCGTCGTCGTCGGCGACGCGGACGGAACGGATCTCGAGGAGACGATCGCGGCGTGCGAGGACGCGGGCGCCGCCGTCGAGGGGGTCCGCACCGACGTCCGCGACGAGTTCGACGTCGAGCGACTCGTCGAGACGGCCTCGCGCTCCGGGGAGAGGAGCGGTATCGACGTCGTCGTCGCCGCGGCCGAGACCCGCCACGGCGAGCCCGGCGCGACGCCCATCGACGCGGACTCCTACACCGCGCTGGACGACCACTGGCGGACCAACGCCCGGGGCGTATTCGCCGCGATCCGGGAGTCGCTCGCCCACCTGAACGAGGGCGCGCGGATCCTCGTGCCGACCCACTTCGTCGCCGCCGACGCCTCCCCGGGCGCCGGCACCTACGCGGTGTCGAAGGCGGGCGCGGAGGCGGTCGCCCGCGGTTTCGCGGTCGATACCGAGTACGCCGTCGGCTGCGTGGACCCGGGGCCGATCGCGACGGACGCGTACGCGAACGCCGGTTCGGCCCCCGAGGACGTCGCCCCGCTGTTCGTCTGGGCGGCGACGGAACTCGAGGCGGCCTCCCTGGACGGGAAAACCGTCGACCGCGAGCGGTGGGAGCGGGCGACGGAGACTGCGTAGCCGCGTCGGGGCGCCGAACGCCGGTGCGGTAGCCACGTCTTCGACCGTGGCCGGGTCCCCGTCTTCGACCGTGTGCGATCCACGGGGGACTGGGCCCACCCTACGTAAAGCGTTACCGTGGACAGGTGACCATTGATCGAGGTGGTCGAAAGTCGGAGAGTAATGCCAGCGCACGCAAGCGGCCCCGCGACGCTCCTTCGGGCCCAGTTCGACCCCGCCGAGCCCGCCGAACCGATGGAGACGATCGTCGAGTGTCTCTCCCACGCGACCGGCGTCTCGCCCCTGGAGCTCGCGCCGCTGTACGAGTCGCTCGACCCCGACGCGCTGAGCCGGCTCGTCGCGCACGCGGACGAGAAGACCGACGGCGAGTCGCTCTCGATCGAGTTCCGGTCGAACGGCTTCGGCGTCGCCGTCTCGGGCGACGGCGAACTCCGCATCGTCGCGCTCGACTGAGTGCGTGATCGGGTCGTCGCGTCGACCGCCGACGGCCGCGAACGGGGCGGCCGGCCCCGCTACAGGATGCGATCGGAGTCCGGATTCTCGAGTTCCCAGAGCAGTTCCGGCAGGAACGCCTCGAGCTCCTCGATCACCCGCCGCTCGGAGACGCCGAGTCCCTCGCAGTGCTCGCGGGCCGAGTCTCGCACGTCGACGTGTAGCTCGCCGTCCTCGCGCTCGACGGCGAGCGGAAACACCGAACATCGCGTCGGCTTCCAGTCGCGCTCGTCCGCGAGGTGCAGCTCACACAGGCCGTCGTCGCCCAGGAACGCGCAGGCCATCCCGTCGTCTGCGACGTGCTCGTCGCGGCCTTTCTCCTCGCGAACGACGAACTTCTCGGCCCGGAAGTCGGTCGTCGTCTCGGACAGGTTCGCGCGCGCGGCGAGCTCGATCAGGTCGCGATCGTAGAGCAGGACGCCGTGGTGACAGCACCACGTGCAGTCCTCGACGCACTCGAAGGTCAGCTCGGGGTCGAACTCGACGACGACCTCCTTCCCGGGGTAGACTTCGACGCGGCGGGGCGGGTCGTCGGTCTCCGCGGCCGACGCCTCGCCGGCATCCGTCGTGGCGTCGCGTCCGTCGTCGATCTCCCCTGCATCGTAATTCTCGTCGACTCTGGGGGCCTCGTATCCCTCGTCGACCCCGGCGGCCTCGTCGGCGCGGTCGCCAGCCTCGTCGTCCGTGCTCACGTCCCCGCGAAGGGGCCGCGCGTGGAAGTGCGTTCCGCCATCGGTCGACGGCGGGCCGAAACGAACGGGCGGCGTGCCGGACCGGAGTCGAGCGAATCGGACCGCCGGGTTCGTCGACGCCTACTCGGCCACCGTATTTCGGAGCGTGCCGACGCCCTCGTAGGTGATCTCGACGGCGGCGCCGGGTTCGAGCAGGCCGGGGTTCGCCGGACTGCCGAACGCGATCACGTCGCCGGGACGGAGCGTGAATCGTTCCGAGAGGTACGCGACGATCTCGTACGGCTCGAACAGCATCAGGTCCGTGCTCGCCTCCTGGCGACGTTCGCCCGCCACGTCGGTCCACATCTCGACGCCGTGGGGGTCGAGATCGGTCTCGATCCAGGGGCCCAGCGGGCCCGAGCCGTCGAAGGCCTTGCGGGCGGTTCTCCCCCGCTGGTCGAGCGCGTCCACGTCGTTCACGATCGTGTACCCCCGGAGGACCCCGGGAACCTCCTCGTAGTCGAGGTTCCGACAGCGTTCGTCGACGACGGCCGCGAGCTCGCCCGCGTACGTCAGCTCGTCGGTGAACTCCGGGAAGGGGATCGGTCGCTCGTGGGCGATCACCGACGTCGGCGGCTTGATGAAGAAGTCCGGCTCCGCGGGACGCTCGTAGTCCATCTGGTCGAGCGTCTCGGCGTAGTTGCGGCCGACGCAGTACAGCGCGGAGGGTTCGCACGGCGCCAGCAGGCGGCCGTCGACGCCGACCTCGTACGCGCCGTCGTCGGCGCGAACGACGCCGTCTTCGTACCGACCGGCGACGGGCCCGTCTGCGGTCAGGATTCGCGCGAGTCGCATATCCCCGCTGGTCGTCCGAGCGGGTTAGCGGTGGCGATTCGACGGGGAGCGGTCGTCCCGACGGTCGGCCGGCGACGCGACTGCGGACGACATTCGCGGCCGACGACGGATTGATCGGTTTTTGGTGGTGCTCGTGGGAAGGGTCGTCGCATGAGCGAACACGACGCGGACGTACTCGTCTCGGCGGGCTGGGTCGAAGACCACCTGGAGGAGTTCCAGTCGGACGACCCACGCTTCCGACTCGTCGAAGTGAACAGCCCCGAATCCCCCGACGAAGGCGACTTCCCGTCGCGCTACGAGGAGGGCCACATCCCCGGTGCGATCGGGCTCCAGTGGGACGAGGACCTCTCCGACCCCCAGCAGCGTGACATCCTCAAGAAGGGCGATTTCGCCGACGTGATCGGTAGCCACGGCATCGGCGAGGACTCGACGGTGGTGTTCTACGGAAACGGCTGGATCCCCAACTGGTTCGCCCTGTTCGCCTACTGGGAGTTCAAATACTACGGCCACGACGACGCTCGCGTCCTCGACGGCGGGAAGGACTATTGGGTGAACGAGGATTACCCACTCAGCGACGAGGTGCCGAATTTCCCCGCGCAGGAGTACGCGGCGAAGGGTCCCTTCGAGAGCATCCGGTCGTACAAGGACGACGTCGACAAGGCCCGCGAGGCCGGTATCCCGATGGTGGACGTCCGTTCGCCCGAGGAGTTCACCGGCGAGCTGATCGCCCCGGAAGGACTCCAGGAGACCGCCCAGCGCGGCGGTCACATTCCAGGCGCCTCCAACGTCCCCGTGAAGACGAACCTCCGCGACGACGGTCGGTTCAAGGGTCCCGACGAGCTCGAGGAACTGTACGCCGAGGAAGGGATCGACGGCGACGAGACCGTCGTCACGTACTGCCGCGTCGGCGAGCGCTCCGCGATCGCGTGGTTCGCGCTGCACGAGCTGCTGGGATACGAGGACGTCCACAACTACGACGGCTCGTGGACGGAGTGGGGAAACCTCGTTCGGGCGCCTATCGAAACCGGGGAGTGAGCGGGCGGTGGATCGACCGACGCTCCGCGAATCCGCAGGGAACCGTTGATGGCGCCGGCGACCGTCAACCCCACCGATGCCCCACAACGCGCTCGTCACCGGCCCGCCCCGCAGCGGCAAGACGACCGCCATCCGGCCCGCGGTCGACCGGCTCCGCGCGGACGGATACGCCGTCGGCGGGATTTACTGCCCGGAGATGCGCGAGGACGGCGATCGCGTCGGCTTCGAGATCGTCGACGTCCACACCGGAGCTCGCGAGACGATGGCCCACGTCGACTTCCGCGAGGGGCCATCGGTCGGGAAGTACCGGGTGGACGTCGGCGCCGTCGACGCCGTCGCGGGAGCGGCGATCCCCGCCGCCGTCGCGGACGCGGACTGCGTCGTGATCGACGAGATCGCGCCCATGGAACTGGCGAGCGACCGGTTCGTCGCCGAGACGCGGGCGGCCCTCGACGCCGACGTACCGGTGCTGGCCGCGATCGCGGAGGGCGGCACCCGCGGGTTCCTCGGCGAAGTAAAAGCGCGCGAGGACGTCGAGACGGTTCGGGTCGAATCGGAGACGAGAGACGCGTTACCGGCACGGCTGGCCGACCGAGTCCGGCGGGTGCACACGTCGGAGCGAGCTTGAAGTCGATTCAGTCGCACCCGGCCCGACGAGAGTGTGCGGGGGACCGCGGCCTTACTCCAACACCAGATACGTCCGACCGGCGCGGTGCTCGAGCGAGACGAGGTGGGTGCCGACGTTCTCCTCGACGAACTCCTCGAGGCCGGCCGCGTCCAGGTCCGTCACGTCGATCCGGCGACGTTCGGTTCGGGCGATCCGTCGCTGGAAGTCGGCGGCGTCGGTAACGTCGGCGGGCTCGTCCTCGAGGATGACTCCCGCGGTCGATTCGTTCTCGATCACCGTCGCGTGCGTGCTCATACCGGAGGAGAGTCACGGAGGGACCGTCAAAGCGACCCGTGCGGAGTGAAAGTGAAAGTGCGAGCAAGCGACGGGTCGACGGACGAACCGGTCGGCCGATCACTCGAGACGCTTCACGTCCACCCGGACGCGCTCGCCGTCGGCTTCGAGCACCACCGACGCGACCAGTTCGTCGGCGGCCCGATCGCGCCACGTCTCGATCGCCTCGCCCCTGGCCTCGCGGATCTCGGCGGGATCGACGGCGTCGGCACGGTCCGCGAACGCCTCGAACGACGGGTAAGCCGCTACCACGTCGGCCGGGAGCAGATCGGCGGGCTCGACGTGCACCGCGCCGGTCAGTCGGGAGTCGTCCCGGTGGTAGACGTGGAGCCGGGCGCGCATCCGCCCGTGGAACGGGGGCGTTACCCGAAGAACGGCGTTGCCCGGGTTCTCACGCGAGTACACGAACGCGTCGACGACGTCCGCGGCCGAGATCGCGATCGACCGGATCGCCGTGGGATCGTCCCCGGCCATGTCCGACGGGACGCCGTGAGACGCCTTAGTCCCGGCGCCGGATCGGCGAGGACCGCCGGACCGGACGTCCGCCTCACTCGCCGGGCCGGAACACGTCCGCCTCACTCGCCGGGCCGGAACACGTCCGCCTCACTCGCCGGGCCGGAACACGTCCGC
>SKPV01000137.1 GCA_007119345.1 Halovivax sp.
CCGAGCGCCGCTGTCGTCGACCGGTCAGCCGAGCGCCGCTGTCGTCGACCGGTCAGCCGAGCGCCGCTGTCGTCCGCTCGAGGACGGCCTCGACGTCGCGCTCGTCGAGGTCGCGGTGGGTGCAAAAGCGGACCGTGGTCGGGCCGAACGGCGTCGCCAGCACGCCCCGTTCGCGCAGTCGGTCGAGGGCCGCCTCGACGTCCAGTCCCGTCTCGGCGACGTCGACGAGGACGATGTTCGTCTCCGGTTCCCGGACGGAGAGTCCGGGGACGTCGTCGAGTCCAGCGGCCAGCAGTTCCGCGAGTTCGTGGTCCTCGGCCAGGTCGTCGACGTTCTCCAGGGCCTCGAGTCCGGGGCCGGCGACCACGCCGACCTGGCGCATGCCGCCGCCGAAGAGCTTGCGGGTGCGCCGGGCGCGGGCGACGAAGTCCTCGTCGCCGGCCAGCATCGAGCCGATCGGCGCGCCGAGGCCCTTCGAGAGGCAGAACATGACCGAGTCGACGCGTTCGGTGATCGCGGTGACCGGGACCTCGAGCGCGACGGCGGCGTTGAACACCCGGGCGCCGTCGAGGTGGACGGGCACGTCGCGCTCGCCGGCCGCCTCCGCGGCCGCGGCGATCGCGTCGGGCTCGATCGCCACCCCGCCGCGGACGTTGTGGGTGTTCTCGAGACAGAGCAGGCCGGTTCCGGGGCGGTGGGCGTCCTCCTCCACGTAGCCCGCCGCGACCTGCTCGGGCGTCGGGATCCCGCGGGGGTCGGCGTCGAGCATCCGGACCTGGAGGCCGGCGTGCTGGGCGAGGCCGCCGAGTTCGTACTTGACGACGTGGCTCTGGCGGTCGGCGAGCACCTCCTGACCGGGTTCGGCGTGGACGCGGGCGGCGATCTGGTTGCCCATGGTGCCGGTCGGGACGAACAGCGCGTCGTCCATCCCGACGCGGTCGGCCGCGCGGGCTTCGAGCTCGTTGACGGTCGGGTCCTCGCCGTAGACGTCGTCGCCGACCTCGGCCGACAGGGCGGCTTCGCGCATCGCCTGGTCCGGTTTCGTGACGGTGTCCGAGCGGCAGTCGATCATGGCGGGATCTACCGACCCGGGAAAGAAAAGTGGGCCGTTCCCGGTCGATTCCGCGACGGTCGGGCGGCGACGACCGTCACGACAGCGCCACGAACGGGACGACCGCGTCCGGTCGGCGGCGGTCGCCGTGGACGTCAGTCCCAGCGAACCCGACGGCGCGAACCGCCGCCTCCCGGACGGTTGTCTCGAGCACCTTCCGGAACCGCTCGCGGCGGGGGCGGCGATGAATCGTCCGCGCTGGCGGGCCCGCTCGACGGACCGGGCCACGAATCACGCTGCCGGCCGGTCGAAACGAAAGGGGTATCCGCCCGGTGTCGTAATTTTTGCCACATGGATCCGCGAATTCGAGAGCACGCCCAGATCATCGCGAACCACTCCGTCGACCTGGCGGCCGGCAACACCGTCGTCGTCGACGCCCACCCGGTCGCCGAGGACCTCGTCGTCGCCCTCCACGAAGTGATCGGCGAGGCGGGCGCGAAGCCGCTGTGGGTGATCCAGCGCACCGGCAAACGGACCGGGCGAGCGTTCCTTCGAGCGGCGGGGCAGGCCGGGGAGGTCGACGGGTCCGACGACGGTCGGGACGTCGAGTTCGAGACGCCGGAACACGAGCTCGCGCTCATCGAGGAGACCGACGTGTACATCGCGATCCGAGCGGGCGAGAACGCCACGGAGACGAGCGACGTCGACCCGGCGCTGAACACGGCGTACAATCAGGCTCGACGCCCGATCACCGAGGAGCGCCTGCGCAAGCGGTGGTGTCTCACCCAGTTCCCGGCGCCGGCGAACGCCCAGCTGGCCGAGATGAGCACCGAGGCCTACGAGAATTTCGTCTGGGACGCCGTCAACAAGGACTGGGACGCCCAGCGGGAACACCAGGCCCAGTTGGTCGAACTCCTGGAGCCGGCCGACGAGGTTCGCATCGTCAGCGGCGCGGAGACCGACGTGACGATGTCGATCGACGGCAACACCCCGCTCAACGACTACGGCGAGTACAACCTCCCCGGCGGCGAGGTGTTCACCGCGCCCGTCCCCGACTCCGTCGAGGGAACCGTCCTCTTCGACATGCCGCTTTACTACCAGGGCCGGGAGGTCACCGACGCCTTCCTCGAGTTCGAGGGCGGCGAGGTCGTCCAGCACTCCGCCAGCAAGAACGAGGAGGTCCTGACCGAGGTCCTGAACGCGGACGACGGCGCCCGCCGACTCGGCGAGCTCGGCATCGGCACGAACCGCGACATCGATCGCTTCACCTACAACATGCTCTTCGACGAGAAGATGGGCGACACCGTCCACATGGCCGTCGGCCGCGCCTACGACGAGACCGTCGGCGAGGGCAACGAGGCCAACGACTCCTCGGTCCACGTCGACATGATCGTCGACATGAGCGAGGACTCCCGGATCGACGTCGACGGCGAGACGATCCAGCGGGACGGCACCTTCGTCTTCGAAGACGGGTTCTGATCGGCGTCGAAGACGGTTTCTGATCGGAAAAATCGCGGTCCAACGGCGCTGCCCGCCGAAACTCCGCCCGATCTCGAACGGTCGCGTTCGCGGTCGACGACGGTCGGCCCGAGTCCCGTTCGACCCCGGGTCCCACTCGATCCCGAGTCCCGCTGGCCGACGCGGCGCCGGACGGCGTCGACCGTCGTCTCGAGTACGGTTCGTGACGGAATCCGCGTCGAACGAGGTCGCGCGCCGGTTCGGGGAGCGCTGGCGCGGGCCCTCGTGACCGGTCGTCGACGGCCCATCCCCGTCCGACCGCGGGCGACCACCCCAGGGAGGGGTCGGCGCGCCGGCGGTCGAGCCCCTCGACGGGGGAGCCGGCGCGCCGGGGCTCGGGCTCTCGGTGAACGAGGTCGGACGGCTCCATTCGTCGCTGACGCCGGTGTGGAACCGCGAGACCGGGAACGGTCGAGAACTCCCGTGAACGCCCGAGTGCTCAGAACGAGAACGTACCCGCCATCAGCAGGACCGACACCATCCAGAGCGCTCCGATGGCGGCCGCGCCGAGCCCGACCAGCGCGCTCCGTTTTCGCTCTGTCATCGCCGATCCCGTCAAGTGAGGCTGCAGCGAGAGCGCCACGAAGATCACCGTGATCAACACGAGAAACGCCGTCGCCGCGGCGGTCACCGCGTAAATGAGGTCGATCCCGCCCACCGTCATTCCCGCGGCGGTCGCGAGTTCGATGCTGGACATCAGAGTCACCTTGGGTGGAGTTACGAGTCGTCGTATATGTAGACCTCGGTTTTCGACGAGCGGGGTCGGCCGGGGTCCTCCCCCGGAATCCCGAACGCGTGGCGAGACGGTCCGCGCGGTCAGCCGCCGTAGTCTTCGACGCTCGAGCCCCTACAGTTGGCGCAGACCTCGCCCTGGGAAGAGACGGGGCGACCGCAGCCCGAACAGGACGGCCCGCTCTCGTCGGACTCGCCGAGGACAAGTCGCTTGAGCTTCTTGCGTAGTTTCATGTTGGGTGGTACCACCAAACATATGACGGCCAGGTATACGAATGTATCGGTGCCGACGGAGCCGCGTCCATGGCCACCCCTCGATCGACGAACGACGGCGTGGCCACGACCGGCGACCGATCGCGAAACCCCCGACGGGCGACCGATCGCGAAACCCCCGACGGGCGACCGATCGCGAAACCCCCGACGGGCGACCGATCGCGAAACCCCTGACCGGCGACCGTTCGCCGCGACTACGCGTTCGCCGACGCATCGCTCGTCGCCGAGAGCCAGCCGCGCGGAGGCGTCGGACCGGTCTCGCAGGAGCGGAAGGGACATTGCCGCGAGAGGAGAATCGTTCAGAAACCACCGCTCGTTCACGGTGGCCGATCGGTCCAGATCCCCGTCCATCGACGAGCGGCCCGCCCGACCAGCCGGCGTACGCAGGCTCAATCCGTTCACGTAGCTCTTGCCTACCCGGTCATCCGCGATACGCGAGCGGGGTCCCGGTCGCCGTCGGTGCGTTCGCCGACGACGGCCGGCTCGGCCGCCGACTCCGCTCGAACAACCCGGTCGTCGACGGCCCACGCGAGGTCGTCACCGACCGCCCCGATCCAACGGAGCCAACCATGAAAACCAGCCTGGAGGTAGAGTACTGGGTCGTCGACGACGACGGCGAACTGGTACCGGCCGGAGAACTGCTCGACGTCTCGGCGCAGGTCGATCCCGAGTTCGTCGAGCCGATGATCGAGATCAAGACGACCCCGTGTTCGTCGATGGCGGAGCTCCGCGCGGAGTTTCGCGAGCAGATCGCCACCGTGGTCGACGCCGCGCGCGAACGGGGAAAGCGCCTCGTCCCGCTGGCGACGCCGCTTTCCGCCGCCCCGTCGGAGCTGCCCTACCGGAACAAGCGGGGGACCGCCCTCCAGCGTCAGATCGTGGGCCCGGCGTTCGACGACGCGCGGTTCTGCGCCGGGACGCACCTCCACTTCGAGCGGTCGGACGTCGTCTCCCAGCTCAACGCGCTGACGGCGCTCGATCCCGCGTTCGCGCTCGTGAACAGTTCCTCGCACTACCGCGGCGAGCGGATCCTCGAGTGTGCGCGTCCGTACCTGTACCGCCGCTCGTGCTACGAAGCCTGCCCCGAACAGGGCCAGCTCTGGCCGTACGTCGACACCGTCGACGAGTGGGAGCGTCGGCTCGACGCGGCCTACGACGGCTTCCGCGAGCGCGCGATCGAGCGCGGCGTCGACCCGGACGACTTCGACGAGGAGTTCGACCCGTACGACGCGGTCTGGACGCCGGTCCGGCTCCGGAAGGCGATGCCGACGGTCGAGTGGCGGTCGCCCGACACGGCCCTGCCGAGTCAGATCCTCCGGCTCGCCGAGGCGGTCCGGTCGATCGTCACGGCCGCCGACGCCCGTGGCACCGCCGTCGTCGACGTCGACTCCCCCGTCGGCGGTGGAAACGGCGGCGAGGTACCCCTCCCCGCGTTCGGGACCGTCGAGGACGTCACCGACGCCGCGATCCGCGACGGGATCGCGGACCCGATCGTCGAACGCTACCTCCGCCGGTTCGGGTTCGAGCCGTCGGCGTACGACCCGCTCGCCGATCGCCATCCCGACTCGCGGCTCACGTCCCGGCGCGCGAAGCGGCTCCGACTCCGGGCGGCGGCCCGACTCGAGGCCGATCTCGATCGCGAGCGACCCCGGATTCGGGCCTGAAACGGCCCGGACGGGGTCACTGACTCCGGTCGCGGGCGAGTGAGCCCACAACGTGTCGATCACGAACGGCCGGCAGGCCCGGCTTCGTGACGAGGCATCAGTCCCGCGGATCTGACCCCCGCCGGTGCACCAGTCCCGCCGAGCTGACCCGTACCGGCCGTCAGTCCCGCGGATCGAGCCAGCGTCGTCCCGTTCGCAGGTCGGTCGGCACGTCCCCGCCGAGGGCACACCGGGTGCGCGTCGAATCGCAGGGATTGCCCATCGCGAGTGCTACTTCGGTCGTACCACCCTCGAAGACGGCCGCGCTCGCGGTCGTCAGCTGGCCGAACGCGTGCTCGCCCGCGTCCGGCTCCGGGTGCCGGCAGATCGAGTCGTCGCCGGGGCCGTGCTCGTGATCGCGGGCGAGGCTCCAGAGGTCGTCCCGATCGAGACCCGCGTCGTCCGCTGGACCCCCGTCCCCTTCGAGCAGCGAGTGCGCCCGCTCCCGTCGCGTTCGGGAACTCTCGGTCTCCGTCGACTCGCCGCGTACGAAGTGGTTCGTTCGCGCGACGACGGCGTCGTCGTCGACGCGGATCCGCCCGGCGGCCGGGTCGACCTCGAGGAGGGTCGCATCGTCGGCGTCGGCGAGAAACAGCGTCTGGCCGGACAGGTGTCGCGTCGGCCGCGACTCGAGCAGCGTCCGGGCCTCCGCGACGGTGGCGCACTCTTCGAGGATCATGCGGATGACCGTCCCGTTTCGGAGCCGGTGTTCGGGCTCGACGTCCGCCGCCTCGCACTCGATGTGCGTGTTCGCCGCCACCAGGCCTCGATCGTTGACCCCTTTGAAAATCGAGATCGTTCCGCAGGTATCGACCGTCAGGAATCCATAGTAGTCGTCGATCGGCGGCTGTTCGACGACCGACTTCGGCCGAACGCCGCGGCCCGCGATGTCGCGATTCTTGAGTACGAGCGGACCCTCGGCCGCGGCGCTCGGATCGACCGCCGGCGGAGAGACCAGGACGTTCGTACAGCCCTCACCGTAGGGGGCCGAGCCCGATTCCGGCGGCCCGGCCGGGTGTTTCTCCGAGCGTCCCTCCCCCTCGGCCAGGCCCTCGCAGAGTTCCGAGAACGCGAAGACGTACGTCTCGTACAGGTCGGAGTCCACGGCGAACTCGTCGGCCATCGCCTCGTACGCGCGACGGTGGCGATCCGGCAGGCTCTCGCGGCTCCGACGGGCGTACGCGAGGAGCGGGTCGAGATCGACGTCCCGTTCGTCGACGAGCGCGTCGAGTTCGTCGATCGCCCACTCCACGGCGTCGCGTTCGATCGCCGCGCGTCGGCGCGCCTGCTCGGCGAACGTATCCGGCTCGGCGATCGATCCGAAGGCGGCCGTCGTCTCGACGTCGGTGTCGTCCACGCCGGGAGGACGGACTCGAACGGGTTGTACCGACGGCCTGAATAGTGAGCCCCGGAACGGAGCTCGTCCCGGAACGAGTCGGCGTGGCCAGCGGAGGGTCCGCGGTCGGTTCGAGCGGACCGATCCTCCGTCGATCACACCCAAAACACCCGGCCACCAACCCTATATCGGATTCGGGAGTTCCGCCCGGTAGCGGGGCCGAACTGTCGTTGCCACCGCGTCACGTCGATAGCCATCACCTTCGTGGTGGCCGCCCCGCTCGCACCGCGTGGAAACCGTGGAGTTGCGACGGCTCGGCCGGACCGACCGAGTACGGCCGTTCCGGGTGGCGAGAACCGATTCGAATCCGTTCGTGGCGAAATCGTCGACGACTGGCGAGTCGGTCCGGCGATTTCGCCGGGGTCGTGGTCCCCCGGCGCCGACCGTCCTCGTGACACGTCGACGAGCACGGCCGCGCAGACGTGACGGTGTCTATAGCCGTTACCGAGGACGTCGGCGACTCGCGTGTTAGAAAGAACTAATTTCGGTCCGACAGTACTGCGATCCATGTCGCTTCGGACCGTCCTTCAGGCCATCGGACTCCTCGCCGTCGGGTGGGTGCTGTTCTGGGGGTTATTCGCGATGGGGCCGCTCGGCTGGGTCGTGTTCGGGACGATGCTCGTCGTCGGCGTGCTGCAGGTACACCGGGAGCGAAGTCGACGAAACCGCGACCGCAACGGCGCCGCCTACTGTGCCAACTGCGGGGCGACCGTCGACCTCGAGGCCTTCGACACGGACGGTGAAGAACGCACGAAGTGGGAGGTCAACCACTGCAGCAACTGTGGCGCGCCGGTCCAGTCCACGACGGACGACGAGTCCCGCTCCACGACGCGCAACTGTCCCGATTGCGGCGCGCCGAACGAGCCGTCGGACGGGACGTGCGCCTACTGCGACGCCGCGTTGTAGGGGCCCACCGAGGGCTCGGCCCGGAGACGCGGCGCTGCGCGTGGACCGGCCGCGGATCTCGAACGATCGCCGGGATGCGGACCGTATCGTACGTGGCGCGGTCCTCGATCCGCCACGACGGTCGGATCGGGAACGTGCACGGGGATGAAGTGAGCGAGCGGGGAGAACGGCAACCGGTACCGGATCGACCCGGCGACGAACGGAACCACGCCGATTCCGGGATCCGTCTCCCAACCGAGCGCGGCCGGACGGAAGCTGATGGAGGCGAGGAACCGCTCAACGCGGTTCGTGCGCGAGTTGGAGAGGATGTGACGGTCCCGTTTCGGTCCTGCCCGTAGTGAATCGAGGATCGTAGCGAGGCGGGAATCGGGCCGGTCGCGTTGCTCGCGAGGAGACCGCGGGTTGGCGCGTCGCGACGAGCCACGGACGGCCACGCCGAGTCGCCACTCGCCGTCGGACCCGTACAGCGTGCCCAGGATGGAGACGGTCACCGCTATCCCGAGCGGCACCGGGACGATCCCGGAGAAGTGCGTGATCGACCGGTTCGAATCGTCCAGGGTCCGAGGGTCAGGGACACCCATCCGAACGCCACGAACGCGAGCATCGCCGCCAGGGTGAACTGGAGGACGAGGAGCAGGTCGGCCACCTGCGTCTCGAACCGACCGGCGTAACATCTCGGTTTCGGGTTCGACCGGTCGGTCCACGTGCCGGATTGGCGATCTCCTGGCAAGTTACGTGGTGGCATGGGTCGCGATAGCTAGTGGTGACAGGACGGGATACGGCGACTCTGAGTCGCTCCCGAGAAGTGCGGGCCACGTGGCGCGAGCGATCGGCAGGCGGCGCCGGCGGACGGGGCTATTTTCCGAGGAGTCGAAGGACGATCCCGATCAAAACGCCCGAAATGCCGACGACCAGTCCGACCCCGGGAACGACGGGAATCGGGATGAGCCCGATTCCGAGGACGATGGCGAGGACGATCACGATCGTCGAGAGTCTGACCATGAGGGCGTACGGTGTCAAACCGACCTGAATTCTCGGCCTGCGATTGCGGTACGTGGAGCCGGGGGAGCGAGCGGAGTGTTCTCTACGCGACTGGGCGGTGTCCGGCGAGCGACGCGTCCGACCGAATCGCCAGACGGCGACGCCCGTCGTGACGACGGAAACCATCGAGGCCCGGTGTGAACAACGCCGGTTTCCGGCTCGCTACCGACTCCACCGATCGGCGGGAAGACGGCCGATGGCAGTGAGCGAGGGCTCCGCGTCCGCGGTCTCCGTCGCGCTCGCGAGGTGAGTAGAGCGAGTCGAACGGGCGCGACGGGATTTGAACCCGCGACATCTTGGTCCGGAACCAAGAACTCTGTCCACTGAGCTACGCGCCCTCACTCCGACGAAGCGCCCGCGGCTCAATAACAGTTGTTATGTCCGCCACGCGAGCGCTCGCGGCCGCATCGCTTCGAGTTCCCGTCCCCATCTTCGCTCCGAGTTCTCGTCCCGCAATTATTTTCTCCCGGGACCGCGCAAGCCCCGAGTATGAAGGTCCTGTTGGGGCTCGGGGGGACGGACGAGTCGATCCGAGCCCTCGAGGAGACGGTCGAGCGCGCCGAGGCCGTCGGCGACGACCTCGAGATCGCGATCCTCGAGAAGCCGGAGGCGTCGCGCTCGCGCGAGGAGATGCGCGCGGAGGCCGAGCGGATCGTCGAGGAGGCGGGCCTGGACGCCGCCGTCCGGGATCTGGAGGGCGATCCGGGTCCCGCGCTGGTCGACCGCGCCGAGCGCGCGGGGTTCGACCAGGTGGTGATCGGCGGCGGCACGGAGACCCCGATGGGGAAGATTCGCCTCGGCCCGATCACGGAGTTCGTCCTGCTAAACGCGTCGATGACGGTCAAACTGATCCGGTGACCATGCGAGGAGCGAGGCGCTATCCGACCGAGCCCGCGGGGCCGTTCCCGCGACCGCCCGCGTCGTTTGCGGACGCCGAGGACCGTCGGCTGCGGGTCGAGGCGTTGGACGACGACGAGGCCGCCCTGGAGGCGCTGACCCGGATGTACGTCCGGTTCCACCCGGCCGATCGCGCCCAGGGGATCCCGCCGACCGGCGAGGAGACGATCCGGCGCTGGCTGGAGCCGCTGGTCGAGCGCGGCGTCAACGTGGCCGTTCGGCCCGCGGACGACGGCGAAGAAGCGGCTGCGAGCAGCCCCGAAACGGACGATGCGGAGGACGACCGGCCGAACTACGTCGGGCACGCCGTCCTCGTTCCCGACACCGACGACCCGGACCCGCGCGCGGACCCCGCCGACTACGAGTGGGAGCTGGCGATCTTCGTCCTGCAGGCCTACCAGCGCGCGGGCGTCGGCACCGAACTTCTGGAACATCTGCTGGGGGAGGCCGCCGCCCGCGGCATCGAGCGGGTCTGGCTGACCGTCGAGCGCTGGAACGGGCCCGCGATCGCCCTCTACGAGCGCGTCGGCTTCGAGACCGTCGGCTCCGAGAGCTTCGACCGGGAGATGGCGATCAGGCTCGAGGGCGAGGACTGATCCGCGCGGCCGGCATTCCGCCGTTCCTCTCGACCGACGACGCGTCCACCGACGGGACGACTCGAGAGGGACCCGCGACGGACCCGACCTGGCCGGCGACGGCACCGACCCGATCGGCGACGGACCCGACCTGGCCGGCGACGTCGCTGACGGCGCTCACTAACGATCGCCGCAATATCGCGACCGATCCCGGGCCGGTCACACCGACAGCACCGGCTGGCTCGCGTAGCCGAGGACGTACTCGGCGGCCTTCTCGAGGACCTCGGCGGCCTCCAGGGAGGGCTCCCGGGGGATGACGATGAAGTCGGCGCCCACCTCGTCGGCGGTGTCGAGGACGACGCTGCCCGGGTGGTGGGTCTTTCGCACCGGCGAGAAGCCGTGGGCGGTCGAGGTGGAGACGGCGACGTCGGTCGTCTCGGCGTGGGCGACCACGTCCGCGAGGAACTCGCGGGCGGTCTCCGCGACGTCGACTTCCGCCACGGCGCCGGCGTCCATCCCGAGGACGACCTCCCGGCTGAGGACGAATAGCGCGTGGACGCGCGCGTCGTAGCGGTCCGCGACCGTGATGGCGTACTCGGCGGCCCTCGCGGATGCCTCGCTGCCGTCGACCGGCGCGAGCACCGTCTCCACGGTGACGGCGGCGTGCTCGTCCATATCCGCCACTGCGGCCGCGGCTGTCAAAAAGCCACCTGCTCCGTGTCGGGAGGATTATACGGGTTCGGGGCGAATTCCCGCCCATGTTCGAACGAGTCGTCGTCGCGACGGACGGCTCGGCGAGCGTCGAGCGGGCCATCGACGTCGGGCTGGACCTCGCCGATCGGTTCGACGCGGACGTCCACGCGCTGACGGTCGTCGACGTCGGGGAGGTCGACGCCTCCCCGGAGCAACTGCGCGAGGAGCTGCGCGCCGCGCTCGAGTCCCGCGCCGAGAGCGCGCTCGACGTGTTCGAGGGCCGGACCGACGACGCCGACGTGACGACCGCGCTCCGGGAGGGTCGCCCCGCGGCCGAGATCTCCGCCTACGCCCGCGAGGTCGACGCGGACCTGATCGTCACCGGTACCCGCGGTCGCCACGGCGAGAATCGGCCCCTGCTCGGGAGCGTCGCCGAACGCCTCGTCCGGAGCGCGCCCGTTCCGGTCCTCACCGTCCGCCAGCTCGAGGCGTCGCCGGACGACGAGGCCGCAGCCGCGACGTCGGGGTGAACTGGCGCCCGTCCCAACGGCCCGGACGTCGCGTACACGAGTTCGTTGCTGAAACGAGGGAGCCGCGGCTGTCGAGCGACGGTCCGGGAGCCGCGGCTGTCGAGCGGCCGCCCGGGACCGGCGGCTGCCAAGTGACCGCCCGGGACCGGCGGCTTCTTCCGCCCGGTGGCCGAAGGGGGTCCATGGACGAGCTGTTCGACACGAGCGACCTCGATCCGGCGCGCCGAAGCCTCCTTCCCGGGGCGGGTTTTTTCCTCCCCGACACCGTCGAGGAGGGCCTCCAGGAAGAGCGGACGGCGGCCGCGCTCGAGGGCGCCGAGGCGGCTGTCGTCGCGGACCCGGACGCCGACGGCCTGGCCTGCGTCGCGCTGATCCGCGAGGCCTACGACGACGTCCGGCGGGTGCCGGAGGCCGACGGCGAGGCGGACGGAGCGGGAGTCGAGAACGTCGGAGACGAGACGGTCGAGGCCGCGAAAGCGGACGAGGCGACCGACGCCGCGGACGCGGACGCCGGAGCCGAGACCGACGAGGCCGCGGGCGCCGCAGAGCTCGTCGACGCGGCGGACCCGGTGGACGCGCCCGAGCCGACGCCACACCGCGTGGCGCTGCTCCCGGCCAGCCCCCACAACGTCGAGGACGCGATCGAGCGCGTCGCCGAGCACGCCGAGCCGGGGATCGACCTCTTCGTCTGCGACCTGGCCCCCGACCGGTACGAGTACGTCGAGGACGAGCTCGCCGCCGCCTTCGAGGTCGTCTCCAGCGTCCGGTGGTACGACCACCATCAGTGGGACGCCGACGTCGCGGCGGCGCTGCGCGAGGCGGGCGTCGACCTCGTCGTCGGCGACTCCGACGAGGAGTGCAGCGCCGACGTCGTCTACCGCTCGATGGCGTACGACTTCGAGGAAGCGTACCGAGAGCTGGCGGCCGTCACCCGCGACCACGACCTGTGGTTGCGCGAGGACCCGCGCAGCGACGACCTCGCCGACTACGCCTACTGGGGCGACCCCGCCGAGTACGTCGAGGTCGTCCGCGAGTACGGCGCCGACCTGCCCGACTGGGTGGTCGCCTTCCTCGCCGAGCGCCGCGTCGAGAAGGAGCGGCTCATCGAGCACGCCGTGATGCGCGCCGAGTACCACGAGGTCGGCCCCTACACCGTGGGCGTCACCTACGGCCGCTGCTCGCAGAACGAGGTCGCCGAGGGGATGCGCGAGGCGGGCGCCGACGCCTCCGTGATCGTCAAGCCCGCGGGCAGCGCCTCCATCCGCGGCACCGATGCGTTCCAGCGCTGTCACGAGGTCGCCGGCCGCGTCGAGGGCGGCGGCCACCCCAAGGCGGCGGGCTGCAAGCCGGACATCTACGACGACATGCTCGACTACGCGAACCACTGGACGACCCGCGGCGCCGTCACCAAGCGGGTCATCCTCGCGGCGTTCGAGGCGGTGGTCGAGGAGGCGTCGGAGAGCGGGGAGTCGGACGCCGAGTAGCGAACCGGGGTCGAACGTGATCCCGGTGGCGGGACGGGACGTCGATCGGGGACGAACGTCGAGACGCCGCTACCCGCCCTACAGCCGGCGGTCGAGGTAGTCTTCGAGGAGGTCGAACTTGCGGACCATCTGTTCCATGTCGGTCGAGCCGTGACCCTCGTCGCCGAACTCGGTGTACTCGAAGTTCTCGCCCGCCGTCCAGCCGCGCTCCTCGAGAGCGTCCCGGAAGCGCCTGGCCTGGCCGATCGGACAGCGGGGGTCGTTGACGCCGTGGATCACGTAGATCGGGCGTTCCACGTCGTCGACGTGTTCGATCGGGCTCCGGTCGCGCCACAACTCGTAGTTCTCCTCGGGGTCGCCCATCTGCTGGCGGAGGATGTACTGGAAGTGGGCCATGTCCTCCTCGTAGAGCTCGTGGAGGTCGGTGATGCCGACCGAGGCGATGCCGGTGGTCCACAGCGTTGGAAATCCCGTGAGCTGGGAGTAGACGGAGTAGCCGCCGTAGCTGCCGCCGTAGACGGCGATCCGATCCTCGTCGATCCACTCGTGGTCCCTGATCCACTCGCCGCCGGCCGCGACGTCGGCCTGCTCCATCCCACCCCAGTCGCCGAGGATGGCCTGCTTGAACTCGCGGCCGCGGCCGGTCGATCCCCGGTAGTTCGGCATGAGCACGGCGTAACCCCGCGTCGTCAGGAACTGCGCGGTCAGGTTGAAAGTCTTCGAGGAGCGGGCGTGCGGTCCGCCGTGGACCACGACGACGGCCGGCACGCCGGTCGCGTCGGCCGCGCGGGCGGGCCCGCCGCGGGGGTCGTACAGCAGCGCGCCGATCTCGAGGCCGTCCTCGCTCTCGTAGGTGACGTACTCGGCGTCTACGAACGTGTCGGGGGAGAGGTCGTCGTAGGCGGCCGCGAGCAGGACCTCGCACTCGTCGGTCTCGAGGTCGTACTCGTAGAGTTCCTTGCGATGATCCGGCCGGGAGTGGGCGAAGACGACGGTCGTTTCGTCGACGAACGCCCCGCCTCGGCCGCCCGGAACGTCGCTGACGCCCTCGGCGACGTCGAGCTCGGCCGACTCGCCCGTCTCGAGATCGTAACGGACCGGCATCGACGCGCCGCGGCGCTTGCGCACGGCGAGGACGTGCCGGCCGTCCGGCGACACCGCCGCGGCGGATTCCTCGGCCTCGTTGGGGCCGAGCCACTCGATCTCGTCCGACGCGAGGTGGTAGACGCCGACCCGCCGCAGATCGTCGGCGTTGTCCGAGATGAGCAGCCGCTCGCCGTCGGGGAACCAGGCGGCGACCGTCGACTCGGAGCCGTCCGCGCCGATCTCGAGCCGACGCTTCCCGCTGCCGTCGACGTCCATCACGTAGGCGTCGCGGTTCTCTAAGACCGCCGACTCGTTGGTGACGTAGGCGATCCGCTCGTCGTCGGGGCCGAAGATTCCGCCCATGACCGGCCGGTCGTAGTCGGTGAGCCGGGTCCGTTCGTCGGCCGCCCGGTCGTAGCGGTAGAGGTTCATCTGCTCGCCCTCGTCGCTGCCGTAGAGGACCGCCTCGCCGTCCCGCGTCGTTCCCGAGAGGACGCCCTGCCCGTCGACGGGAACGACGGTCTCGACGCCGTCGTCGCGGCTCCAGGCGGCGATGTCGTTTTGCTCGTCTCCCCCCTCGTCGCGGTGGAAGTAGACGCGCTCGCCGGCCTGCCCCCACCGGACGTGCCAGCGCGCGCTCCGCGGGGCCTCGCCGTCGGTGACGCGCTCGTACGTGCGGTCCACGCGATCGAGCAGGTAGAGGTCGTTGCGACCGTGTTCGTCGTAGTAGAAGGCGATCTCCGAGCCGTCCGGCGAGACGACGGGGTGGTAGAACTCCGGGAGTCGGGCGAGCGTCTCCGGATCGATCGGCGTCGCGTCCTGCGAACTCATGGGAGGCGGTTGCGGACGTCACGACATAACGGTTGAGGAACCAGAACCGCGTCGGTTGATGAATCGGGATCACGTCTCGATCCGACCAACCGACGGGAATCGCGATCGCGGCGCGACCGCCCTCACTTCCGCATCACGTACCGCAGCGCCAGCTGGAGGACGCCCTCACTCCCGCATCACGTACCGCAGCACCAGCTGCAGCACGTGGACGAAGACGCCGGCCACGGCGATGTAGACGCCGATCGTCTGCAGCGCCGTCGAGGCCGATCGGTGTTCGCGCACGCGCCAGATCTCCCAGCCTAGCCGCAGCAGGAAGCCGAGGAAGATCAGCACGAATCCAAGCAGCAGGAGCTCCGAGAGGACGAACGTGCCGACCGCGATGGCGCCGACGCCGCCGAGGAAGGCGAAGTTCGCCCACCGGCCCCAGGAGTCGAAGTCCGTCCGGCGGGCGTAGACGTACGTCGCGATCGCGGCCGTCACGAGCGCCGTGACGATCGCCGTGATGCCCAGGATCGTCAGCTGTTGGTCCCGCGGCGCCCACGAGACGACGCCCGCCCCGAAGGTGCCGAACGCGAGTTGCAGGATCACCATCCCCACGAACGCGATCCCGAGGTCGCCGCCCTCGACGCCGCGCTCGGCGATCAGCTCGCCGACCATGATCGCCGCCCCGTAGACCAGCACGCCCACGATCGGATAGGCGAAGAGTGACTCGTTGACGGCTGCCAGCGGCGTCGCCACGAAGACGTACATCAGCGCGACCGTGATCGTCATCAACCCGGTCGCTCCCCCGATGACCCGCACCTCGCGCCCGGAGAGGCCGAACCCGCGTTCGGTCCGGCCCGGCGTTTCGTAGGAATTCATGTACGGATCCAGCTGTTCCGACGGCTTAAGCGTGGGGCACTCGAGGTGGGACGATCGTGGTGCTGGATAGTGGGTGTGCGCGTACCTTTTTGCTGCGGGTCCTCGCTCACTCACGGCTCCCGTCGGTCGCCGTTCGTCCTTCGAGGCTTGCAGGCGATCGGCCTCGCGTTCGCTTCTCGCCGTTCGCCCTCACTTCGTTCGCTCCGAACCGCGGATCGCTCGAACCGCTCGCCAAATATCTACGCCAGAATAGCCGCCTCCACGGGGCAACGCTGGTTTAGACGGGGAACCGAGGGCTCCGCTCGCGGATGGGAATCGCAGCTCCCAGAAGCTGGAATGAGGCACCCACGTCCGGTATCGATCACTTGACACCTCATACGGCACATCATTGACGACCCGTGCCCGACGATCAGGAGGACTCGCCCGCCGACTCCTCGGCGACCCACTTGTCCGCGTACGCCGTCCCGCAGGCGCACTGGGCGTAGGCGTGGATGACGTCCCCCTCGGCGTAGATGCCGCCGACCTCCTCGTTCTGGGCCTCGGCGAACGCGAAGACGAACCGGGTCGCGTGATCTCCGTCGGTGTCCTCCCCGGCGTCGGCTTCGGGACAGGTGCCGCCGGCGAGGTCCGGGGCCACGTCACCGTCCGTTCCCATCGCCTCCTTCGCGAAGGCCATCGCCTCGACGCCGGTCGCCGCGCGGAAGGCGTTCCGGCCGCGCTCGCCGTCGACGACGATGCGCACGCCGCCGTCGACGCGCTCGCCGACGGACGCCAGCTTCTCGAGGTCGTCGGCGGCCGCCTCCGAGAGGTAGATCGCGACGTCGTCCGGGCGCTCGCCCGCGAGGAACGCCGCTCCTGGCTGTGTCATGCTCGAACGTCGGTCTCGGAGGTGGAAAAAGGGAGCGAAGGGGCCCTCGCGGCAGCTCGGGCGCTCGCGTCCCGGGCGGCGCCCCTCGCGGTCGGTGAGAACGGGCCGGCGGTTCCCAGCGCGCCCCTCGAACGGAGCGCGTTACTCCTCGAGGCGCTCCGCGATCGACGACAGCGAGTCCGACGGCGGCTCTTTCGCCTCGTAGACGGCCGTCTCGCCGGGCGCCCGGAGTCCGTAGAGAAAGCCGGCCTCGACGACGTCGATCAGCACCGACCCGCCCTCGGGGATCGACCGGTCCGCGATCCACGCGGCGAGTCGATCGTCGCCCGCGCCCGGCTCCCGTGCGAACCGCGGCGCGTCGTAGACGCCGGGAACGGATAGCTCATCGCCCGTCAGCGCCCGCTCGACTCGCGCGAACCGTTCGTCGCCGTCGAGGACCACCCGAACGACGTCGTCGGTCGGGAAGCGATCGCGCTCGTCGGTCGGGATCGAGAGCGTCCGTCCGGTCGCCGTCGGTTCCGCGCTCGCGCGCACGGTGTGGACCGAGGGGTGGTCGCTCGAAATGCGATCAGCCACGAGAACTCCCTCGCTTACTCGTCCTCGCCGTCGCCCTCGCCGACCAGTTCGGCGATCGACGTCGAGCCGGCCTCGGCGACGGTGGCGTTGATCTGGCTCACGGCGTCGGAGACCTCCCGGCCCCGGGCGGTGATCCGGCGGCGCTCGCCGTCCCGGCGGGGGCGATAGCCCGTCGTGCGCTCGTGTAAGAGCACCTCCTTGAGGTTTGGACCCGCGACGCCCTCGTGCATCGGGCGGCCGGCTTCGTCGGAGCCGCCGGTGATCTCGAGGGTGTAGCCGTCGAGGCCGACGGCGCCCCCGTCGACCTCGTCGCCGATCGACTTCCCGATGAATCGATTCGCGTCCTGCCCGTCGGCCTCGAGCTGGTAGGCCTGCCCCGAGTCGGGGTCGCCGACGACCACAGTGAAGGTTGCCATGCCCGGGACAAATCGGCGGCCGGTCAAAAACACATCGGAACGCAACCGAACTTTTCCGCTGCGCGCGGCCGCGATGCGGCCGCGCTCGGGAAAACTTCGATGAAAAGCCTCTTCCCTCCGTTCCGGGCGCGTCGAGCGCGCCCTTCACATCGGTCGTCGGCCCGCTCGCTCGTCCGCAGGGCGGACTCGCTCGCGCTGGGACTGCTGGAGACCAGCCAGCCGTCCCCCGTCGAGCGGAACGGAAGGTTCCGCGATGCTCGGGAGAATTCGCTCTTCCGTTGGATAGCACCGTTCGCCGCGGAGGCGGCGAACGAGTGCTTCCGGCGGGCGCTCCCAGTCGGTGGAGCCGTGCCGACAGCCGCCGCAGTAAAGCCCCCTCGACGCCAACCGTCGTCGATGGCGCTCGATCCCGGCCGGTTAGAACGCCGCCTCCGTCGAGAGTTCGGCGGGACCGTCGGCGAGTCGCGGGTGGTGGTTCGGCAGGCCGTCGACCTCCACGACTCGGGTGCCTACGAGGACGACGTGGGGGCGCCGGTGACCAACGACGTGGTGATCGAGGAGCTCTCGGACGCCCGGCGGGGAACGCCCGCGGATCGGTGGAACTGGTGGATGGGGTCGCTCGAGCTCGCGTTCGGCGGCTACGAGCGGTTCACCGTCCAGCGGTATCGGCCGGGAAACTAGCCAGCCGTCTCGAGTTCGGCGGCGAGGTCCTGGAGGTGGGCGATCCGCTCGTCGGTGTCGGGGTGGGTCTCGGGGAACAGGTCCTTGCTCAACAGGCCGTCGTCGCCGTCCTCGGTGAACTGTGCGAAGTCGAGCGGGGCGACGTACAGCGCCTCGACGCCGCCGTCGAGCTCCCGAAGGTCGCGGTCCTGCGCCGCCGAGAGCTCCTCGTCGATCGTCGCGAGGGCGCTCGCCAGCGCGAGCGGGTCGCCGGTGAGCTGGGCGGCCCCGCGATCGGCGGCGTGCTCGCGGTACCGACAGAGCAGCCGGTAGAGCAGGTAGCTCGCGATCCAGAAGAGCGCGGAGACGGCGATCGTCACGAGCGTGGTGACGACGATCACGACGATCACGGCGGCGACCGCCCGCCCGTCGTTGTCGTGGCTCGTCCGCATGTACTGCAGCGACCGGAAGACCGTCCGGAGGATCGTGTACGCGCTCGTGGCGACGAGGTAGGTGAGCGTCGGCAGGAGGTACGCGATCGTCATCACCGTCACGTCGCCGTTTTTCAGGTGGGCGATCTCGTGGGCGAGGACGGCCGCCAGCTCGTCGTCGTCGAGCGCCGCGAGTAGCCCCTCGGTGACGACGACCGTCGCCGACTCGCGGCTCCGGCCGGTTGCGAAAGCGTTCGGGGCGTCGGTGTCGATGACGGCGAGGTCGGGCGTCGGGAGGTCCGCCTGCTGGGCGAGCCGGCTGACGGTCGCGTGGAGCTCGGGGTACTCGTCGTGGTCGACCGGCCTCGCGTCGAGCGAGCGCAGGGCGATCCGATCGCCGTACGCGTACTGACCGACGAGCCCGACGAGGACGGCGCCGACGAGCAGCCGCCAGTCGATCGCGAACGACGGGTCCATCTCCACGCCGGTGAGCGCGACCGTCACTCCCGGCACGATCGTCGTCAGCGACCACTCCAGGACGACCGCGAAGACGAACGGGAAGACGACGATGAGCGAGAGACCGACCGCCAACCGGGCCTGGAGGGCGCGATCGGGCTCCCACTCCATCGGTCCGGCGCGAACGGCGCTCATGAGCGAAAACTGTGGTCTCGGTGCCATTAAGCATTCCATTTCCGACGAATCGCCGGCGGGACGGATCGTCGGCGCGTCGGCGGACGTGAGCCACGTTAGGACCCGGGTTCTGGCGATCACTACCGATCGCCCTCCGCGAGCTACCGTCCGCCGGTGAGCCTCTCCGACCGATCGTGCTGGCCGGCGTCCCTCTTCACGGCGGTAGGCCGCGGCGTCGGTCACGCCTCCCTCGGCCGCCGGGCCCGGAGCGTCGGCCGGTTCCTGATCTTCCTCGACGCGCTCGTCTTCCTGGGCACCCGGACCCCGACCGCGTCGCTCGACCCGTCGAGTCCATTCTCGTTCGCCGCGCTGGGCCGCGAGCGCTTCGAGTACGTCGACGGGGCCTTCCGGCTTGCGACCATCGGCGTCTATCCGCCCGAGCGCTACCTTCTCCGGTTCGCGAACGGGACGTCGGGGGATACGCGAACGCCTTCCGGCGCCGGAATCAGGCGATCTGGGAGGACGGCGGCTCCTCGACGGCGGCCTCGTAACCGTGGGCGTGAAACGAGCCCAGGGAGTTGTACAGCCCGCGCTCGTAGACGTCGGGCTCCTTGCTGATCCCGAGGTGGGAACCGATCTTCGCGTCGGCCCAGTAGGCGCTGTGGGGCCCCTCGAACAACCGCTTGAGCAGGCGCGGGTCGACCTCGAATTTCACGTAGCGGTCGTAGTCGTCTACATCCGGATCGTCGACGGTCCGGTAGCCGTCCCCGTTCATCGTCAGTTCGAGGTAGGCGCCGTCGACGAGCGAAACGAGGACCGTCGTCGGCGAGCGGAAGCCGATCCGATCGCGCTTTTCCTCCAGGTTCTCGTACGCGTACGGGACGTAGCCCTGCAGCTCCGCGAGTGTCGGGACCGGATCGCGCTCGTAGTCGAGCGTCCGGGGGGCGAGCTCCTCGCGGACGTACCGACGAACCTCCTCGGGATCGGCCGGTTCGAAGGGTGCGGACCGCTCGCCCGTCGCGAGGTCGAGGTGCTCGCCGGAGTTGAGGAAAACGCACTCGTGCTGGTCGGGGTCGACGCGCGATCGGAAGAACTCGCGGGCCCGTACCCGCGGCGGGTTCGCCGTGTACTCGTTGAGGTGTGCGAGCCCGCCGGCGAGGAGGTACTCGCCCGCGAACGGCATGTAGTAGTTCGGCTCGAAGATGTCGATGAAGTTCAACGCGAGCACGTGTTTCTCGCGGACGACCCGGTCGCGCTCCCGGCGCTTGTGCTCGGGGTCGTAGTTCGTCACCGCTTGCGGGTAGAACTGCGCCGCGCTGTACTGGTGACACAGGAGGTCGACGCTGCCGTAGTCCCGCTTGACCTTCCGGCAGCTGGACTCGACGAGCTGGTACGGGCAGTCGTTCGTGTTCGCGACGACGAACTCGCCGTCGTCGATCACCGCCATCGAGTCCACCTGCGTCGAGCCCGGGCGGTCGGCGTCGTCGTCGTACCAGGTACACCCGAAGTAGTTTCCACAGAGCTCCGGGTCGCAGCCGTCGGCCGCGAGGACGTTGATGTGCAGGTCGCCCGTCAGGTGCGTGCGCTCGTCGTGGGGCAGTTCGATCGCCTCGAAGCCGAGATCCTCGACCGCCTCTCGCAGGTAGTCCCAGCGGTAGTCGTGGATGAGCACCGGGATCTCGTCGTCCATCCGCCTCAGGGTGGCGGGATCGAAGTGGTCCGGGTGGATGTGTGAGAGGTAGATGTAATCGACGTCGTCGAAATCCTCGGGTTCGACGTCGAAATCCGGGTAGTGCGCCCAGGAGCCGTAGTACGCGCCGTCGATCAGCCAGGGATCGCACAACAGTCTGGTCTCGCCGTCGTCGATCAGGACGGCCGCCGACGAGAGGTAGGTCACTTGCATGTGAGCAACGCCGTCCACGACTCCCTTTGTTTCACGATTGATACTTCCGGGGTTGGCGGGTGATACCTTCGAACATGCGTCGAGTGGCAATTTACACGGCGCCCGTAACGCGTCCGCGATCTGGACGGTCACGTGTAGCATTCGGTAACCGACGACGGTTCCGTCTTCCGACGGGTCGGTGGAGAACGTCGATCGACCGGCCTCGCAGGCGCATCTATCGACCGTCCTCACGCGCCTGTCCCTCGATCGGTCTCACGCGCGCATCTATCGACCGTCCTCACGCGCCTGTCCCTCGATCGGTCTCACGCGCGTATCTACGTGCCCTAGAGCGCGTATCCGTCGGTTCTCGACCGGCGTCGCGTGCGTGTCCGCCCACCCGAAGGGTCGCCGACCCCGTCGTTCACCGCCCGAACCTCGAACCGACGAACCCAAACCTCGCTCGTGCCAACGCCCGCCAGATGGAGGTCCAGTTCCTGGGCGGCGCCCGCGAGATCGGGCGGAGCGCGATCCTCGTCGACGAGCGGTTGCTGCTCGACTTCGGGATGGACTCCGGAGACCCGCCGCGGTTTCCCGTCGGCGACGTCGCTCCCGAGGCGGTCGTGGTGAGCCACGGCCACCTCGACCACGTCGGCGCGCTTCCCGCTCTGCTGTCTGGGAGCGATCGGCCGCCGGTCCACTGGACGCCGCCCACGCGGGATCTCGCGATGCTTCTCTGCCGGGACACGCTGAAGCTGCACGGCGGGACCTACGACTGTCCGTTCACCGAGGCCGAGCTCGCCCGGCTCACCCAGGTTTCGGAGACCCACGGCTACGAGGAGTCGTTCCCGGTCCTGGGCGGCCCGGCGAACGGTGGGTACGAGGTCACCTTCTACGACGCGGGCCACGTCCCCGGGAGCGCGCACGTCCTCGTCGACGACGGGGACGCCCGACTGCTCTACACGGGCGATTTCCACACCGAGGACCAGCAGCTGGTCGCGGGTACGACGGCTCGACCGGCGGCGGACGTCGTGATCTGTGAGAGCACCTACGCGGACACCGCGAGACGCCCGCGAGCGGAGATCGAGCGCGAGTTCGCCGAGAGCCTGAAGGCCACCGTCTGGGAGGGCGGGACCGTCGTCGTCCCGGCATTCGCCATCGGACGGACCCAGGAGGCGCTGTGCATCTGTGCGGCCCACGACGTCGACTGCTACGTCGACGGAATGGGCAAACGGGTCACCGAGCTCTTCTTGCGGCCCCGCAATCGGTCGTTCCTGCGGGATGCCCACCGGCTGCGGCGCGCGAAGGGCAACGCTCGCTTCGTGACGGGCCGGGACGGCCAGCGAAAGCGGATCGCCGCCGAGAACACCGTCATCGTCACCACCAGCGGGATGCTCCACGGCGGCCCCGCGATGACCTACGTGCCCGAGATCCGCGACCACCCCGCGAACAAGATCGCGCTCACCGGCTACCAGGTCGAGGGGACGCCCGGCCGCGAGCTGCTCGAGACCGGCAGCGCCGAGATCGACGGCCGCGTGATGCCCGTCAGCGCGCAGGTCGAGGGGTACGACTTCTCCGCCCACGCCGATCGGGACGGTCTGCTCGCGTTCCTCGAGTCCTACCGCGACGGGATGGTGCTCGTGAACCACGGCGACCGGTGTCCGGCCTTCGCCGCCGAGTTGCGCGCGGACGGCTTCGACGCCCGGGCGCCGGCGCTCGGAGAGACGGTCCGGCGCTGAGCGGTCGCGTCGAACGGCGATCGGATCGTTTCCGAATTCGGGGGTCGAAATACGGGCTCGATCGGTCGCGGACGGATCGAGCAGTCGTCCGCCGGTCTCGAGCGGTTTGATCAGCCGTCCGCCGGTCGCGGGCGGTTCGATCAGCCGTCCGCCGGCTCCGAGCGCCTGCCGTCCTCGGGCGGGATCGCGTCGTCCGGGGCGTCGTGAGGGGCCTCGTCTCCCGTGGCGATTTCGGCCCCGCGAGCCGGGTCGTCGGGGCCGAGCGGATCGTGGTCGGGAACGTTCCCGTCACGGGGTGGGCCAGCCCCCTCGTCGATCGCGCTGAGATCCGACCCGATCCCGAGGACGGGGCGGACGCCAGCGGGCCCGGCGAGTCGGTTACGCTCGCGGACGGCGCCATCTCGGTCGAGGTCGATCCCGACTCGTCGAGCCCGCCCGACGAACGAGTATGCGTGACGATCGCGCTGCCCGACCGAGCGAACGCTTCGGGGCGACTGGTCGACCGATCCGCGAGCGGAGCCGCGAGTCGGTTCGCCACCGCCTGCGGCGGCTCCCGTACGTGGGGGAGCATCTCCGTCGACGGCGACGGCAGTAGGGGACAGGCATCGGAAATCGCATAACGAGGTGGGTCACCCACATCCGCCCGGAAGCCGTACCCTTTCAACGTTCACACCTCCATGAATATTAAAAATGTGTGTAATAAACCTTTTTACCTTTGGCATGGGACGTATTTTCATGCCAGACAATAGCGCGTCAATAGATGACGCACACGCCGAGGGGCGCCGGACGTTCCTCGAGCGGACCTCGGCGGCTGCCGGCATCGCGGGATTGACGGCCCTCGCCGGGTGCATGGGCGGGGAATCCCGCCAGGAACTCCGGGAGCTCGAGTACGTGAACAATCCCCAAGACTACAGCCCGGAGCGTCACGACGCGATCAACCTGATCGCGGACAATCTAGAGGAAGTCGGGTTCGACGTCGACGTGAACGTCCTCGAATGGGGGACGCTGTTCGCCAACGTGACGGAAGAACACGAGTACGACTTCGCCACCTGGTGGACGTTCTTCACCATCGATCCCGGCATCCTCCTTCCGGAGTACTACCACTCCGAGAACACCGATCCGGGCGCGGGCAACTTCACGGGGTACGAGAACGAGGAGCTCGACGAGCTGCTCGACGAACAGCTGGAGATCGCGGACGAAGAACAGCGCCGGGACGTGCTCCACGAGGCCCAGGAAATTCTGGTCTCGGAGGTCCCGCAGATGCCGATCATCCACATGCCGAATCTGGTCGTTCACAACGTCGAGCAGGTCACCAACTGGGAGGCGGACGTCTCCGGGTTCAACTCCTTCCACACCATGGTGAACCTCGAGATGGTCGACGGCGAGGACACGCTGGCGGGCACCTGGCCGGAGGCGCTCGACACGATGAACGTCCTCGGGCACAACGACGAGAGCAAGCACGTCTACCAGTTCAACGTCATGTACGATCGGCTCGTCCAGCTCGACGACGAACTCGAGCCGGTCGAGGAGCACGGTCTCGCGGAAGACTGGGAGCACGACGAGGACGAGGACGTCGTCACCTACGAGATCCGCGACCACGAGTTCCACGACGGCGAGGAGCTCACCGCCGACGACGTCGCGTTCACGTTCAACTACGTCGCGGAGAACGAGATCCCGCTGTACACGGTGCAGAATCGCTACATCGGGGAAGCGGAGGCGGTCGACGACCGGACCGTCGAACTCCAGCTGGAACAGCCGCTGGGCCCGATTCACACCGTCCTCTCGAGCCAGATCCCGATCATCCCCCAGCACGAGTGGGAGGACGTCGACGAGCCGACCCAGGAGTCGGTCGATGAGCCGGTCGGAAGCGGCGTCCTCGAGTTCGACTACTGGGACCGCGGCGAGGAGCTGGGGCTCGTGCGCAACGAGGACCACTGGCTCGATCTCGACTTCGAGCGCCGGTTCTGGCGGATCATTCCGGAGACCTCGACCGTCTGGGAGATGCTCCTCGGGGGCGATCTCAACTACGAACCGTTCGGTCGGATCAGCCGACAGCTCGACGAGAACCGGGAGGAACCCCAGATCGAGGTGGCCGAAGCGGCGGGACCCTCCTGGTGGCACGTCGCGATGAACACGCGGAACGAACCGCTGGACGATCCGGATGTCAGGCGGGCCGTCGTCAACGCGGTTCCGCGAACGGCGATCGCCGAGCAGCTGCTGTACGGCTTCGCCGAACCGGGATTCAACCACGTCTCCGAGGCGTTCGGCGACCTCCACAACCCCGACGTCCCCGAGTACGAGGAGAGCATCGAGCGGGCCCAGGAACGACTCGAGGAGGCCGGCTACCAGTAACGCGACGGCCGGCTATTCACCGGGGCGTCGCGAAACGACTCGATTCCGGACACACCACCATCGATGGGAAAAGCGCACTTCGTCGTCAGACGGGTTCTCCAGCTCCTCGTCACCTTCTGGGCCGTCGGCACGGCGCTGTTCCTCATGTTCCGGCTGATGCCCGGCGACCCGACGTCGTACTTCGTCTCCGGGCAGATGACCCAGGAAGCGAGACAGCGCATCATCGAAAGTTACGGCCTCCACGAGCCGTTGCACGTCCAGTACGTTCGATTCCTCGAGAACGCGCTCACCCTGAACTTCGGCCAGTCGTTTCACACGCACGAGCCGGTGCGCGCGGTGATCTGGACCTACCTCCCGAACACGCTGTTGCTGATGTTGACGGCGTTCATCGTCGCCTACGCGTTCGGGATCACCGCCGGCGTGTTCACCGGCTGGTACCGCGGCACCCGCGGGGAGAAAGCCACCGTCGTCACGGCGCTGGCCGCCCGCAGCATGCCGACGTTCTGGGTCGGACTGATCGTGCTCTGGATCTTCGGCGCGTGGCTCGACGTCATCCCGATGAGCGGCATGCGGAGTCCGGGCGCCGGATTCGAGGAGACGGGGTTCGTCGAGGCGACCCTCGACCTGCTCTACCACCTCGTGGCCCCGGCGGCCGTGCTGGCGTTCTACTACATGGGCTACCCGCTGCTCATCATGCGCTCGAGCATGCTGGAGGTGCTCTCGGAAGACTTCATCGACGTCTGCCGGGCGAAGGGACTCTCCGAGCGGGCGATCATGTTCAAACACGCCGCCCGGAACGCGCTCCTCCCGATCGTGACGGCCTCCGCCATCGCGCTCGGCTACGCCGTGGGGGGCGCGGTGTTGATCGAGACGGTGTTCGGCTGGCCGGGAATCGGCAGGGAGATGGTTCGGGCCGTGCTCCGCCGGGACTTCCCGGTCGCTCAGGGGACGTTCATGGTCCTCGCCGCGACGGTGATCATCATGAACTTCGTCGCGGACCTGGCCTACGGCTACCTGGACCCGCGGGTGACGTACGACTGAGGTGAGACGAGATGGCAGCACCCGACAAATCGATATTCGACGACCTCGACGCCTACGTCGACGAGACGGAGGAGTACAGCGACCTCCGGCGAACGCTCCGGCTCTGGCGGGAGACGCTCTCCGAGCAGTTCCGCATGCTCACGTCGGAGCTGACGGTCAAACTCGCGATCGTCACCCTCGCGTTCTTCGCGCTCGTAGCGATCTTCGCGCCCGTTCTGGCCCCGCACGCGCCCCTCGAGCGCCAGTACGTCGACGGCGTCATGATCGCCCAGTGGGAGCAGCCGGCGTTCTACGGCGGCGAGGAGGGGTTCGTCCTCGGGACCACCGCCGAAGGCTACGACCTGTTGAGCCAGCTCATCTACGGCTCGCGGGCGGCGCTGCTCGTCGGGTTCATCGCGGCGATCTGTACGGCGGGGATCGGGACGATGGTCGGGCTCGTCGCGGGCTACTACGGCGGCTTCGTCGACGACCTCCTGATGCGGATCGTCGACTTCATGTACGGCCTCCCGCTGCTTCCGACGGTCATCCTCCTGGTGGCCGTGCTCGAGCCCTCGCTGTGGAACATCATCTTCGCGATCGTCATCCTCCAGTGGCGCTCGACCGCCCGCGTCATCCGGTCGCAGGTGCTCTCGCTGCGCGAGCGCCCGTTCGTGAAGGCGGCGAAGGTCTCCGGCGCCAGCGACTGGCACATCCTCACGAGACACCTCGCGCCGAACGTGCTCCCGCTGTCGTTCCTCTACGGCGCGTTCGCGATCGCGTGGGCGATCCTCGCCGAGGCGGGCATCTCGTTCCTCGGGATGGGCGATCCCGACCGGGTCTCGTGGGGGACGATGCTGCAGTCGTCCCGCTCGTACAACGCCTTCGCGGAGGGCGCGTGGTGGTGGTTCGTTCCGCCCGGCATCTGCATCGCGCTCGTCGTCATCAGCGGCTTTCTCATCGGCCGCGGCTACGAGGAGATCACCAACCCCCAGCTGAGAGAGTAACGATGAACGCCCCACGAAAACGGACGGACGACGGACGAATCGGTCGCCCGGATCGCCGGGTCGCGAATCGCCGGGAGGTGGCGACGTGAGCCTCCTCGACGTCGAGAACCTCGAGGTCTACTACGAGAGCGACGAGGGACCGGTGCGCGCCGTCGACGACGTCTCGTTCTCGATCGAGGAGGGCGAGAACGTCGGCATCGTCGGCGAGTCGGGCTGCGGCAAGACGACGCTCGCGCAGGCGATCATCGGCATCCTCCCCGACGCGGGCTACGTCGACGGCGGCGAGATCCGGTTCCGGGGCGAGGACCTGACCGCGATGTCCGAGAAGCGCCGCCGCGAGTACAAGTGGGAGGAGATCTCGCTCATCGCCCAGTCCGCGATGAACGCGCTCGATCCCGTCTACACCATTCGAGAGCAGATCGTCGAGGCGATCGAGGTCCACCGCCGGACGGCGGGTCGCGTCGAGGCGAACCGGATCGTCGACGAGATGTTCGACCTCGTCGGCCTGGACCGCGACCGCGCCGACGAGTATCCCCACCAGTTCTCCGGCGGGATGCGCCAGCGGGCGATGATCGCGATGGCGCTGGCGCTGGAGCCGGCGCTCGTCCTCGCCGACGAGCCGACGACCGCGCTGGACGTGATCATGCAGGACCAGATCCTCAAGCGCGTCGGCCAGATTCAAGACGAGATCGACTCTTCGATGATGGTGATCACTCACGACGTCAGCGTCGTGGCGGAGACCTGCGACCGCGTCATCGTCATGTACGCCGGCCAGATCGCCGAAGAGGGGCCGGTCGAGGAGATCTTCGAGCGCCCCTACCACCCCTACACGATCGGCCTGAAGCGGGCGTTCCCCAACATCCGCAAGTCCGACCAGGATCTCATGAGCATGGCCGGCTACCCGCCGGACCTTGCGGATCCGCCCGACGGCTGTCGCTTCGCCGAACGCTGTCCGATGGCCACCGAGACGTGCTGGGACGAGCATCCGCCCGCGATGCACGTCAACGGGCTGCGGAGCTACTGCCACTACGCGGACGAGATCGACGAGAACTTCCGGCCGATCGCCGACCGACCCGAGACGTGGGCCCAGTCCGACGCCGCCGAGCGACCGGTGGAGGAACCGCCTACGGCCACCGACGGGAGCGGAGGTGAGCGCGAGCCGTGAGCCGCGCCGACGACGGCCGCATCCTCCGGGTCGAGGGGCTGAAAAAGCACTTCCCGATCGACGAGGGGTGGATCGCGAGCCTCGTGAACGCCGCCCGCCGCCGGGAGAGCGATCGCGTCCACGCGGTCGACGGTATCAGCTTCGAACTCAGGGAGGGCGAGACGCTCGGGTTGGCCGGGGAGTCCGGCTGCGGCAAGACGACGACCGGAATGTCGCTCGTGAAACTCCACGAGCCGACCGACGGGAGCATCTACTACCGCGGGTCGGACATCTCTGACGTCGAGGGCGCGGAACTGACGGCGTTCCGCCAGAACGCCCAGATGATCTTCCAGGACCCCTTCGAGAGCATCAATCCCCGGATGACGGTGTACGACACCGTCGCGGAGCCGCTGCGGATTCACGACCTGCCGAACCAGCGCGCCCGGGTCAGGCGCGCCCTCGAGTTCGCCGAGCTGGAACCGGCCGATCACTACTTCGACCAGTACCCCCACGAGCTCTCGGGCGGCCAACGACAGCGCCTGGCGATCGCGAGGGCGCTGGTGCTCGACCCGGATTTCATCGTCGCCGACGAGCCGGTGTCGATGCTCGACGTGAGCCTGCGCGCCGGCGTGCTCACGCTCCTGGAGCGGATGACCGAGGAGTTCGGCCTCTCGGTCGTCTACATCAGTCACGACCTCTCTTTGCTGCGTCACATGTGCGATCGACTCGCGATCATGTACATGGGGAAGATCGTCGAGTTGGGCGCCACCGAGGAGGTCATCGAGAACCCGAAACACCCCTACACGCGGTCGCTCATCAACGCCGTCCCGGTCCCGGATCCGTCCGCCGGGCGCGAGCGGGTCGAACTCGAGGGCGAGGTGAGCGACGCGATCCACGTGCCCTCGGGGTGTCGGTTCCGCATGCGCTGTTCGGCGGTCATCCCGCCGGATATCGACATCGAACAGGAGGCCTACCGCGACGTGATGACGCTGCGCGATCAGCTGGAAGACGGCGACTTCGCCGAGGGCGAGTACTGGGAGCGAGCGGACGATGGCGCACGAACCGACAAGGCGGCGTTCAAGCGGGCGGTTCGCGAGGATCTCCTCGGCGCGGGGCTCTCGGGCGAGAACGAGGACGTCGTCGAACGGGCGCTCGACGAGATCGCCGAGGGTGCACGCGACGCGGCGATCGCGACCCTCCGCGAGCGGTTCGAGTCGATCTGCGAAACGGACGTCCCGCCGCTCGTCGAGCGCGCCGACGTCGAGGGCGACCAGGAGATCGCCTGTCACCTCTGGGAAAACCCAGACGGCATCGACGGCAGGGACGAACGCCTCCGCTCGACGTCCGAAGAGCGCGGCGGCGAAGCGCAGGCGATGGATTGAGCGCGGTCTCGGCCGTCGAACGGTGGGGTAACGCGGTCCGGGTCGCCGAACGGCGGCGCTCAGGTTCGCAGCGTCGTCGACAGCGACAGCGCCGGCGCGGTCGACGCGACCGGGATGCGCGTCTTGTGCTTTGCGTCCACGGCCGTGATCGTCTCGCGAACGGCGCCGATCCCCGAGACGGTTTGCAGGTGATCGAGGTCGAAGGCGACGGTGACGTCCTCGAGGCGACCGGCGGCCTCGCCGTCGCGGAGTCGGACGCCCTCCGCGACCGGGACGTCGAGCCTGCCGGGGGCGTCCGCTCCGACGTGCGCTCGGAGCTCGTCTCGCGTCGCTTCGGCGGCGATCGGGTCCGGCGGCACCCAGCTCGTCCGGTGTTTGTCGAGCACGGGGTCCGGCGGGCGGGGCTCGCCGAAGCGATCGATCCGAACGACGGCGTCGGCGGCGAGATCGTCCGGCGCCGCGTCGCCCGGCTCGATCCCGAGGTGACGCGGCGCGATCCGGGGCGCGTTCTCGGCGGACAGTCCCGGAACGAGGTTCCCCGCGGGCTGTGCGTTCCGGTCGGCGGCCGTCGCCGTCGAGTGCAGCAGGGTCGCGAGGTCGCCGTCGTCGACGATCGTCACCGGCTGGGTCGGCCTCGCCTGCGCGTCGTAGGCGCGGGCGGCCCACGAGCCGGGTCGGACGACGTCGTGGATCGTGAGCGACGGCGGCCCGATCCGATCGCCGACGTCGACCGGTGCGGTCCCGGCGTACCGCGAGTCGGCCGTGAACCACCGCGAGCAGGCGATCGCGAGCTGCGCGGACGCCGCCGGGGATAGCAACGCGCGAACGTCGTCTCCGGTCGGCGCGTCGTCGGCCCGCTCCATCCCGTCGCGTCGCTCGAGTTCGGTCAGCCACGCCGCCACTCGTTCGGGGAGCTCCGCGAGGAGCGCGGCGCCGGCGGTCGATCCGGCGTGGCGCCTGACGCCGGTCTCCTCGCCGTCGAACGTGGCGTCGACGCCGACGCGGTCGAGCCGCGTCCGGACCGCCCCGCCGGTGCTCGTGGCGACGGTCGTTTCGACGGGATCGACGCGGAGTCTCACCCGAGCTCGCGAGACCTGTCGGTCGGCGATCGCTCCCTCGACCGCGTCGACGAAGCGGTCGATCGCGGTCTCCGGTTCGATCGCGTCGAATCTGTCGTCGGGCGCGGCCCAGCCGCCGTGGTCGTCGCGGTGGATCGAGTGCGCGTCGTACCGGGCGTCGCGCTCGTGGGCCCGCTGTCTGGCGCCCCTGGTCGCCCGTTCGACGGCGTCTTCGACGTCCTCCGCGGCGAGCGAGTCGCAGTAGTGGTAGCCGGCCGTTCCGTCGGCGAAGACGCGACACCACACCCCCGCCGTCGAGACGACGGTCGCGCTCCGCTTCCCTCGCTCGGTGACGACGGCGTCGATCCGACTCGCGTCGACGCCGCCGACCTCGGCGTAGGCGACGTCGTCGTCGGACTCGATCCGCGAGAGCGCCACCTCGACCGCGTCGACGATCGCCTGCTCCATGCCGCCGGTTGCCATGTCGCGGACAATAAGCCGTTCGCCCGAGCGGGTCCCTACCGCCGGCCCCGTTCGCGTCGCCGCTCGGCCTCCGTCTCCGCTTTCTCCTCCTCGTGGAGCTCGCCCGCCTTCCGCCAGAACTCCCAGGCGCCGGCGACGAGGATGAACGCGCCGATGACCACGCCGGTGACGGGGTCGCCGCGCCACCAGAAGTAGCCGACGCCCGCGAGCGCGACCAGGATCGAGAGGCCGAGGGAGATCGTCGCGAGAGCCCGCTTTCTGGACGGCGGAACCCGCCGGAGCCGCTTCCAGGGCATGCGAAAACCGTCGTCGGCCGGCTGGTTTACCGTTGCGGTGATCTGCAGTTCGCGCCGCGCCGCGTCACTCGTCCGGTTCGTCCTGCTACCCGGGCCGCCTCTCCGTCCCGGGAGGCCGCGCAACCTGCGCCGTATTTCACTCGTCCGGTTCCTCCCGCCACGGCCACGGTCGATCGTCCTCGCCCCACGGCCAGTGGCCGATCGCCTTCATCCCGACGTCGTACCCGCCGTCGACGGCCATCTCGCGGATCACGTCCTCGCCGACCGGCTCGATCTCGCGGTCGCGCTCGGCGAGCTTCGCGACCGCCGTCGCACAGTAGATCGTCAGGTCCCGGAGGTCGCGCACGTCCATCTTGTCGAGCGTGTCGGCGTGGGTGTGCCCCCAGCCGCGACCCTCGTCGTCCGTTTCCGAGAGGCCCTGGGAGCCGGGTATCCCCCGCTGGACGAACGGCCAGTGGTCGCTGTGGGGGTAGAGGCCGTCCTCCGTCGCGAGATCGACGTCGAACTCCGCGCCGGTCTCCGCGATCGCGTCGGCGATCCCCTCGAAGCCGTGCGTGTGGACCTTCAGGTCCCGCGAGTAACCCACGCCGTCCACGTTGAAGACGCACTTCACCCGGTCGAGGTCGCGCGTCTGGCTCCAGTAGTACGACCCGTAGAGGCCGGTTTCCTCGGCGCCGAAGACGACCAGCCGGACCCGCGTCTCGAGGTCGTCCTCGATCGCCTTCAGCGCGCGGGCGACCTCCACCACGAGCACGCAGCCGGCCCCGTTGTCGGCTGCAGCGGTCCCGACGTCGTGCCCGTCGACGTGGGCGGTGAACAGCACTTCCCGGTCGGTGTCGGGGCCGACGACCGCCTCCACGTTCCGGGAGGTCGCCGGCTCGTTCCGGCAGTCGACCGCGAGGGTCGCCTCGACGTCCCCGCGATCGCAGTAGCGCAGGAGTCGATCGCCGACCTCCTTGCTCACGCCGACGGCGGGAACCTCCGCCGCGCGATCGATCTTGCCGACGTCGCCGGTCGGCGGCAGACAGCCCTCGACGTGGTTTCGAAAGAGGAAGCCGTCGGCGCCCGCCTCGACCGCGAGACAGTACTTCTCCATCCGGTGGACCCAGCGGTCGTAGTCGTCCGGCGTTCGACTCGAGGCCATCGCGATCTTCCCGGACAGATCGACGTCCTCGAAGTCCTCGGGGACGGCGTGACCGAGGTCGGCGATCTCGCCGGTCACCTCGCCGGCGGGAACCCCGGGGAGCGTGACGAGCTCGTGCTGGTGGGCGAAGCGCTGCTCGGGTTCGACGCCGTGGAGTTCGAGCGACGCTTCCCCGCGCCACCAGCCGGGGATCGGGAACTCCTCGACCGCGATCCCGTCGAGGTCGTGTTCCTCGAATCGCTCGCGGACGTACGCTGCGCCGCGATGCTCTCCCTCCTGACCCGGCATCCGGTTGTTCAGATCGACCAGATCCGCCAGCAGCCGCCATCCGACGTCGCTTCGGTACAGCTCGCCGAGGACGTCGGCGGGTAGCGTGCTCATTGGAACTTATTCACTCGCCTCGGTGATGCCGATTTCGGAAGCGGCCCCTGCCTCCGGAACTGGATGCGCTCGTGGATCGTCCGCGGCCGAATGGAGGCGACGTGCGGTTCGGGACGCGGGCGACGAGCGCAGGAGCTGAGGCCGACCAGCGGGGCCGCGGGGCCGCCGATCGACCGCAGCGGGCCGGGAGCGACGGTCACCGACACGGTTTCCACGTCGCTGTAGTCCTCCCGGAACGACGCGTCCTCGAAGCCGTAGGTGCCGCCGTCGCGGTCGATCGCGACCCGGTGACTCTCGGTTACGGACCGCGTTTCGCCGGCGATCTCGCCGTTCGCCTCGACAGAAGCCTCGAGGAACAATTCGACGTTCCCCGGGCTCGCGCCGAGGTTCGACTCGATCTCGTCGATCCGCTCTTCGAGTTCGGGGACGGTCACCTCGAGGTCGGCCGAGACCGAGTCGCCGGGTCCGACGGCCGACTCGCTCGTCGCCGCGACGGATTCGGAATCGCTCCAGTAGACGGTCTCGTCCCCCGTCGACCGGACGACGAGGTCGATCTCGACGTCGACGTCGGCCGTTCCGTCGGGCGCCTCGGACGCGAGGACGTACTCGCCCTCGGCCGTCGGCGAGACGGCGGTGAAGTAGCGTGACTCGCCTTCGAGTCGGTCCCCCTCGTCGTGGATCGTCGTCGACTCGACGACCTCGGCGCCGCGGTGAAGCTCCCCGGAGAGCGACCACGCTTCGGTCGCGTCGGCGCCGTCGTCCCGGTCGGGGTGCCGACGGACGTCCGCTTCTGTCGACGCCGAATTAGAGCTCCGCGCCGCAGGACGGACAGAACCGGTAGTCTCGGTCGTCGGGGACGTCCTCGCCGCAGTCCGGACACGCGCCGTCGTTCCCGTACGAGCCGAAGTCGTCGACGAAGATCCTGGTGTCGGAGCCCGTGCTCGGGTCCGCCGCCGACCGATCCGCGGCGTCGTCCCCGCCGGTGGCGTCGGACCGTCGCTCGCGCGTGTCGTCACC
>SKPV01000084.1 GCA_007119345.1 Halovivax sp.
CTGCGCGCCGACGCGCGCGAGGAGGAGATCCGCTTCGCCGAGCGGCGCGACTTCACGACGCTGTGGAACGGGCTCTCGGTCCGGGCCGACCTGGCCGACGTCATCAGGATGAGCGGCCTCGACGGCGTCGACGCGGTGTACCCGGTGGCGCTCGTCGAGCGGCCCGATCCCGCGGCGGCTGCGCCGGACCTCGACACCGCGCTCGCGATGACCGGCGCCGATCACGCCCGCTCGGAACTCGGCTACACCGGCGACGGTGCCCGCGTCGCGATCGTCGATACGGGCATCGACTACAACCATCCGGACCTCGGCGGCGACGGGGATCCCGACGTCGTCATCGAGGCGGACGCGGACGACCGCAGTTTCGACCACCCGCGCATCAGCCACGGCTGGGATTACGTCGGCGACGACTTCGACGCCAGCGACCCCGACGCGGAGCGAGCGCCCGACCCGGACCCGATGGACCCGCACGGCCACGGCACCCACGTGGCCGGCATCGCGGGGGCGAACGCCGCGAGCGACGACGGCGTCACCGGCGTGGCGCCCGAGGTGGGCCTGGGCGCCTACAAAGTGTTCGGCCTGGAGGGGCCCACGACGGCCGACATCATCGTCGAGGCGATGGAGGACGCCTACGAGGACGGCATGGACGTCGTGAACATGTCGCTGGGCGCGAGCCTGCAGTGGGGCCAGGCGTATCCGACGACGGCCACCAGCAACGAACTCGCCGCCCAGGGCGTCGTCGTCGTCAACTCCGCCGGCAACGACGGCGGGCTGGGCGCCTGGAGCCTGAGCGCGCCGGCGAACGCCCACGACATCATCAGCGTCGCCAGCGCCGAGAACACCCACCTCGAGGCGCTCGCGTTCGAGGTCGACCACCTCGACGAGCCGGTCCCGTACCTCGAGCTGAGCGGCGCGGAGTTGCCGCCTGCGGCGGGCGAGTCCGATCCGCTCGCGCTGCCCGCCGAGAGCGAGGAAGGCGGCGAGGTCGGTTACTTCGGCTGCCAGCCCGAGGACTTCGAGGACTTCCCGGAGGGCCACGTGGCCCTGATCGAACGCGGCCACTGCCCGTTCGCGGATAAGTACGTGAACGCCGTCGAGGCCGGGGCGACGGGCGTCGTGATCTTCAACAACGTCTCCGGCCTGTTCTCCGGGACGATCGTCGACGCCGGCGTCGAGGGCGTCTGGGGGGCGGGCATCAGCGACGCCGGCGGCGCGGCCCTCGTCGAGCTCCTCGAAGACCCCGACGTCGACGACGTGACGCTGGGGTTCACCGACGAGGAGATCACCGTCCCGAATCCGGACGGCGGGCTGCTGTCGGCGTTCAGCTCCTACGGCCAGGACGTCGAACTCGCATTCGGGCCGAGCCTCACCGCCCCGGGCGGGCTGATCACCTCCACCTACCCGCTGGCGCGAGACGAGTACGCCATGCTGTCGGGGACCTCGATGAGCGCTCCCCACGTCGCCGGCGCGGTGGCGCTGTTGCTCGAGGCCGACCCCGATCTCGACCCGTTCGACGTACGCGACCGGCTGCAGAACGCGGCGGCGCCCCAGCCGTGGTCGCTGGCGCCCGACCTCGGATTACTCGATCACAGCTTCCGGCAGGGCGCCGGGATGCTCCGGATCGACGAGGCGATCGCCGCCGACCAACGGGTGACGCCGGGCCAGATCGCGGTCGGCGACGGGACCGGCACGGAGACCACGCTGACGATCCACAACGACGGCGCCGAGGCCGTCGAGTACGCGATCGACCACGTCGGGACGCTCGGGGCGGCGGCCAACACGTTCGCGCCGGCGTTCCTCGGTCCGGGCAGCGCCGTCGACGCGCCGGCGACCGTCACGGTGCCCGCCGGCGAGACGGCCGAGGTCGACGTGACGATCCACGCGCCCGCGTTCGGCTGGCCGAACCACCAGTACGGCGGCTACGTCGAACTGACCCCGGTCGAGGAGAATGGCGACACGCTGCGCGTCCCCTACGCCGGCTACGAGGGTGACTACCAGGCGCTCCCGCTGTTCGGCTACTACGCGGGGGCCGACGAGTTCGTCGAGCGGGAGCCGCGGCTGGCGGCGATCGTCGGCGAGGACGACGACGGCGCCCTGCTCACGGAGCCGGTCGAGGACGGCCACACCTTCACGCTCCGCGACGAGGACTTCCCGGTCGTCGAGGCGTTCTTCGGGCACTTCCCCCGGGAGATGCGGATGACCGCCATCGACCAGGACCGCGGGCGCGAGCACCTGCTCCTGGAGAGCCGGCACCTCCCGCGCAGTCCGGGGCCGGACGTCTACTACCCGTTCGTCTGGCCCGGCACGACGCGGGCCGGCAACAGCGACGCCGCGCATCCGGGTCCGGCCGGCACGTACACCCTCAAAGTGGAGGTGTTGCGTACGCTCGGCGACCCCGAGGACGACGCCCACTGGGAGACCTGGGAGTCGCCGGAGTTCGAACTGCTGCGGGGGCGCAGGCAGGACTCCGCGAGCGCTCCGTCCACCGCCGACGCCGACGACTAGGCGGCGGTCGGCGGTATCCGGCCCCCGCGGCGTCCGTTTCGGTTAATCTCGTTCGGTAGCGGATGGGGTGATTGTGGCGTCCGTTTCGGCCCCGCTCGTCCGGTATCGGACGGGGAGCTTGCGGCGTCCGTCTCGCCTCTTCTCGTCCGGTTTCGGACGCGGAGCTTGCGACATCCGTCTCGACGGCTTCGATCGGGACCGCTGTCGCCCACGACTCCCGCCGGTCGTGGCGACCCGCTCCGGCGAACGTCGAGCGTTGTGGACCTCCAGTCACCGGACGGGACCGGAGGCTTCGCCGAGCCAGCCGACCCGCGCCATCACGCGGAGGCGACGCCGAGAGTCTCAGTCGAGGACGATCCGCAACGTACTCTCGTCGATCCGAATTCGATACTCGCCGTAGGAAAATGCTATCGTAATCTCGCCGCCTCCGGCAAGGAGGTCGTCGAGCGCTTCGGGATCGATACGGTCGAAGAGCGTCGTATCGAACGTATCCGCGAGATTCGTCGGCTCACGATTTTCGATGGCGGAAATCGCATCGATGACCGCAATACTTGGGGCCGTGTTCGACCAATCGTGCTTGGTTTCGAACATCCTTGTACTATTAGCCGCCATGGGTGAGAGTGGCAAGGGCGGCATATAATACTTGTGTCGTCTTTTTGAGTGTCATCAACACGCGATGCGTCTCTCTCCCGGACGGATCGGTCGGCGGCTTCCTCCCTCGCGTGCGAACGCGGGCGTGAGAACGTGCCTCTGACACCCGCGGGACGCGCTCGACCGTGCCACCGCACACGCGCGCCGGCGGAGGGTCGGCGGGATCGACGGGCCCGGCGAGGAGACGGACCGATCTGCGCCGGGATTCGGGGCTCATCGGAGCCGCTATTCGGCGCTCACCGGACCCAGGAGTCGGCGCTCATCGGAGCCGGTATTCGGCGATCTCCGCGCGATCGCACGCCGGACAGCGCTCGGCGGTGGCCGTCACCCGCGTCCCGCAGTGGCGACACTCGTAGATGGCCGTCACCGCGGA
>SKPV01000089.1 GCA_007119345.1 Halovivax sp.
AGCGCGTCCCCGTCGTAGAGGGCGAGCGAGAGGACCGGCGTGACGAGGACGCGCTTCGTCGCGTCGTCGACCATCGACGAGCGGGTGCGGATCCGGAACGGCGGCCTGATCGAGAGGTCCCGCTCGGCCGCCCAGCCGTCGAACCGACGGAACTGCTCGACGACCTCGCTCTCCGGCCCGTCGGACTCGAGCGAGACGGCGTCGGGCCAGCTCCGCAGGACGAGCGCGCCGATCTCTCCGCGGCGCTCACACCCTCGGAGGGTCTCGATCTTTGCGTCGATCGGTTCGAGCAGTAACGGAGCGCGGACGATACAGGCGACGGTCAGGTCCTGTGGACGAGTCTGGTTGGCGGTGGTCATCGTATCCCAGTAAGTTGGGCTCACTACCTCGACCCATCGTATAAATCCCTCCGTAATCGCACGTTACCGAACCCCTACCCCGTATCGACGCCGCGCCCGCTCACGCGCCGTCACCGTCACGTCGCGCGTCGACGCTACGACGTCCGTCGGCCGCTTACTCGCCGTCACCGCTACGTCGCTTGTCGGCGCCGTCGACCGCTCACTCGCCGACGGCGCCGGGTTCCGGATCCGGCTCCGGCTCGGCGTGGGACTCGCCGCCCCCGCCGAACAGCCGCCCGCCCGCCGTCAACACGTACAGCACCGCCAGCCCGAGGAGGTAGGTGAGCACGAGCGGGATCGCGAAGACCAGCATCGTAAGCAGCCCGCGGGGGCTGACGACCGCGGCGAACGCGAAGATGCCGACGGTGACCGGCCGCCAGGCCCCGAGCATGGCCCGGTAGCTGACGATGTTGCCGACGTGGAACAGCGCCATCGTGACGACCACGTTCATCAGGAAGCCGACGCCGACGGTGGTGAAGATCACGAGCCAGAAGAAGCTCTTGATCCGGTAGGAGATCACCATGTCGTTGTTCACCGCGTCGGTGATGAGGTACGAGATCACCGCGGGAGCGATGTAGAAGAAGCCGACGACGGTCCCGAGGAGGAAGCCGACGAACAGCGCGCCGCCCCAGACGGCGAACACCCGCCGGTCGCCGCGGGCGAGGCCGCGCTCCTGGATGGCCGGCCAGGCCCAGTACAGCAAGAACGGGAGCACCGCGATGATCGCCAGCAGCGTCGAGACCTTCACGATGAAGATCAGCACCTCGACGGGGTGGAGCGCGATGACGAAGTCGAGTTGCTGGATGAGCTCCAGCGTCGACATGTCGTCGTCGATGGTCGCGTCGTTGCGTTCCGCGACGTCCTCCAGCACCGAGTCGGGAACCTGCCGGACGAACACCGCCAGCACGTAGCCGATGCCGCCCGTGTAGAGCCAGAAGAACGAGCCCGCCAGCACCGCCATGAAGATGCCGACGAGGTAGATCATCTTCGACGTGAGGCTGTCCACGATGAACGCGAGGTCGTAGGCGTAGCCGCCGATGTCCTCCTCGGTGGTCTCCTCCTCGGTGAACGGATCGAGCATCCCGGCGGCGGTGCTCGAAAAGAAGCCGCCGGACTCCTCCTCGACCGCGCCACCGGCGGCCGCGGCCCCGCCCGCGGACGCGCCGGCCGCCCCGTCCTCCGCGTCGTCATCGTCGAGCGCGGCGAGCGAGTCGAAGCGGTCGATGATCGCCTGGGCCTTCTCCCGGTCGTCGGCGTGCATCGACTCGCGGGCGATGTCCATCATCCGGTCTTCGCTCATGTTGTCGAAGACCGCCCGCGGGACCCGCTCGATGTCCGCCGCGTCGAGCACGTCGAAGTCGACGTCGTCGGGCGTCTCGGCCATCAGCAGCTGGCTCTCGCGGGGGTAGACGGGACCGCGAAGCACCTGGACGGTGAAGACGGCCAGGATCGCGACGCCGATCAGCGACGCCAGGATCAGCGCGGCCGCGACGACGCCGAGCGTGCCGTGATCCGTCACGAGCGCGTCCAGGAACGTCGGTTCGTCGGGCCAGAGGAAGCCCGGCATCTGCGGGCCGACCTCGGTCGCGAGCCACTCGCGCGCGCCGGCCCAGAGCGCCGCGGCGGCGAGCGCGAACGCGACGGTCACGACCCCCACGAATTGTCCCAGTCGGCGCTTCATCAGCGCCACGCCGCTGCCGATCTCGGCCGCACCCCGTCGCCTGATGTTGGCGACGAGTTTCGCCAGCCCGAGGCTGAAACCGTACAGCAGGACGAGCGGCATCGCCCACATGATCAGCGTGAACGGGTCCGGCGGCGAGAAGACGGCCCCGAACGCCGTCATCGCGACGACGGCGTGACGCCACTTGTCCCGGAACGTCTCGTAGGGGACGATCTCGGTGTAGGAGAGGACGCCCATGAAGAGCGGCAGCTGGGCGGCGAGGCCGAACGAGATCGTCAGCAGCGCGATGAACTCGGTGAACTCCGTGATCCCCCAGCTCGGTTTCACCCCGGCGCTGAAGGCGACGTCGCCGAGGAAGAAGAACGCGTACGGGAAGAAGACGACGTACGCGTAGAAGATGCCGATCCAGAAGAGCGAAAACGAGGCGAGCGCGAACGCCGCGAGGTACCACTTCGAGATGGGGACGGCGCTGCGCATCCCGCGGCGCTTGAGTGCGTCCCGCGAGTAGTAGAGCAAGGCCGGTATCGCGAAGATGACCCCGAACAGGAGCCCGATCTTCGCCTGCAACAGGATGACCTCGAACGGGGTCCGGGTGATGATGTCCGTCGCCGCGACGAGGTCGGGATCCATCCGAGCCGTCGCCGTCGCCTCGAGGAAGTCCCAGATCCAGATCCGGAGCAACCAGAACGTCCCCATGAAGCCGACGACGAAGACGATGAAGATCTTCTGGAGGTGATCCTGGGCGCTGGAGAGCATCGCGCCGAGGGTCTGCCGCCCGGAGTTGACGGCGCGGGCGGTGTCCTCGTCGACGACGGAACTCATAGACTAGCGGAGCGTACCTTTCTTCCAGTTATCAACCTTTCGAGTCAACCGGCACTCGGTCGCCGAACCGGGCCGCGCACCGATTCTCGCCGTCGTCTCGCCGACGTAAGAAAAAGGCCTATAACCCGGCCCGAGACTACATCACGTAGATGCCGGACGAGCGGGACGATCGAGCGGCCGCCGACGGCGACGAGGAGCCGCGGGACGACGCCGGCGAGCGGTCGACGGGTGACGACGACGAGCGACGGCTCGATCCCCCGACCGACGAGGGCGACGACGCCGACGGCGCGACCGGCCCGGCGACGCCGGACGGCGGCGATCCCGCCGACGGCGAACCGACCATCGGCGGCGACGGTCTCTCGTACGGTGAGGAAAGCGGCGAGGAAAACGGCGACGGCGCCGGCAACGCAGAAGTCGAGACGGACGATGCGGAAAGCGTGGACGACGAGGACGAAGCCGCCGATGATCAAGACGCTGACGCAGAAGACGCGGACGATCAAGACGCTGATGCAGAAGACGCGGACGATCAAGACGCTGACGCTGACGCCGACGACCAGGACGAAGACGCAGAAGCCGCCGACGATCAAGACGAAGACGCAGAAGCCGCCGACGATCAAGACGAAGAAGCAGAAGCCGCCGACGATCAAGACGAAGACGCAGAAGCCGCCGACGATCAAGACGAAGAAGCAGAAGCCGCCGACGATCAAGACGCTGACGCAGACGACGACGACCAAGACGCTGACGCAGACGACGAAGGCGAGACGGAGGATGCCGAAAGCGTAGACGAAGACGTGGACGACCCCGACGACGGTGGCCTCAAGCCGACCAACATGCACAAAGCCAACGTCCAGTCGGACATTCCCCGCGGGAAGCCGAAAAAGAAAGAACGGGCGTCGACGGCGTCGGAATCCGCATCGGACGCCGCCGAGGCGAAGGCGGCGGCCGAGACCGGGACCGGCACCCAGGAGCCGACGTACCCGGGCGAGGACGTCGGCGGCATCTCGACGCCCCCGGACGACGAGGAGATGCCCCTCGCCGACCACATCGAGGAGATGATCTCCCGGGTGGCGGTCGTGTTACTGTTCGGCGCCGCCGGCACGGCCATCGGCATCCTCTGGGCCTCGGACGCCATCGCCTTCATCTGGGCGGACGTCATCCCCGAGGCCGAGGAGTGGCCGCCCCACATCTACCACCCGCTCGAGCTGTGGCTGACCCGGATCAAGGTCGCCGCCCTGCTGGGGATCATGGTCGCGCTCCCGATGTTCGTCTACCAGTGTTACCTGTTCATGCGGCCGGGACTGTACCCCAACGAGCGCAAGTACTACCTCGCGGCGGTGCCGACGAGCGTCGTCCTGGCGGGCGTCGGCATGCTGTTCTCGTACCTGCTCGTCTTGCCACTCCTGTTCGAGTACTTCACCTTCTACTCGGAGGGCAGCGCCGAGATCCACTACGCCCTGGGCGAGACGTTCAACCTGGTGATCACCCTGACGGCCTTCCTCGCCATCGTCTTCCAGATCCCGCTGTTGATCATGATGGCGATCATGATGGGCGTCACCTCGCGGCGGTGGCTCGCCGAGAAGCGGCTGTACTTCTGGGCGGCGTTCGCCGGGCTGTCGTTCATGTTCACCTTCGATCCGACGATGATGGCGCCGGTCATCGTCGCGATCGTGATGATCCTCCTGTTCGAGGGGACGCTGGCGATCCTGAAGTGGGTCGGCGTCGACTGATCGAGTCCGCTCCGGCCGGTATCCGTCCCTCGCGACGGCGGTGACGGCGGCGCGTTCGCGCCCGTACCCCGCCCATACCGGCACCACCGTTACGTCGCCGGGCGGCGAACGTCCGCGGGATGGCAACCGCACTCGAGTGGGTTCGCGAACAGCGAGACGCGGAGGAGGAGACGGCGGCCGGCGAGCCGCCCGATCGACTGGCCCACGCCGCCCGCGCGAGCGTCCGCGGCCTCCAGGCGGGATTCGTCGCGACGCTCATCATGACCGCGTTCAGGCTCCCGATACTGCGCTCGCTGCCGCCGTCGGCGAACTTCTGGGCCCGCTACGGCGTCGGCAGCGACGATCCCGACGATCACACGGTCGCGGGATTGGTCCTCCACCTCGTCTACGGGACCACGGCGGGCGCGGTTTTCGGCGGACTGTTCGCGCTGCAGGACGCCGAGCGCGCGATCGAGGCCGAGCAGCGAGGCATCGTCTGGGGCGGCGTCTACGGGATGGTGCTCTCGGCGTTGGGCTCCCAGTTCATGCTGAAAGAGCTGCTCGACGTCCGGCTGGACGCGGACGAGCTCGCGCTCTTTCACGCCGCACACCTCGTCTACGGCGTCTCGCTGGGCGCCTGGGTCGGCTCTCGAACCGAGGGCGTCGAGGACCCGGACGAGGAGTACGATTACGAGAGCCCGTGATCGCCCCCGGACCCAAATCGCCAGGCGACGACCGAGACGGTCGGGATCGGCGCCACGCGAGCGTCGTCCGGCGATCCCCACCGTGTTCCGGGATGGCAAGGCTTACTTCGCGGTCTCAAGATGGCACGAACATGAAACGCCGCCGACTGCTGATCGGGTCCACCGCCGCGCTGTCCCTCCCGCTGGCCGGCTGTGCGGGAAGCGACGACGATTCCGACGACGACGCCGAGGGCGCCGAGGACGCCGACGACGGCACCGACGACGACCCCGACGATGACGCCGACGACGTCGAGGAGAACCTGGATCACGCCCGCTCCGGCGAGGGCGTCCCCGGCCGGATCGACCCGCTCGGCCACGCGCTCGCGGACGACTCCCCGTTCTACACGTTCGGCCACGTCAGTCCCGACGGCGAGTGGGGCGTGATGGGGAGCTTCCCGACGCCCCACAGCGACGTCGCCAGCACGCTCGTCGACCTCTCGGACCTGGCGGCCCCCGAAGTGTCCCACGAGCTCGACACCGCGTCGGCCGAGACGCGCACGAACGACGTCAAGTTCGACGCGCTCCGAGACGGCATCTACTACCGCTCCCAGGAGGGAGACCGAAGGGGCATCGAGGTCGTCGACTTCGGGCACGAGGAGGGGACACCGGACGATCCGGCGGTCGTCGTCGAGTTCGACGACGTCGACACCGGCGTCCACAAGCTCTCGACGCACCCCGAGGAGCCGGTGATCTACCTCGTCGACACGAATCCCCAGACCGACGTCGCGTTCGTCGTCGTCGACGTGAGCACCCCCGGGGCGCCGGAGGTGGTCGAGCGCGTCGGCCCGACCGGCTACTGCCACGACCTCGAGTACGATCCCGGCCGGAACGTGCTCCACGCCGCGATCATCGCCGGGCCCGACGCCGGGTACGTCACCTACGACGCGGACGACCCCTACGACCCCCGGGTGCTGGGTCACTTCGAGTACGCCGACCAGCCGGACTACGCGGAACTCGGCGAGCCTGGGTTCGAGCTGTGCCACCAGGCCGACTACGATCCCGAACGCGACCTGGCGGTGATCGGCGACGAGAAACAGGGAGGGATTCCCGGCGGCAAGCACGTCTTCGATCTCGGGTGGGACGAGGGCTCGCTCGAGGACCCCCAGCCCATCGGATTCACCCACTCGCCCGACGCCCGTCGGATGGAGCCCGACGAGACCTACTGGTGGACGACGCACTTCCACGACGTGGTACCGATGGATGAGGAAACCCTGCTCGTCGACGGGGGCTACCGCCAGGGGGCCTGGGTCTGTAACCTCACCGACCCGCGCGAGCCGACGCCGACCGAGCGCCTCGCCACCGTCGAGGGCGCGTCGGAGCTGCCCGGAGACGGCCGGAACGCCCTCGGACTGGCGTCGCCGCCGTTCGCGTGGGGCGCCGTCTACCACGAGGAGCGCGATTTCGTCTTCGTCAGCGACAGCCTCTCCGGCGCCTACACCGCCGAGCTCTCCGCCGAGGAGGCCCGCGGGGCGGAGGGACGCGGTCCCGACGGCCACTACGATCTGGACGCCATGCTGGAAGACGACCCGTCCGCCGTCGCCGACGGGAATCACGGCTTGTAAATCGGAGTTACCGACGGAGCCGTCACCGTGCCAGCCGGCATTCGCGACTGTGACGCCGATGATCGGAAGAGTGGTCCGGCGTACGCGAAGGTGCCGCCGGCGGCGACCGGGAGACCGGTTCCCGCTCTCGACGCTCGATTCAGCTACCGGCCGGCGTCGGCCGTCCGCCGCCTCGCAGCACCTTCACGACGCCCTGGGCGAGGAGACCGATGATCGCCCACTTCCAGGCGACGACGGCCACGCCGGCCAGGAGGAGCGCCCGCGTCCGGTTGCCCCGATCCATCGCGCGTTTCGCCTCCGAGAGGACCGAGACGACCGTCAGGGATCGAGTCGCTTTCGAGCCGAGGAACTTCGTGAGTGACATACCGGGTGGAGGGCCGTCCGCGGGATACCGGCTGGGCCGGGACGCGCAAGCCCGCGGTTTCCGATCGGGTGATCCGATCGCGGTCCGGCGCCGACGGCCCCGACGGGAGTCCGGGAGAGCGGATCGAATCGGGCGTACGGGCGGAGTATCGCGGATCGGATCGCGATCGGCCCGGGATCGATCCCGCGCTTTCAAGTGCGCTCGCGGGGGCCTTCCGATCGATGCAGGTCGGCGTCACCGGCGCCACGGGATTCATCGGATCGCACCTGACGCGACGACTCGCGGCGGCGGGCCACGAGGTGGTCGCGACCTCGCGCGGGGAGACCGCCCCGCCCGCGGACCTCGCGGAGCTGGACGGCGTCCGCGTCGTCGCGGCGCCCGTCGACGACGAGCCGGCGCTCCGGACGGCGTTCGCGGACGTCGACGTCGTCGCTCACCTCGCGGGGATTCCGTTCGAGCGCGGCCCGCAGACCTACCGGCGAGTCCACGTCCAGGGGACGCGGGCGGTCGCGAGCGCGGCCGAGGCCGCCGACGCGGACCGGCTCGTCCTGAGCAGCTTCCTGAAAGCCCGGCCGAACTGCGGGTCGGGCTACCACGAGTCGAAGTGGGTCGCGGAGGAACTCGTCCGCGGCGCCGACGTCGACCACGTCGTCTGCAAGATCGGGCTCACCTACGGCCCCGGCGACCACGTCCTGACGCAGGTCTCCCGAGCGCTGGCGACCGCCCCCGTCTTCGGCCTCGTCGGCTTCGGGGAGCGGCGGATGCGGCCGCTCGTCGTGGACGACCTGGTCGACGTGCTGGAAGTCGCACTCCTCGAGGACCGGTTGGCGGGGACGACCGTCCCCGTCGTCGGACCGGAGGAACTCGCGCTCGAAACGTTCGTGGGCCGGATCGGCCGGGTGATGGGGCGAGAGCCGATCACGGTGCCGGTGCCGGTCGTCGGCCATCGGATGCTGGCGCGCCTCCAGGAGGCGCTCCTGGAGACGCCGGCGACGGCGAGGGCGCAGGTGCGGATGCTCTCGGAGGGGCTGGTCGAGCCCGAACCGGCCGCCGTCTGCGACCCGCTTCCGGCCGATCTCGCGCCCGAGACGCCGTTCACCCGGGCGCAGATCGAGCGGGGCCTGCCCGAGGTCCGTCGGTTCGGGCTCCGGGACCTCCGCTGGGGGCCCGACGGCGGCCGTTCGTGACTCGCCCCCGACAGTTCGAGACACAACGTATTTTTTCCGACTCGTGCGTAACGACGGCCGAATGGAGCTCGAAGCGATCACGGGCGTCGGCGAGAAGACGGCGCGGGCGCTGGCCGAACTCGACGACCCCGAGCGGGCGCTGCGCGAGGGCGACGTGGCGGCGATCGCGCGGGCGCCGGGCATTCCCCCGGGCCGGGCCGCCCGCATCGCGCGCGCGGCGATTCGTGCCGAGCACGACGATCCCGGGGACTTCCTCGCGACCGATCGCGCGCGGGAGATCCACCGCGAGCTGCTGGTGCTCTTACAGGAGCGGGCCGTCACCGACTACGCGGCCCGCCGGCTCGAGACGTTCTACCCGAGCGGCCGGCGGTCGCGAATCGAGGAGGCCAGGGCGGTCGCCGAGGCGGCCCTGGAGCGCGAACCCGATCCCGCGGTGGCCGACGCGCTCGGGGCGGTCCGGCCCGTCTCCGAGCCCGGCGACGTCCGGGTCCGAGAGCGCTGTCTGGCGACGACCGACGCCGAGCGCTACTCCCGGGCCCGCGAGGCGTTCCCGGAACTCTCCGTCGAGGTGGTCGAGGACGCCCGCGGGCTGGCCGAGCTCGCCCGCGGCTACGCCACCGTGATCGCGATCGACGAGCGATTCGCCGGCGTCGACGTCGAGGGCGACGTTCGGGTTCGGCCGGACGCGTTCGACGACCCCGTCGAGGTCGTCCCCGAGCGCCCGCTGGCGTTCTTCTCGCACAACCGCGAGACGCTCCGGGCGGCCGTCGCCGTCCACCGGGCGGCCGACCTCGAGGCGCCCTGCGACCTCGACGCGCTCGAGCGGGGCCTCGAACGGCTGGGGGCGGACGGCGCCGTCGCCGGCGACGACGAACTCGACCGGCTCGAAGCGGCGCTCGACGAGCTGGACGCCGCTGTCGCCACCGCCGAGAGCGTCGCCAACGATCGCCTCCGGGAGGCGATCCAGGCCCGCGACGTCACCATCGAGGGGGCGGACCTGCTCTCGCTCGTCGAGCGGGGCGCCGGCGTCGACTCGCTGCTCTCCCGGGAGCTCGCCGACGAGTACGCCGCCGCCGTCGACGCCGCCCGCGAGCACCTCGTCGACGCCCTCGACCTCGACGCCGGCGAGGCCGAGGTCGCGGCGCGGGCGTTCGGCGACGAGCCGGCGTTCCCCGTCGCCCACGACGACGACGTGATCTCGCGACTGCGCGAGGAGCTCCGGACCGAGCGGGACCGGCGGGCGGCCGAGCGAAAGCGCGAGCTGGCCGCCGACCTGGCGGAGCTGCGCGAGGGCGCCGACGCGCTCGTCCGGCGGGCGCTCGAGCTGGACGTCGAGCTGGCGATCGCTCGCTTCGCCGCCGATTTCGACTGCGCGATGCCGACGTTCCGCTGGGAGGCGGGCGACGGATCGACCGCGGGCGGGACCGGCGCCGACGAGGGGGAGCCGGCCGGGGCGGAGCGGGTCGGCGTCGCGATCGAGGGCGGCCGCTCGCCGCTGCTCGACGAGCCGCCCGAGCGGATCGACCCCGTCGACTACGCGGTGACCGGCGTCCGGCTGCTTTCCGGGGTCAACAGCGGCGGGAAGACCTCCACGCTCGACCTGGTGGCGAGCGTGGTCGTCCTCGCGCACATGGGCCTGCCCGTTCCCGCCGAGCGCGTCGAACTGCGCCGGTTCGAGGACCTCCACTACCACGCCAAGACCCAGGGAACCCTCGACGCGGGCGCGTTCGAGGCCACCGTCAGGCAGTTCGCCGACCTCGCGACCGGCGGCGCGGGCAGCCTGGTGCTGGTCGACGAACTGGAGAGCATCACCGAGCCCGGCGCGAGCGCGAAGATCATCGCGGGGATCCTGGAAGCGCTCACGGAGCGCGACGCGACCGCCGTGTTCGTCTCCCACCTGGCCGGGGAGATCGGGGAGATGGCCGCCCACGACGTCCCCGTCGACGGCATCGAGGCGGTGGGACTCGTCGACGGCGAACTCGAGGTGAACCGCTCGCCCGTGGCGAACCACCTGGCGCGGTCGACGCCCGAGCTGATCGTCGAGAAGTTAGCCGGAGAGGCCGACGGGGGAGCGGTGAGTGCGGACGGCGGGGCGGACGCGGGCGGGTTCTACGAGCGGCTGCTGGAGAAGTTCGAGTGAGTCGGGGGCCGCTCGGCCGGCGGTCGTCCGGGCGATCGGCGGCCCCGTCGATCGACCGGAGGTCACGGCGGTCGGTCCTCGCCGCCGGACGGTTCGTCGGTCGCCCGTGCAGTGCTCGTCGGTCGCCCGTGCAGTGCTCGTCGGTCGCCCGTGCAGTGCTCGTCGGTCGCTCGTACAATGTTCGTCGGTCGCCCGTACGATGCTCGTCGGTCGTCCTCACCCGAACCGACGGACACTACCGGGGTGTGCAAGGACCGTCGCTTACCGTCCCGGACGCCCTGCGCTAGGACATGGCGTACCAATTCGAGTGCCCGCGGGACGACTGCACCTTCGAACTCCGGTGCGACGCCGGCGACGAGGCCCGCCGACTGGCCCGGGCGCACGCCCGGCTGTCCCACCACGGGCGGTTCGCGCCCGCCGATCTGGAGCGGTGGTTGCGGCGGGTGGAGGCCGCCTGAATCGACGGCGTCCGGCGAAGCGACCGCCCGGGAGGGGCGTAGCCAGCAAACACCTAAGTAGCTCCGAGAGCGAGGTGAAAGTGATGGCTGGGGACCCCGACGAGGGGATGCTGGGCTGGGACGAGTCGGTCTTTCGCAACGAACAGGTGTTCGAGATCGACTACGTTCCCGAGACCTTCAAGCACCGCGACTCGCAGATGCAGAGCCTCATCTACGCCCTGCGTCCGGCGGTGCGGGGCTCGCGGCCGCTGAACGTGATGGTCCGGGGCCCGCCGGGGACCGGCAAGACGACGGCGATCCAGAAGCTCTACGACGAGATCGGAGCCCAGACCCGGGACGTGCGGACGATCCGGGTCAACTGCCAGGTGAACGCCACCCGGTACTCGGTCTTTTCCAGGCTGTTCGAGGGAACGTTCGACTACGAGCCGCCCTCCTCGGGGATCTCGTTCAAGAAGCTGTTCGGCCAGATCGCCGAGCAGCTCGTCGAGGACGACCGCGTGCTGGTGGTCGCGCTCGACGACGTCAACTACCTCTTCTACGAGAACGAGGCCTCGGACACGCTGTACTCGCTGCTGCGCGCCCACGAGGAGCACCCCGGCGCCAAGATCGGCGTCATCGTCGTCTCCTCCGATCCCACCCTCGAGGTGGTCGACGAGCTCGACGCCCGCGTCCAGAGCGTCTTCCGGCCCGAGGACGTCTACTTTCCCGTCTACGGCCAGCGCGAGATCGTCGACATCCTCCGCGAGCGGGTCGACCGCGGCTTCCACGACGGCGTCGTCTCCGCGCCGATCCTCGACCGGGTGGCGGAACTCACCGCCGAGAGCGGCGACCTCCGGGTCGGGATCGACCTCTTCAAGCGCGCCGGACTGAACGCCGAGATGCGCGGCAGCCGGACCATCTCCGCCGAGGACGTCGAGAAGGCCTACGAGACCTCCAAGTACATCAGCCTCTCGCGGAGCCTCCGTGGGCTGTCGGACACCGAACGCGCGCTCGTGCGGGTGATCGCCGAGCACGACGGCGAACAGGCCGGCGAGGTCTACGAGGCGTTCCGCGAGGAGACCGACCTCGGCTACACGCGCTACTCGGAGATCGTCAACAAACTCGACCAGCTGGACCTGATCGACGCCGACTACGCGGACATCGACGGTCGCGGTCGATCGCGGTCGCTCTCGCTGGCCTACGAGACCGACGCGGTGTTAGAGCGCCTGGAGTGAGCCGACCGAGCGCGGCCGAACCGCGGACGGACGCCGTCTCGCTGCGACCGAGCGCGACCGCACTGTGACCGGGGCCCGTGCTCATTGGTTGCACTGACCAGAAGGCTCATTACCGCACGGGCGGAAGTGGCCGAACGGCCCTGGAGGCTCCACGCGTTGCCCGTCAACCCCGCCCGCGTGGGTTCCAGCGGCTGAAACGATTTCACGAAGGCTCATTGGGATCGGTCTCACGACCGGTCCTTTCTCGTTTCACCCCGACCCGAGCGTCAGGACCCCGCGAGCGCGCGCCAGTCGTCGACCAGTTCGAGCACGACGGCTTCGAGGAGCTGCTCGCCGAGACGGACGCCGACGTGGACGTGACCGATCGGACGCCGACGTGGACGTGACCGATCG
>SKPV01000180.1 GCA_007119345.1 Halovivax sp.
ACGAGAGTCGGTTTTCACCACACGGACGCGCACGAGAGTCGGTTTTCGTCAGCCGAATTCGACCGCCCGGGCGCTCGGTCGCGACACGCGAAGAGCGTCGTCGACGGTCACGCGTCCCACCACCGGTGCTAACTGACGACCAGTTCGGCGTTCAGCTGGTTGTCGAGAAACGCCTCGAGATCGACGCCGACGCCGAGACGGTCGGCCAGCAGTCGGCGCCAGCGCGCCCGCATCGATTTTCCGATGACGACGTAGTCGGCGTTCTGCTGGGACGCCTCGCGGAGAATCGCTTCCTCGATCAGATACGCGTCCCGGACGTGACAGCTCGCGTTCGAGGGCGGATCGACCGCCTCCTCGACGGCGCGACGGAGATCCGTCCGGTCGACGGCCTCGCCCTCGTGCAGAACGTTCACGTGCAGGATGTAGAGGTGCGGGTCGTCGAGTTCGTCCGCGAGGTCGATGGCGCGGGCCATCGTCCGCACGCTGGCTTCCGCGGGAGGGTACCGAATCGGCACCAACAGCGTGGTCCGGGTCACACGACTAGTACGACCGCCCGCTATATGAACGCAGCTTCCGTCAGCGGTCGTGTCGCTACCGGCGCCGGCGGTCGATCGGATCGGACCGCGAGCGGGAGGTGACCGTTCCGATCCGGTTCCGTGCCGCATCCGAACGCTGGACGGACGACGAGGATCCGACGGACCCGCCGCGGCGACGCGTTCGCGCTCGGGTCGGCGCCCGCGAAACGGCGATTCCGACCGACCCGGGGCGGTACGCGCACGCTTTCACCAGGGGCTACACGTGTTCCTTCGGGAGCAAGTCCTCGGCGGGCCGTTCGTCGAGCCACTCGCACAGCCGGACCAGTTGCTCGCTCGCCGCCTCGAAGAGCTCGGCGCCCTTGGCCGGCGTCGCGTCGGTCTGGTCGCCGAGCACGCCGTTGTCGGTGTTGTCGATGGCGTCGAAGAACGTCCGCGCGCCGAACTCGCGGCCCGCACCCGCCCCCCACTCCACCAAACCCTCGTCGCGCGCCCACTCCAGGCGATCCTCCTTCACCAGATCGCCGGCGAGGTGCATGATCATCGCCGTCTCCTTCGGCCCGCCGTGGGGGCCGGGCGTCTCGAAGAGTTCGTCGACGAGCCCGGGAATGCTCTCGTCCCACATCCACTCGATGGCGTACGCCGCGCGGTCCTCGTGTAGCCGCTTGCCCACCTCGCGCAGGGGTCCGACGTTGCCGCCGTGGGCGTTGACGTAGATCACGCGGTCGATCCCGTGGTACGTGAGGTTGCGGGTGAGCGACTCGACGTATGCGCGAAACGCCGGCGGGTCGACCCACATCGTCCCGTGGAACTGGCGGTGGTGAGCGCTGACGCCGACGGTGATCGTCGGCGTGCAGAGGTAGCCGGTCCGGTCGGCCGCCTCGCGGGCCAGCCCCTCCGCGATCAGGTGGTCGGTTCCCTCCGGCAGGTGCGGACCGTGTTGTTCCGTCGACCCCAGCGGGACCAGGGCGAGCGACTCCGACTCGACGTACGCCTCGAGGTCCGGCCAGGTCTCGTCGGCGAGGTACATGGTGTAGAGCCTCGACGACGCGACCCAATAGTCCTCCGGCCGACGCGTGCGGTTCCCCGTCGAGTCGCCGGCGAATCGCCGCCACCTCGCAAACTCGGACGTCCCGGTCGCCGAGCGCGGGTCGCACGACCGCCCCCACGTAAACGCCCTGCCCCTGCGCCTGTGAGATACTTCGTCGGTCCCGTCCCCATTCCCGATGCGATGCGCACGAACTTCACGGACGACGACGAGGGAAAGCCCGTAGTAAACGCCGAAGGCGACAAGATCGGCGTCGTCACCGAGGTGCACGGCGATAACGTCCACGTCGACCCCGATCCGGGCGTCACGGACACCATCAAGTCCAAACTGGGCTGGGGCGACTCGGACGAGGACACCTACCAGATGGACGAGAGCAACATCGACGAGATCACCGACGACGAGATCCGCCTGCAGCGGATGTAGGCCGAACGCGCGCATTTTTCCGCACGACCGGCGGTCGAGGTGGCCCGGTGGAGACCCACAGTCCTTATACGCCAGTCGGCGCTACGGAGAGACGATGCACGTCATCGGAACCGTGGGGCTGCCGGGCAGCGGCAAGGGCGAGGCCGCGACGGTCGCCCGCGAGGAGGGCATCCCGGTGGTGACGATGGGCGACGTCGTCCGCCAGGAGACCGCCGACCGGGGGCTGGACCCGGCGAAGGACCACGGCGCGGTCGCCCAGGCGCTGCGCGACGAGCACGGCCCCGCGGCGATCGCCGAACGCTCGCTGCCGATGATCGAGGACCGGCTGGCCGACCACGACGCCGTCCTCGTCGACGGCATCCGCTCGGACGTCGAGGTCGAGACCTTCGAGGCGGCCTTCGACGAGAACTTCACGCTCGTGAGTATCGAAGCTCCCTACGAAGTGCGCCGCGAGCGCCTGGACCTCCGCGGGCGCGACGCCGGCGAGGCCGACGGCGGCGAGTCGCTCGAGTCGCGCGACGAGCGCGAACTCGGCTGGGGCACGGGCGAGGCGATGGAGCGCGCGGACGTCGTGATCGAAAACGCGGACGCGCTGGCGACGTTCCACGAACGGGTCCGCCGGGTGATCCGGGCGGACGCCACGGTGGAACGACCATGACGGGGGTCTACCGCGTCGACGTGGAGATCACGGCCCCGGTGTTCGACACCGAGGTCACCTCGCGCGTGGCGGACGCGATCACCAACGTCTTCCCGAACGCCGAGCTCGAGGAGGGTCACGGCGAGATCCGCGGGACGGCGCACTCGCTCGAGCACCTCTCCGAGCTGTTACACCGCCAGGAGATCCTCGACACCGCCCGCGGCGAGTTCTTCGCGAATCGCGAGGGGGACGCGTTTTCGTTCGCGCTCAAGAAGCAACCGGCCCTGATGGGCCGGGTGAACTTCTCGGTCGGGGAACCCGACGAACTCGGCGAGATCGCGGTCCGGGTCCGCGTCGAGGAACCCTCGCTCGAGGACTTCGTCGATCTCGTGGCGCCGCCGACCGAGGGCGGCAGGCCGATCGACCCCTGACGGCGGGCTCGGCGCCGACGGCCGACGATCACACCGGTGAGTGATTACCCCGGGTGTCGTATGTCACCGCGATGCACGCACAGATCCCCGTCGCCGAGATCATGGTCGCGGACGTCGTCACGGCGACGCCCGAAGCGACCGCGAAGGACGCCGCGACGCACATGCGCGACGAGCGCGTCAGCTCCGTCGTCGTCGTCGAGGACGAGCGGCCGGTCGGCATCCTCACGGAGGGCGACTTCGTAACCTGCCTCTGCGATCGGCCGAACCTCGGGGCGGTACCGCTCGCGGACGTGATGTCGGCCCCGGTCGAGACGGTCGCGCCCGACGCCTCCATCGTCGACGCCGTGGCCGCGCTCCGGGATCACGAGGTCGAGCACCTGCCCGTGGTCGAACGCGACGGTCGGGCCGAGCCGACCGACGCGGACGGCGGCGA
>SKPV01000160.1 GCA_007119345.1 Halovivax sp.
GAACTCCTGGTGGGCGATGTCGATGGTGACCCCGCGCTCGCGCTCCTCGGCGAGGTTGTCCATCACGTAGGCGAACTCGAAGCCGCCCTTACCCTTCTCTTCGGCTTCTTCGCGGTGCTGTTCGATGACGTGCTCGGGTACGCTCCCCGTCTCGAAGAGGAGTCGTCCGACCAGCGTGCTCTTTCCGTGGTCGACGTGGCCGATGATGGCCAGGTTCTGGTGCGGTTTGTCGCTCATTGTTGTAGCTCACGCGCAGAGGCGCTTATACCGGTCTCTTTTGCCCGTGCCAGTTAAAACCATTTCGAAAGGGCCTGCCGGCCACCCCGGCGCCGTCTGTCGGTTTGTGACACCGAGTGGCACGTTCGTGGCGACAGGCGGGTGCGACCGTCGGCCGCTCGCGCCCGTTCGGCGAAATCCCGTCCCGTCCACGATCGGCGGCCTCCCACCGGCGCTCGGCGCCTGCAGGCGCCCGGTACGGGTATAACCCTCGGTCCGAAAAACTAGGACGAGCGTCGACGGAACTGCTCCGCTGTCGCACGCGCGAGGCGACGACGGCCACCGAGATCGGTCGTCGAACGCGGCCACCGAGGTCGGTCGTCGCGACCGAGTATCGGACGGGGAAAACCGAAATCCGACGTCGACGGAAAGATCGATGGTCGACCCAGGTACCGCAGCGCTGATGATCGTCGCCCTCGGGGCCAGTTTCTTCGCCGCCTGGACCATCGGCGCCGGTTCCTCCGGCTCGACGCCCTTCGCGCCGGCGGTGGGAGCCAACGCGATCACCACGCTCCAAGCGGCGTTCGTCGTGGGTCTCCTGGGGTTCGCCGGCGCCGTCCTGCAGGGGGCCGCAGTCACCGAGACGGTGGGCGAGGGACTCATCGAGGGCGTCACGCTCTCCCCGCTGGCTTCGGCCATCGCGCTCGCGATCGCGGCGACGTACATCGCGGCCGGCGTGTTCAAGGGGTACCCGATCGCGACCGCGTTCGCCATAACGGGCAGCGTCGTGGGCGTCGGCCTGGCGATGGGCGGCGGTCCCGCCTGGGATACGTACACCGAGATCGGCATCTACTGGCTGGTGACGCCGATCGCAGTCGCGCCGCCGGCGTATCTGGTCACGAAGCTCCTGCGGGGCGACGCCGTCTCCGAGCGGGCCGTCGTCACCGTCCTGGCGGCGGCGGTCGGACTGGTCGTCGCGAACATGGAGTTCCTCGTCCTCGGACCGCCGGGCGAGCAGTGGTCGCTCGCGGCCGTCGCGGCGAGCCGATTGCCGGGCTCGGTCACCCTCGGGATCGGCGCGACCTCGCTCGCGGTCGCGGCCGGGTTCGCGGCGCCGGTCGCCCGCGCCGCGGCTCGCGATCCGACCCGCACCCAGCGACGCTTCCTGCTCGGGCTCGGCGCGCTCGTCGCGTTCTCCGCCGGCGGCGGCAAGGTCGGGCTCGCCGTCGGGCCGCTCCTGCCGCTCGCCGAGGGTGCGTTCCCGGTCGCCGCGGTGATTCCGGTCCTCGTCTTCGGCGCCGCCGGCATCCTCCTGGGCTCGTGGATGGCCGCGCCGCGGATGATCAAGGCCCTCGCCCAGGACTACTCCGAGCTCGGACCGCGACGGTCGATCGCCGTCCTCGTCCCCTCGTTCGTCTTCGCCCAGATCGGGATCTTCTTCGGCATTCCGATGTCGTTCAACCAGATCTTCATCGGGGCGATGGCCGGCGTCGGCTACGCGGTCGGCGGCGACACCGTGAGCGAGCGCAAGCTCGCCGTCACGGCGCTCGCCTGGATCGGCTCGGTGATCTTCGGTCTCGTCGTCGGCTACGGGCTGTACGCGGCCGTCTCGACGCTGACCGGGACCGTCTGACCGTCGACGAGCGACGATTTCCGATCCGGCGCCGAGACCGGGACGCCTAGTTCCGGGACGGGGCCGGCAGTCGGCCGACGTCCGCCAGCACCGCGGTCGCCGTCTCCGGGCCGCCGGCGCCCCGGCCGCTGTTGTGGAGGCTGCCGGCGTGGCGAGTCTCGATCTGGACGATGTTCCGCGTCCCGGAGACGGCGAGCGCGCCGTTCCGGGGGACGAGTCGCGGCCCGACGCGGACGCCCTCGCGGGTCGCTTCCGCGACGAGCCGGATCGTTCGGCCGTCCTCGGCGGCCAGTTCGAGCGCGCTCGGCGCCACGTCCCGGATCCCCGTCACCTCGGCGTCGTCGAGCGAAAAGCCGCCGTCGGCGAGCACGTTCGCCAGGATGACCCCCTTGAGGGCGGCGTCGGTGCCGTCGACGTCGAAAGTCGGATCGGCCTCCGCGACGCCGAGGTCCTGGGCCTCGGCGAGGACGTGCTCGTAGCCGAGCCCCTCCGCGGCCATTCGCGTGAGAATGAAGTTCGCGGTGCCGTTGAGGACGCCGCGGACGGCCGAGACCGCCGCCGGCGTCACGTCCTCGATCGTCGAGAGCACCGGGATGGCACCCCCGACGGTCGCCTCGAACCGGAGCGCACCCGCGCTCTCGCCCTCGACCGCGCGGAGCTCTTCGTAGCGCTCCGCGACGGGACCCTTGTTGGCGAGCACGACGTGGCGGTCGGCTTCCAGGGCGCGCCTGGCGTGATCGAACCCGGGCTGGGCATCGCCGAGCGTGGTGGGCGTCGCCTCCACCAGAACGTCGTAATCGGCCTCGAAGACGGCGGCCGGCTCCGCCGTGCCGACGGGCTCGCCGCCGGCCTTGCGTTCCAGCGCGCCCGGCACGTCGATCCCGTCGGCGTCGACCGCGGCGCCGCTCGAATCCGCGACCGCGACGACCTCGTGGCCGAACTCGCCGGCGAGCTCCGCGACCGACCGTCCGACCGCGCCGGCGCCGAGGATCGCGAGCCGGTGGCCCGTCCCCATCAGCCCTCACCACCCGGAAGGGGTTCGACGACGCAGAGGTCCTTCTCGTCGGCGACCTCCCTGACGACGCCGAGCGCCGACTCGATCCGGCCGCCGTCGACGGCGAGGCGCAGGCGGGTGCTCGAGACCGCGTCGGTCCCGTCCGGCGCGGCGAGCGAGAGGTCCACGACGGACGCGTGGGCGGAGGACTCGATGCGCGACAGCGTATCGGAGAGGTCCGTCTCCACGAGGTGGCCCACGAGGACGACGCTCACCTGCTCGCCGTAGCGGTCGCTGCCGGCCTCGATGACGTTGATCCCCTCGCTCGTCAGCCCGTCGACGATCTCGTCGAACCGCGCCGGCGGACACTCCAGGTCGACCTCCACCGGGATGTGCCCGCGCGGCGTGATGTTGCCCCGCTCGTGGTGGATCGAGAGGAGGTTGCCGCCGGCGGCCGAGATCGGTTCCAGCGCGGACAGCAACTCGCCGGGCTCGTCGACCAGCTCCAGGCGGACGGTGTAGGCCGCGACGCCGCCGTCGGTCTCCGCCGCTCCGGCCGACACGTCGGTCGCTCCGTCAGTCTGCCGCTCGGTCGCTCCGTCAGTCTGCCGCTCGGTCGCTCCGTCAGTCTGCCGCTCGGTCGCTCCGTCCGCCGGCTCC
>SKPV01000043.1 GCA_007119345.1 Halovivax sp.
AGATCGGGACGAGCGAAGAGGTGGCGGATCTGGCGCAGTTCCTCGCGAGTCCGGCGTCCTCGTATATTGTCGGGGAGACGGTGACGATCGCGGGCGTGCCGCCGATCGACGAGACGCCGGATATCTAGGCCGGACGCGGTTTCGTTCTAAACGCTTCACGTAGTGGGACGGTCGTCGGTGCCGCGTCTAGCAGCACCGGTGAGAGTACTCCCGCCACCAAAGCCCTCGCTCGTTGAGCGGAACCGAAGGTTCCGCGATGCTCGAAAGAGCTTGCTCTTTCGTTGCTCGACCGGTTGCGACTCGCTGAGCTCCTCGCTCGCTTCGCTCGCTGTGGTGCTTGCGTCGTCTCACCGGACCGAGCGCGCTCGCCCTTTGGAAGTTCGGCAGGACCGCGGGCCTGCCCTCCCCCAGGTCGCGCGGCTCGCCACCGCCGGGCGAACCGCGCTCCCGGCCGTCTGGCCGACAGAACGAGAGACCGCACACCCTGCCCATCGATCTCGTTCGTTCCGTGTCGCCAGATCTTCCGTTTCACGCGGCAAACCCCTCGTTGCGCCTGACCATCACGAAATATGTAACCCAGGTTTACATTCCCCGCCGGTATGGGTTGCCCTGCTATGAAGGGCCAGCGAATCCTCGTTACCGGCGGGGCGGGGTTCATCGGGTCGAGCCTCGCGAACGAACTGGCAGGGCGCAACGACGTGATCGCCGTGGACGACTGCTATCTCGGTACTCCCGAGAACCTCGACGACGAGGTGACGTTCGTCCGCGAGAGCGTGCTCGCGGACGATCTCCCGACGGACGTCGACGTCGTCTTCCACCTCGCGGCGCTGTCATCGTACGCGATGCACGAGGAGGAGCCCTGCCGGGGCGCGCGGGTGAACGTCGAGGGGTTCGTCAACACCGTCGAGCAGGCGATGGCCGACGGCTGCGAGACCGTGGTGTACGCCTCGACGTCGTCGATCTACGGGACGCGGACGGAGCCGTCAGCGGAGGACGAGCCGGTGTCGGTGAACACGGGCTACGAAGCTTCCAAGTTGGCCCGGGAGCGCTACGCCGAGTACTTCTCGAACCACTACGACGTGAACGCGTGTGGACTGCGACTGTTCTCCGTCTACCAGGGTTACGACGGCGCCGAGGGACACAAGGACGAGTACGCGAACGTCATCGCGCAGTTCGCCCACGACGTGGCGACGGGGCGGCCGCCGGAACTCTACGGCGACGGGAGTCAGACGCGGGACTTTACGCACGTCTCGGACGTGGTTCGGGCGTTCGAGCTCGCTGCGGGGCGAGAACTGGACGGCGTCTACAACGCGGGGACGGGCGAGCGCTACTCGTTCGAGCGCGTGGTCGAGCTGATCAACGAGGAACTGGGGACCGAGGTGAACCCGGTGTACATCTCGAATCCGATTCCCGAGAGCGTCTACGTCCACGACACCTGCGCAGACGCGTCGCGACTGCGCGACGCGACTGGCTGGGAGCCCGAGATCTCCTTCGAAGAGGGGATCCGGATGGTCTGTGCGCCGTACGCGGCGACGGAGGGGGCGATCGCTCCCGAGGCCGAGCGGTGATGCGAGCGGGCGGTCGGTCCCGAAGAATCGTGGCGATCGAGGACGTACGGATCCGTAGCGAGCGCGTCCACGGAGTGCTCCACCGCATCACATGAACCGCGACCTCGGCGTCACCGAAGCGATCCGCAGCCTCCTCCCAGAGTCTGCAGTCCCGCTGTTCGAGGCCGTCGCGATGCTCGGCGACCTGGTGCTCGTAGTCGCCGTGCTGGCGGGACTGGCGCTGGTCGACGCCTACCGGTCGCTGCGGCGGGGCGCCGACGGGCCCCTGTCCGAGCGGACCGCGTTCCTGCTGGCGGTCGTCCTCGGCGGGCTCGCCCTGACGCTCGTTCTGAAGACCGCCATCGGGGCGAGTCGGCCACCCGATGAACTGCAGGCCGTCGCACGGGAGGGAGAGGGCTTTCCGAGCGGGCACACGATGGCGGCGACGGTACTGTGGGGGTCGCTGGCACTGTGGAGCGAACGGAGGACGAAACGGATGCGGCTGCTGGGGGCGAGCGGAATCGTCGGACTAGTGGGGCTCTCGCGACTCGCGCTGGGCGTGCACTTTCTAGTAGACGTACTAGCGTCGATCGCGTTCGGACTAGGCTACCTCGCGATCGCCGCGTGGGTTCTCGCGGGTGACCCGCGGCGGGCGTTCGCGGGTGCAGCAGCGCTGGGCGCGGCGGCGTTGATCGTGACGGGCGCGAGTGCCGATGGGCTGCTGGCGTTCGTCGGGTGCGTGGGTGGGGCGATGGGGTGGTGGATCTTGGGCAGGGTGAAGGTACAAGCTCTGTGGGCGTCGGTCGCAACCTAGTAGATTTCTAGCTCGGTAGAGTCCGACGAGTTCACATACACGCTCTTTGCCGCTAGAACGCCTATGCTTGGCCGTGGAGGATCCAAGTCAGAAGGCGGAACAACCTCACGGGCGCTCCTCAACTACGATCCCGAGAGCGCCGTTCACCGTGCTCGGCGCGCGACCGCAGTCCAAAAAACAGCCATCGTCACCGCGAGCACCGCCTAAGGTGGTCCAGCGGTGGCCAGAAATCCACCGATCGGTACAAACGTGTGCCGGGTGTACGCGAGGCTGACTCGGAGCGTGATGAAAGGCGTGTCGACCGACGATCGGCGGATACCGCTGCCGCTCTTCCCGGAGTGGTTGCGGTGGGCGGCTGTCGCCGCCATCGCGGCGGTTATCCTCTACTACTCCATACCGGCTGAGCCCGACGTAGCGCCCGCAGGGCCGACGCCAGAAACCGAGGGCTCGCCGAACCTCATCACCCTCGCCGCGTGGCGTCATTTTCTGGCGTACCTGCTGCTCGGACTTTCCGTCGCGTACGCAATCACGGATCGAGCCACCTCTCGTAGAAAAAAGGTGGCGTTCGTGGTGATAACGGTGACCGGTTACGGACTCGCGATAGAACTCGGACAAGCGCTGACGGTCGACCGGGAGGCGAGCAGTACGGACGTCCTCGTCAACGGAACGGCCGCCGTCATCAGTTGTACGTGGTACGCCCTCGAACCCCGATTACGACCGGTTGCGGTAACCGGTGAACGCATCCGACACCTGGTCCGAAACCAGTTTCGGCGATAAGGAATCCATCGACGAGAGATAATGGTCCTTACCGGTTCGGAAGGAAACGAAGCGGCAGGAGGGTCCGCACTCGATTCGCGAGCAGGTACCCGACGAGGGCGACCGCCGCGCCGATCGCGTTCACGCCCACGTCGCGGACGCTCGCGGTTCGATGCGGAAGCGTCGCTTGAACCAGCTCCATCACGGCGCCGAAGATGACGACCGCGACGAGGACGAGGAGAGCGAACCGCCAGCGGGTGAGGGACCGTCGAGGAAGGGCGAACGCGAGCGCGGCCGCCAGCGTCGCGTACGCGAGTACGTGTCGGAGGTCAGCGACCGAGAGCCACGACGGCCGCGGACCGGGAGGGGTCGGGACCGAGGTCGCGACGGAGCCCGCGACGATCACCGCCGCGACCGCGAGGAGGGTGCACCAGCGGGTGGTGGGGTGACGAGGGGACGCGGTGAGACGAGTCTGCGGCGGTCCGTCGACTCGCACCCGATCCGCGTCGTCGCTCATCGTCGGCCGGTCCGTCGAATGAATTTCCTCGGCTCGGCCATCGGTAACGCGCTGTTACCGGGTGCCACCGTAGCCGCCCTCGCCGTAGCCCGTCGCGCCGACCCCGGCGGCCGCCGACGCGGCGGCGACGGTCCCGGACGACCCGTCGGTTCCGAAACCGGTAACGAAGGGTATCGCGGCGAGGGTCGCGGTCGTGAGCAGTTCGCGGCGCGGTAATCCCGTGTTGTCGGTCACACCGCGTCGTCGGGAGTCGGAGCGAGTAAGCGGGCGCCTTCACGGGTCGTGCTATTATACGGTCGATTACTTTCGATGGACGATCCATTACCGCCCGGAACAGCGCCATTATCGCTCGGAGTTTCGCTACCGGAGGGAAAAACATCGACCGGGCGCGTCGTTCCACCGAGAGCCCGTCGAACCGTCCGATTAGTGGGCGGTCACTCGGAGGAATAGATCACCGAATCGGCGCGCGAGCCGGCTACCCCGGAGCACGTACCGACAGAGGAGCTCCACCGCAGCAACTCCCCTTTTGTCGGAGGGGGTTGTAGCGTGGGTATCCTAGTGACCGGAACGCGGATGGTAGTACGCGAAGTTACCGACGGTCGGCAGCGGATGCCGGAATTGCATCACGGTCATTCGGAGCGTCGCCCGACACGATGAGTGAACGATCAGGCACCGTCGACGAGAACGATCCAGCGGACCTCGAGCCGGCAGTTCCGACGGCGTATCCGCTGATCGCGGTCCTCATCATCGTGATCGCCGGCGCGCCGACCACGTGGCTGTTTCCGGCAGAACCGGGATACCTGCTGGCCGGGGGAGCGCTGGGACTCGTCGCCGTCTACGGCGTGATATTTACGAACGTCAGACTGACGACGGACGGAATCTTCCTCGCGCTGTTCGGCGGCTACTGGGTCGGGCTTCTCGTCCACTATCATCACGCACCACACCAGGAACTGCTGTTCTACATCCTCAGCACGCCGGTTGCCGTCGTTGCGACGGTGATCGTCCTCCCGCAGTTCGTCGTCGGGCGTCCACAAACGTTCGCGATGGCGCTGACGACCGTCGCCACCCTGCTGGTGCTGTTCGGGGTTTCGCTCGTGTGGCTGGAGCACACGACCGATGCGGAGCTTCCCCGCTGGGTCGGCATGGACGTCATGGGATACGGGGAGTATCGGACGGTGTCGATTTACAATAATCCGAACCCATTCGGCATCGTCATGATGGTCGGGACGTTGACGGCGGCGTATACGTACCTGACCCGACGCGGCCCGCTCTGGCTCGGCGCGCTGGCGATCTGTCTTCTCGGCTTCGTGCTGGCGGAAGGTGACGCCGGGTTCGTCGGATTCATCGTCGGGTTCCCGATCCTCCTCTCCGCGATCGATCGACGGCTCTCGATCGGCGCGATCGGCGCGTCCGTTCTCGCGGCCTACGTCGGGATCAGAATCGGACACGTCGGGGAAGTGATGCGGACGACGTTTTTAGGGCGAGTCTATAGGGATGTCGAGAAACTCGAACGACTCTCCGAAAACCCCATGTTGGGAATCGGGTTCGGGGAAGACGGTATCCTCGCCTACGACCCCCACAACTCCTTCCTGCACGTGCCGCTCGCGGTCGGAGTGATCCCGGGCAGCTTGTACGTCTTTTCGCTTTTGTACGCGCTCGCCAAGGGCCTGCGCGCGCGGTGGACGCCCTGGACCGGCTACGTCGTGGGGACGGCAGCCGCGATGCTTATTTCGATGTGGTTCGAGTCGCTGACGCTCGGCGGAGTGAGCGTGACGCCGGTGTTGCTCGGGTTGTACGTCGGCCTGTTGCTCCAGCTCGGACGGAATGACCACGGTCGACCGCCGGAGGCCGATTCCCTGCGATCCGCCCTCCGACGGAGTCGTGTCGGTCGGGTGGTCGGGCGAATACGCGGCTGAATCGGTCTCCCGGCGGCCACGGCCTCCTACCGGCCGAGGCGGTGCTGAACTAGTCACCGCCCGATACTGTACGATACATCCGCACGTGCTCGTCCACGACCCGATCGATATCGAACGCATCCAGCGCGCGCCGGTACCCGTTTTTCCCGAACGTTCGCCGCCGGTTCGGAGAGCGCATACGGATCATCGCTTTCGCGAGTTCGTCGGGCGTCTCGGACGGCACGAGAACGCCGGTATCGTTCGACACGACGTCCCTGACGCCCGGAATGTCCGTGGCGACGACCGGTAATTCGCTGGCCATCGCCTCGAGAAGGACGATCCCGAACCCCTCGTGAATCGACGGGAAAACGAAAACGTCGGCGATGGAGTACAGTTCGTAGATCGACCGATCCGAAACGCGTCCCGCGAGGGTAACGTGATCCTCGAGATCGAGATTCGCGACCGCACGCTGGAGCAACCGTTCGAGCTGGCCGCCGCCGGCGATCACCATCCGCGCATCGGGGATGGAGCGAACGACTCCCGACATCGCTCTGATCGCGTCGGTTTGTGCCTTGGCGGGAACGTACCTGGAGATGTTCACGTACACGAGGTCGTCTTCGCTAACACCCCAGCGATCCCTGGCGCTCTGCTCATCGATCTCTCGGACCCCTCGGTTGAATTGTGCCACATCGATCCCGTTGTAGATCGTACGCCAGTCCGTCAGCTCGGTCTCCCACGGCCGGGACTGAGCGAGAAACCGCTGACGAACGCCGTCAGAGACCGCGATAGTCGTCGTATCGAGTGGCCGTGTGAGTCGCTCGAGCGCTCGCTCGACCGGGTGATAGTTCGCTGGTACGTTATGTTGGGTACTGACGACGGATCTCGCTCCGCCGGTCGCGCCCACCACCCTCGCGAGCACCTGGGAGTACGGTAAGTGGGCGTGGAGAACGTCGAAGTCCGCGCCCCGGAAATACTCGAACACCCGTTGTATCGCTCTGACGTCGAATTTTGACGCCGCATCGAAGGTGACGACGTTCGATCCCGCCTCTCGAAATTCCTGTTCCAGGGGATTATACTTCTCGAACGCACAGGTCGTAAACCGAATGCCCTCGTCCGAGTTGTCAATGATATCTAAAACAAGACGCTGGGCTCCATCTCCCCTGAGATTGTTTATCAAATAGCAAACGTGCATGAGTAGTGAGGGGAGTTGGTCGGGCGATCAGTTTACCGAGCGGTTCCGTCGGGAGCGTCCGCACCACCGTGGCGATCCAGTCCGAGTCAGTTCCGACGGTAACTGAGCGGTCCGGTTTCGCCTCCTGCTGGACTCGAACGAGCCAGACCGACGACCGACGGCGACGAGCACCCCCATCAGGACGATCGTCACGGTGTCGAGTCCGGTCGGAATCCGCGCCAGCGCGATCGCCGCAAGTCCCAGGTAGCCGAGAGCGACCCGCCCGATCGCCGCGATCGCCGTTCCAGTCGGCTGCTGGGGGTGCAACGGATACGACTGGGCGAGCCCGACGCCCATCGCTCCCGCCGTCGCGACGGCGGCGACGACCACCGGTCGCTCGCCAGGCCCACCGGACGCCGCGTCGTTGCCGATAGCGCCGACCCATCCAACGAGGACGACCGTGCTGGCCCGAGGGCGCATCTCGGGTACGTCCACAAAGGCGACATGGCGAATTTCTTTTACGATTACCGGGTTAATGCTTTTTCATGTTCGGAAGTATGTTCACCAACCCGTACGATCGGTGGTAGGGGTCGATCGGATCGTGACGCTTCGAGGAGACGATTCCATCCGAATGCTCGGAGTAATTATCAGTTTCACAAGTAATTTCGTCGTTCAACGAAGTCCGCCGTGCGACCCTCGCTACGGTCCCCGGGCGTTCGGCCGCATCGAGGCATTGACCGAGCGCGGAGCGATCGTCGTCGGATCGAATGCATCCGATCGACGGCCGATACTGTGGACGGCGTCCGGTCCAAACTCTGGACGCTCGGACAGCGAACAGATCGACCGGAACCGGCGGGCTCGACGACGGCTCGACCCGAACCGGCGTGCTCGACGACGGCTCGACCGGAACCCACCTGCTCGACGACGACTCGACCGGAACCGGCGGGCTCGACGACGGCTCGAGCTCGATGTCGACGGCTGGACTCGCGGGGCGCGCTAACGAGCGCCCCGTGACGACCACCGCTCCGAACGACGGTGCAACCGCATTAATTCGACTATCCGACTGAAACGACTTGGCACCGTTATCCCGTGAACACGCCTTGGAGGGGACCATGCTCAAAGGGAGGAGATACCGAGCCGCGAGTACAGCTGGCGTTCTCCTCCTGACGGTCGCCGCGACCGTGAGCGTCAGCATCGCCCTCGGGCGAACCGCTCACGGGTGGTCTCCGACCGTCGAGTCGATGACGGTCGCCTCGCTCACGACCGCAGCGACGGTCGGAATCGCGCTCGCGCCGCTCAGCCGTCCACGCCCCCGCCGGCCGATGGACGTGGTCGAGGAGACGATCAGGCGACTCGGCGTCGCCACGCTGATCCTGATCGTGGGCGGATCCCTCCTCGCACCGCCGCTCCTGCCGCCGGCCGAAGTCCTCGCGACCGCCGCGACGCTCGGGCTGACCCTCCCGGCCTGGTTCTTGGTCCTCCGCCGAGGTGACGAGCCCGAGCGCGTGCTGCTCGTCGGCGACGATCCGGGGAAGGCGGCAGAGCTCGCGGACGGCCTCCCCGTCGAGCCCGTCGGTTTCGCGTCCCCGCGCCCCGGACTTTTGAGAGGACCGACCGAACGGCCCCCGGACGAGAACAGGGCGTCCCGAAAGCGCGTGGTCTCGGACGGGTTCGGCGACCACGCGGACGTGATCGCCACGAGGGAAGGGTCGTTCCGCGGACCCAAACGCCTCGGCGGACTCTCCAGATTACGGTCGATCTGTCGGGACCACGACGTCGACGCCGTCGCACTCGCGTTCCGGCGCAGCGATCGCGGCGAGTTCTTCGGCGTTCTCACGGTGGCCGCCGAGTACGATTTAGACGCGTTCGTACACGAGTCACACGTCGAAGACGTACTCGTCGCGGACGGCCCAGCGAGCCCGGCGGTCGAGACGGTCGTCGATCCGTGGCCGTGGTATGCTCGCGCGAGCAAGCGAGCGTTCGACCTCGGGTTCGCCCTCGTCGGCGGCGTAGCGGCCGTGCCGTTGGCGGCGATCATCGCGGCAGCGATCAAACTCGAATCGTCCGGTCCGGTACTGTACACGCAACCTCGCACGGGCGAGTTCGGGCGACGCTTTCGCATTCCAAAGTTCCGAACGATGACTCCCCAATCCGAGGATCCGAGACCGGGATCGGAACGACAGCGTATTACCCGAACGGGCCGGTTCCTCAGGCGAACGCACCTGGACGAGATTCCGCAGCTGTGGTCGGTGCTCGTCGGCGACATGAGCGTCGTCGGGCCGCGTGCAGCCTGGGTCGAGGAGGAGCGGGTGCTCGAGGAGGAAGTCGACGGATGGCGCACGCGATGGCACGTCAAGCCCGGACTGACCGGTCTCGCCCAGATCAACGACGTGACCAGCACCGAAGGGCGACGAAAGCTCGAGCTCGACCTCGAGTACGTCGAGAACCGCACCTTGTGGCTCGACACCACGATCGTCGTCGCCCAGTTCCGCATCGTGTTCGAAGACGTCCTCGAGTTGACGATCGGCCACATCCGCGGGTGGCGGACGTAGATGCACGTACTCAGAGTGGCCCAGAAGGTCTACCCGGACGTCGAGGGCGGCCTTCCCTACCACGTCCACGCGATGAGCCGCGACCAGGCGGCGATGGGCCACGACGTGACCGTCCTGACCGTCCGGCAGGACCCATCGCCCCCGAAGACCGAGACGCGCGACGGCTACAGACTCGTTCGGTTCGACCCGCGGGCGAACCTCATCGGCAACCAGATCGCGCCGGGGTTGGCGCGACGCCTGCTGAAGACCGACGGCTTCGACGTCGTGCACGCGCACTCGCACATCTACTTCGCGACCAACCTCGCGGCCGCCATCGCCCGGTACCGGGACCTCCCACTCGCGATCACCAACCACGGGATGTACTCACAGAGCGTCTCGAAGCGTGTCTTCTCGGTCTACCTGAAGACGCTGGGTCGCTGGACGTTCAACCAGGCGGACGTCGTGTTCTGCTACACGGAGGGCGGCCGGGAGCGGACGGAGCGCATCGGCGTGACCGCGCCGATAGACGTGGTCGCGAACGGAATCGACGAGACGCGATTCACGCCCGACGGGCGGGAGAGCGACGCGCTCGGCGGCGAGGGACCAACCGTGCTCGCCGTGCTTCGGCTCAAAGACGGGAAGCGGCCGGCGGACGCGATCGAGGTCATCGACCGCGTCCGGGACCGCCACCCGACCGCGGGCCTCTACCTCGCGGGCGACGGCCCGCTGCGAGAGCGCCTGGAGCGGACGGTGGCCCGGCGGGGACTGGAGGATGCCGTCACCTTCCTGGGATCGGTCCCCTACGACGAGATGCCGGCGCTCTACCGGGCTTGCGACGCGATCGTCCACCCGAGCGAGGCGGAGGGCGGCTCGCCGCGGGTCATCCTCGAGGCCATGGCCGCCGGGCGACCGTTCGTCGCGACGGACCTCGAGCACTTCTCGCCGTCGATCGCCGACGTCGGGAGGATGCGACCGGTCGGCCACGTCGACGGGATGGCCGAGGACCTGACCGAACTGCTGTCTGATCCGAACCGGCGGCGGCGCCTCGGCGAGCGCGGCCGGCGACTCGTCGAGTCCGCGTTCAGCTGGCGATCGACGGTCGAGGGGACGACGGAGACGCTCGAACGGCTCTGCGAGTCGGCCGACTGGCCGCGGACGGCCGCTCGACCGCCGGGGCAGCGATGACCCGCCTCGCCTCCGGGGGGCACGTTCGCGAGTCTCCCGAGGCCAGGAACCGTCTCACGGTCGTCTTCTGCTATCGAGCGTCGGACTCCTTCGGCGGCGGCGCCCGGATGCTCTGGCGACTGCTGGGCCGGATGGACGACGGAGAAATCGAACCGATCCTCCTCGCCCAGCGGGCGGACGAGCTCGTCCGGCGGGCGGCCGACGCGGGCGTCGACGTTCGGATCGTCCCGTATCGCGGGGTGCTCGACACGTACGACGGGGAGCTGCTCGAGCGCTCGCTCGCGGACGAGGCGCGGGCGGCCGCCCGGCTGTTGCAGTTCAACCTGGAGGCCCGGCGCCACCTGTCGGGAGCGGACGTCATCTGGTGCGACAGCATCCGTTCGGTGCTCACGCTCGCCCCGTACTCGCTGGTCTCGGACGCGCCACTCGTCTGGAACGTCGGGCTCGGGTACGAATCGACCGGCCGCTGGACCCGGCTCAACGAGGCCGCGCTCCGGGTCGCCGATCACGTGTTCATCGAGGCCCGTCGGCAAGCCCGACGCCTCTTCACGGCCCGGCAGTACGAGCGGTTCGAGCCGAAGATCACGGCGTTCCACAAGGGAATCGACGTCGACCGGTTCTCGCTGGAAGCGGTCGGGGACGTCCGACGGCCAGCGGCGAACGAGGACGACCTCGCCCCGAACGGTGGCGACGGACCGCCGCTCCGCGTCGGCACGGCGGCGCTGATCACGCCCCGGAAGGGCCTCGAGCACTTCGTCGACGCCGCGGCCGACGTCCTGGACGGACGCGACGACGTCGAATTCCTCATCGCCGGCGCGCCGGTCTCCGACGCCGACCGCGCGTACGAGGAGTCGCTCCGCGAGCGGATCGAAACCCGCGGGATCGACGACCGCGTCGCCTTCGTCGGGTGGGTCGAGGAGATGCCGGAGTACCTGGCGAGCCTCGACGTCTTCGTCCTCCCGTCGCTCAACGAGGGGATCCCGGGCGCCGTGCGGGAGGCGGCGGCGATGGAGCGGGCGATCGTCGCGACCGACGTCGGCGCGACGGACGAGGTCGTGGTCGACGGCGAGACGGGGCTGCTCGTATCGCCGCGCGATGTGGAGGCGCTCCGGCGGGCGATCGAACGTCTGCTGGACGATCCCGCGGTGCGCGAGCGGTTGGGTACGAACGCCAGGGAGCGGGTCGTCTCGGAGTTCTCGGTCGACGCGTACGTCCGAAACTACGAGCGGTTCCTCCGCCGGGTCGGCGGGGAGGTGGATGCGTGAGGCGCCCCAACGTACTGTTCGTCGTGATGGACACCGCGCGCGCCGAGTACGCCTACGATCCCGAAGTCATGCCGAACCTCGCGCGAATCGCGAGCGAGGGGACGACCTTCGCGAACGCGTTCGCGAACGGGCCGTGGACGGTCCCGTCGCACGCGTCGATGTTCACCGGCCAGTACACGACGGATCACGACACCCACGCCGGGACGAAGCGGTTCGATCCCGACGTGCCGACGCTCGCGGAGGCGCTCGGCGACGCGGGCTACCGGACGGCCTGCTTCTCGAATAACACGTGGCTCAGCCCCGAGTTCGGCTACGACCGCGGCTTCGACGAGTTCGTCGCCGGCTGGGAGTTACTCGAGGGCGGTGCGGACCTGCTGACGATCCGTGCGGAGAGCGATTCGACGAGCGGTCGCCTGCGCGCGGTATTTCGCGAGCGGGGGGTCGCGAGCGCATGCGAGACGCTGGTGAACGCGGCGTACGCGAAGTTCGTCCGGAAGCGGTACGACGACGGGGCCTTTCTGACCAACCTGCGCCTCCGTCGGTGGCTCTCCGATGCCCACCGGCGGGACGAGCCCTTCTTCGCGTTCGTCAATTACCTCGAACCGCACCTCCCCTACGAGCCCCCCGGACGGGACTGGCGTCGATTTCTGCCGTCCGGAGTCGCTCCGTCGGACGCCGCCGGCGTGAACCAGAACGCCCACCGGTTCATCACCGGCAACGCCGAGATGACCGAACGGGACTTCGCCGCCCTCGAGGCCCTGTACAAGGGAGAGCTCGCGTACCTCGACCGGCGGATCGGGAGGCTGTACGAGACGCTCGAGGCGTCGGGCGCCCTCGAAGAGACGCTGCTGATCATCGCCGGCGATCACGGCGAGAACCTCGGCGACCACGGGCTGATGGACCACCAGTACAACCTCTACGACACCGTCCTGCGCGTTCC
>SKPV01000039.1 GCA_007119345.1 Halovivax sp.
CGGAGGTGCCGATCGCCGGCGACAGCGACCACTACGTCGATCTCGCGCTGGGGAGTTCGTCGACAGCATCGTCGGCTGGGGGATGTGGACGAGACTGGTGTGCACCAGCGCGTTCTACGTGATCGGCTTCGGCCGCTACCTCGTCGAGCTGACGCCGCTGCTCGACCCTCGAGTTCTCGTGATCCGTCTCGGGCTCCTCGGCCTGGCCCCGCTCGTGGGCGTCAATTACCTCGAAACCGAGGAGCCGAGGCTAGGCGGTCGCCGAGCGGTTGGCCGACTGAGCGGCGGGTCGCGGAGTTCGGGACGCCCGGAATCTCGACGGCCGGACTCGTCACGTTCCGGCAGCAGAGTCAAACGACTCCCGACGAATAGCGTAGACGCCCCGATGGAGTACGAGGAGATCCTCCTCCCGACGGACGGGAGCGACACGGCCAACATGGCTGCAGAGCGCGCCATCGACGCGGCCAGACGCTACGATGCGACGTTGAACGTCCTCTCCGTCGCGGAGCGGACGCGCGACGATCCCGAGGCGAAGGGGTTGAAAGAGAAACTCGCGGAGGAGGTGGACGACGCACGTGACGTCGTCGAGTCGATCACGGAGCGGGCGGAAGCGAACGGCGTGGCGACGGAACGGGCGGTCGAGGTCGGCGTTCCGCGAACGACGATCGAAGACTACGCCGACGAGCGCGGGGTCGACCTGATCGTCGTCGGATCGACGGGGGCGGACGACGTCTCGGACAAACTGCTCGGGACGGTCGCGAAGTACGTCGTCAACGAGGCGCCCGCGGACGTCCTCGTCGTTCGACCGGATGCCGCCCTCTCGTAGCGTCGGTCAGGTCCCGCCCTCTCGTGGCGTCGGTCGGGTCTCGCCGGCTCGTAGCGTCGGTCGGGTCCCGCCGGCTCGTCGCGTCGCACAGGTATGGCCCTCCCGTAGCGGTGCCCACGTTCCACCCTCCCGTTGCGTCGCCCGAGTGCCTCCCTCTCGGAGCAGCGCCCGGGTATCACCCTCCCGTAGCGTCGCCCACGTTCCACCCTCCAGTGGCGTCATCTAGGCCTCGAAGTGCGCGCGACCGCGTTCGGCGAACTCCTCGCGCGAAATTTCGTCGGCCAACAGCGCCTCGAGGTCGTCGCCGACGCGCTCGGCGGCGATCGCGTCGGGATAAATGACGCCGGTCGCGCCCCGGTCGAGGAACGCCGCCGCGGCGTCGGTCCCGTCGACGCGGACGAGCCGTGGGACGTCCGACTGGAGTTCGACGACCGCCTCGGCCCGGTCGCGTTCGGGCGTCAGCGAGACGACCAGCGCGGCGTCGTCGACCGCCGCCCGCTCCCAGACTCGATCGTTCAGCACGTCGCCGTAGACGTAGTTGTCGCACTCGTCGCGGATCGCCTCCAACAGGACGGGATCGTCCTCGATCACGAGCACCGGCCGGTCGAGGAACGAACAGGCCTCGAGAACCTGCCGACCGCCGTGTTCGAAGTCGACGACGATCACGTGATCCGTCAGTCCCTCGGTCACGTGCGTCCGGTCGCCCAGCGGTTCGCCGAGCGCCCGAACGACCCCGCGTTCGCGGAGCCACCCGTTGATCTCGTCGGCGTGTCTCCCCGTGTACGTCGCGACGATCATCGAGAGGGCGGCCGCGAGGACGATCGCGTCGAAGACCGGCCGGGCGATCCGGCCCGCCCCCACCGCCTCGATCGCGATGAAGAGGCTGAACGTGCTCACCTGGTCCAGCGTGAGGCCGGTGCGGATCGCCGTCCGGCCGTCGAAGCCGCCCCTGAGGAGGACGAGCGCCACCAGCAACGGATTGAGGACGAGGACGGCCGCCAGCAGCACGAGCGTGTAGCCGATCGACTCGACGGTCGGGATCGCGAGCAGCGCGCCGACCGTGACGAAGAAGATCGGCGAGAAGAAGTCCTCCAGGTCGTCGACGGTGTCGACCAGCTCGAGCGAGTGCGGGTAGTCGTCGGCGATGGCGATGCCGGCGGCGAAGGCGCCGACGACGATCGACAGGCCGGCCGCCTCGGCGAGCGCGATGAAGCCGATCGCGAACGAGACGGCGACGAGCATCATCACCTCGGCGTCGCCGCGCAGGCGGGCGGTCAGCCGGTGGAAGACGAGATAGCGGATCCCCAGCGCGAAGGCGAACAGCCCGGCGGCGACCGCGAACTGTTCGACGGCGGGCGCGGCCGCGTAGACGAACGCGCCGAGCGCGATGACGACGAGCACGCCGAGGAGGTCCTCGGTGAAGTGGATCGATTCGGCGATCCGCGCGTAGGTGGGCCGAATTCCCGGCTCGCCGTCCAGATAGCTGGTCGCGACGAGCGACGAACTCAGGGCGGCGGCGACGCCGAAGTACACCGCGTTCACCGAGTCGAGGCCGAAGAGCAGGCCCAGGCCGACCGCCAGCCCGCCGACGAGCCCCGCCTGCAAGAGGCCGACCGCGACGCTGATCCGGCCGGTCGATCGGAACGACTCGACGTCGACGTGGATCCCGAACAGGAGCACGAGGAAGGCGATCCCCCACTGGGCGAGGTCGAGCAACTGGGCCTCGTCGATCGCTAGCCCGGCGACGACGCCCGCGAGCAGGTAGAACGGGATCGCCGGCAGCCCGCGCTGGGCGGCGACGAGCAAGAAGACCGCCGCGAGCCCGAAGATGAGCGTCAGCGTGAAGAGGATCTCATCCATCGGCCTCACCTCCGGTCGCGACGGGTTCGTCCGACCGCGGCGAACCGGCCCGCGCCCGGTCGTTGAGTTCCGCGAGTCGACGCTCGAACGCCTCGCGATCGTCGAGCGTCTCGAGGAGATCGGCCAGCTCGTCGCCGACGAGTCCGCGTCCGAGGACGACGTAGTCGGCGCCGCGCCCGTGGAGGAGGACGGCTTCCTCCTCGGTCGTCGCCGCGACGATCGTGAGCGCGTCGGGCGCGTCCTCGACGAGCCGGACGCTCACGTCCACCCGCTCGGCGACGCTGACGACGACGTCGGCGCCGGCGAGGTTCGCCTCCCGGCGGACGTCGCCGTGGCGCGCGTTGCCGAAGATGAACCCGTGATCCGATTCCTGCAGCTCCTCGACGTACTCGGCCCGGTCCTCGACGTAGACGACGTCGTCGACGCGTCCCTCGAGGACGTCCGCCAGCTCGCCGGTGAGCCGGCTGTAGCCGACGATCACCGCGTGGTCCGCGTACTCGACCGGTTCGGCTTCGATCGGATCCTCCCGCTCGAAGCGCTCGAGGTAGGGCCGGACGTACCGGTAGAGCTGGCGGTTGTAGAGGACGTAGTACGTCGAGGTCGGCATCGTGATCAGCGCCATCAGGCTCAGGAAGCCGAGGATGTCCGCCTCGATGAAGTCGGCCTCGACGGCGAGCGCGCCGAGGACGAGCGAGAACTCGCTCACCTGGAGCATCGAGATCGTCCCGAGGAAGGAGGTCTCGACGTCGAAGCGCTGGCTGTAGAAGAGCCCGAAGACGATGCAGAAGTTGATCACGAGCAGCAGGA
>SKPV01000189.1 GCA_007119345.1 Halovivax sp.
CTCGAACTCGGCGCTCCGGCGGGCGCCCATCATCGTGGGGACCTCGAACTCGTAGCCGGGATCCTCGGGATCCGTCGGCAGCAGGGTGAGCGTCTGGTCGCCGAGGGCGCCCTCGACGGTCAGTTCGAGGACGGCCCCGCGGCGCTCGACGGTCGCCGCCGTGATCCCGCGGTAGGACTCGTACTCGCCGGTCAGCTCGTCGAAGCGCTCGTCGCGAGCGAAGTAGGGGACGGTTTCCGTCGGCTCTTCGCCCTCGAGGATCGCCAGGACGCCCTTCGCGACGGTCGGCGGCGTCGGCGCCGGCGTCGCGTTCGCGGCCATCGCGATCGCGTACTCGCCGTCCTCGGTGAAACCGACGTACGACGAGGCGACGCCGAGCGAGCCGCCGTGGCCGATCAGGGTGCGTCCGAGGAACTCGGAGCGGCCCCAGCCGTAGCCGTACTCGCTGTCGGCTCGCTCCACGTACCCCGTGTGAGCGCGCGCCAGGGCGTCGGCCGAGACGAGGTCGACGCCGTCCAGCGAGCCGCCGTTGGCCTGCATGCGGAGGTACCGGGTCAGCTCCTCGACGGAGGCGATGAGCCCGCCCGCGGCGTAACTCACCGGCCGGTGGGGGAACGGTACTGCCTCCGGCTCGCCGTCCTCGAGCGCGTAGGGCGTCATCGCGTCCTCGCCCTCGAGCGCGTCGGGGTCGAACGTCGCGCGCTCCATGCCGAGGGGTCGCAGGATCTCCGCCTCGACGAACCGATCGAAGGGCGTCCCGGAGACCGCCTCGACCACGTCGCCGAGCAGGTTGTACCCCGCGTTGGAGTACATGAACCGCTCGCCCCGGGGTCCGGCGATCTCCTCCTGGGCGCCGTTGAGGTGGCGGTAGAAGTCCTCGCGGTCGCCCAGGGGGATGCCGTGCTCCTCGACGCCGGTCAGCCGGTACAGCAGGACGGAGCTGGTACGCAGCGTCGGCAGTCCCGAGGAGTGGCTCAGCAGGTCGTGCAGCGTGAAGGGCCCGTCTTCGCCCCGGATGGCCACCTCGTCGAGGTAGTCGGTGACGGGATCCTCGACCGAGAGCTCGCCGCGCTCTTCGAGCAGGCAGATCGCGGTGGCCGCGAAGGACTTGGTCACGGAGGCGACGCCGTAGAGCGTCTCCGCCGTCGCCGGCTCGTTGGTCTCCAGGTCACGGGAGCCGAAGCCGCTCGCGTAGACGAGCTCGTCGTCCCGGACGACCGCGAGGCTCGCGCCGGGCACGTTCGCGTCGACGAGCCAGTCGCCGACGAACTCCTCCACTCGTCGCTTCGTCTCGGGATCGAGTTCGGATGCCATGGCGGGCACTGATCCCGAATCCACATCAATGCACGGCTCCCGGTGACCCGCGCGGGCGATCGTCGCCGGTCGTTCCCGACCGGTCACGGTAGCCGCGTCCGCCGAACCGCCGGGCGGCGCCTCCCCGTCGCCCGCCCGTCACTGCACCGTCCAGCCGCCGTCGACGACGAGACACTCACCGGTCACGAACGACGCCATGTCGCTCGCCAGGAAGACCACCGCGCTGGCGATCTCTTCGGGATCGGCGAAGCGGCCCGCGGGGGTGCGATCGACCAGGCGCTCGTACAGGTCGTCGTCCGCCAGCACCGGCTCCGTGAGCGCCGTCTCGACGTAGCCGGGCGCGACGGCGTTGACCCGGACGTCGGGCGCCCAGTCGAGCGCCGCGCTCTTCGTGAACCCGACGAGGCCGTGCTTCGAGGCGGTGTAGCCGTGCTGGCGCTTGATCCCGACCACGCCGGCCGTGCTGGCGACGTTGACGACCGACCCGCCGCCGGCGAGCAGGTGCTCGCCCGCCGCGTGGGTGCAGGCGTAGGCGCCCTGGAGGTTCACCTCCGTGACCCGGCGGAACGCTTCCGGGTCGACCGCCTCCGGCCGACCCAGCGCCGGGCCGGGATTGATTCCGGCGTTGTTGACCAGCACGTCGACGCCGCCGAGTTCGTCCGCGACGCGGTCGACGAGGGTCTCGACCGCCTCCCGGTCGGTGACGTCCGTCGGACACGCGAGGGTGTCGGCGCCCAGTTCGCCCACGGCGTCGGCCGCCTCGGCGACGTCTTCCTCGGTGCGGGAGACGGGGACGACGTCCGCGCCCGCCCTCGCGAGCGCCTCGGCGATCGCCCGGCCGATGCCGCGCGTGCCGCCCGTGACTACGGCGACCTCGTCCGCGAGGTCGGGGTCGATCGCCGTCACGGTCGATCCCTCCGGTTGCGGTCCCTCGACGTCCGGTCTCGGCCCGCTCGGCGTCGAACGCTCGCGCGCGAGTCCATGCGCCATCGGTGCGTCGGCCCGCGTGAAGCCTCTTTCGCCGGGTCGCGGCGAGGGTCGGCCGAGTCGACGCGCGTCGGCTTCGCGGGGAGGACGAACCGTGGCCCACCTTCAATAGCCGCCCCATAGTTGGCCGAATCGATGCGGAAAGAAATCGTCACGCCGCCCGAGCTCGCGGAGCCGCGCGGCTTCAACCACGGCCTGCTCGTCGACGGCGGGCGGACGCTCTACTTGGCCGGGCAGGACGCGACGGGCCCGGACGGCGAGATCGTCGCGCCCGGGGACCTCGTCGGCCAGTTCGAGCAAGTGATGGCGAACCTCGCGGCCGTCCTCGAAGAGGCCGGCGGTACGAGCGCGGACATCGTCAAGCTGAACGTCTACGTGGCCGACCGCGAGGCCTACCGCGCCCACCTCTCGGCGGTCGGCGAGGTCTTCGCCGAGCACGTCGAAACCTACCCCGCGATGGCGCTGTTCGAGGTGAGCGGCTTCTTCAAAGAAGACGCGCTGATCGAGATGGAGGGCTTCGCCGTGCTCGAGGAGGAGCCCCCGGCGGAGAACGCGGGCGGCCGGGGGTCGTCGGCGGGGCGACGATGATCGATCGGTTCGAACTCGGCGAGCGCCACGAGGCCCGGCGGGCGGCCGTCCGGGAGTTCTGCGTGCGGGAGGTCGAGCCCCGCGTCGAGGAGTTCGAGCGCGAGGGCCGCTTTCCCGAGGAACTCCTCCGGCGCCTCGGCGACGAGGACCTGATCGGCGTCCCGTACCCGACGGAGGTCGGCGGCGCCGGCGCGGACTTCCGCTCGTTCGCGATCGCGGTCGAGGAGCTGGCCCGATCGTGGAAGCTGCTCGCCGGCGGCGTCAACATCGCCTGCGGGCTGGTGGGCTATCCCCTCCACGAGTTCGGCGACGATCGCCAGCGCGAGGCGTGGCTCCGATCGGTCTGTGCGGGCGAGTGGATCCCGGCGTTCGCGCTCACCGAACCGGAGGCGGGCAGCGACGCCGCGTCGCTCGAGACGACCGCCCGCCGCGAAGGCGACGAGTGGGTGATCGACGGCCGCAAGTGGTGGACCACCCACGGCGCGGTGGCCGACCTCCTGCTGGTGGTCGCGCGGACGGGCGAGCCCGGCGCGGGCGGCGACGGTGACGACGCGACCGGCGACGACGGCGGGAACGAGGGAGCCGAGGGGAACGAGCGCGACGGCGGGAACGAGGGAGCTGAGGGGAACGAGCGCGACGACGGCGACGGGGGCGGCGCCGCCCGCCACGACGGGATCAGCCTCGTCGGGGTTCCGAACCCGCACGAGCGCGAGGGCTTCGAGGTCGTTCGGAACATCCCGTGCATGGAGGGCGACGTGGCGATCGAGAGCGAACTGCGCTTCGACGGTCTTCGGGTTCCCGCGGAGAACCTCGTGGGCGAGCGGGGTCGCGGCTTTCGCTACATCATGGAAGGCCTGGACGTCGGCCGCCTGGGAACCGCCGCCCAGGGCGTGGGCATCGCCCAGGGCGCCTTCGAGGCGAGCCGCGACTTCGCCGGCGAGCGCGAGCAGTTCGGCCGCCCGATCCGGGAGTTCCAGGGCGTGGGCTTCTCGATCGCGGACATGGCGGCGAAGACGGAGGCGGCCCGGCTGCTGACGCTCGCGGCGGCCGACCGGCGCGACCGCGGCGAGCGGATCACGCAGGCGGCCGCGATGGCGAAGACGTTCGCGACCGACGCCGCGATGGAGATCGCCACTGACGCGGTCCAGGTCCACGGCGCCCGCGGCTACTCCCGGGAGTACCCCGTCGAACGCTACATGCGCGAGGCGAAGGGGACCCAGATCTACGACGGGACGAACGAGATCAACCGGCTGGTCGTGGCCAACCGCCTCTACGAATGACGGGCCGTCGAACGCCCCGATGACCCGCTCTGTCGAGGACCTCGCCGTCGGCGACGCGTGGGACGCCGGCACCGCGACGATCACGGCGTCGGTGCTCCGCGCGTTCGCCGAGCGCTACGACCCGCAGGCGTTCCACGTGGACGAGGCGACGGCCGAGGACCGTTTCGGCGGGGCGGTCGCGAGCGGCTGGCGGACCGCCGCGCGGTCGTGCGCCCGTTCGTCGACGCGGTGCGCCCGTTCGTCGACGCGGTGCGCCCGTTCGTCGACGCGGTGCGCCCGTTCGTCGACGCGGTGCTCCCGGACGTCGTCGCGGTCGCCGCGGCGGGCGTCGACGACCTCCGCTGGCGCGCGCCCGCCCGTCCCGGAGACTCGCTCACCGTCGCGGCGTCGGTGGTCGAGAACGCGCCGCGGAACGCCGAGCGCGGATGCGTCCGTTCGAACCGGTCGCGACGAACGAGGGTGGCGAGACGGTCCACTCGCGAACCGATCCGGTGATCGTCGAGCGAAACGAGGCCGCGGAGTCGGAGCGGCGGGCGTCGTCGTTCGGGGATCGAGCGGTCACTCGCACTCGGTCGCGCCGGTCCCGTCGGCGACCGGCGGCTCCGCCGTCTCGTCGGGTCCGTCGACCGATCCGTCCGGGGAGGCGACCGATCCGTCCGGGGAGGCGACCGATCCGTCCGGGGAGGCGACCGCCGCGACGCTCGACGCTTCCGAGTCCGCCGCGACGTCCGAGGAGTTCTCGACGTTCCCGCGGTTCGCGACCGCTTCGACGAACTCGAGGAAGTTGTCGAAGATCAGCTTCGCCTCGCCGGCGCGGCGATGGTTCTCCTCGGTGATCCCGGCGAGCACCCGTTCGCGGCGCTCGTCGTCGAGGTCCTTCTGGAGCGTGAGTTCGCGGGCCGTCTTCCGGTCGTACTCGGGGTGGAACTGCACGCCGAAGACGCGACCCTTGCGGAACCCGTGGTTCGAGTAGTCGTTGCGGGCGAGCGGGCGGGCGCCCGGGGGGAGCTCGGCGACCTCGTCGGAGTGGGTCGTGAACGCGAGAAAGCGATCGCCGACGCCGTCGAACAGCTGCGAGTCGTCGGTCGTGCGCTCGACCTCGCGGTAACCGATCTCGTAGGCGCCCATGTCCCGCACCTCGCCGCCGCAGACGTCGGCCAGCAGCTGGTGCCCCCAGCAGATCCCCAGGCAGGGAAGCCCGCGTTCGACGGCCTCCGCGACCCACTCTTTCGTCCCGTCGATCCACGGCTCGTCCCAGTAGACCGACGCGCGCGAGCCGGTGATGACGACGCCGTCGTACTCGTAGTCGGTCGGCACTCGACCGGCGGTGACGTCGAACTCCGCGAGGGAGGCGTCGAGTTCGCGGCGAAAGTTCCGCGTGGTGTTCGCGTCGGCGTGGCTGGCGTTCAACACGGCGAGTCGCGGGCGTCGCATTCGGTACGGACTGTCTTCGCGAGGGGGATATGTCTTTTGTCGTCGTCGGTCGTTTGCCGGGGCCTACGAGTCGGATCGCGGTGATATTCGGGCCCGCCTCGCGTCGTGTTCGAATCGGCCTCGACCCCGCAGCGCTCTCGGCCCGGATCCGTCCGCGTCGCTCTCGATCCGCCGTCGAGCTCGCCGGTGCTACTCCTCGTCGGCGTCGATCGGGTGGTACCGACCGCGTTCGTCGCGGCGGAACCGCTCGCCGGTGTCGAACCACCCGCCGGCGAACCCGGCGGACGAATCGTCCGCCGCGGAACCGTCCGCGTAGCCCGACGCGAGCACCGGTCCCGCGAGCCGGAGCGTTCCCTCGCCAGGACCGGTGACGTCCTCGCCGTCGTCGACCAGCCGCGCGTCGCAGTCGAGGACCGGGGTGCCGACGCCGGCGTCCACCGGGTCGCCGTCCCCGAGGGACTGCGAGAGGGCGTTCGGACACTCGAGACGCCCGTACGTGCGCGCCACCGGTACGCCCCGCTCGCGGTAGCCGGACGCAACCGTTTCGTCGACCGACCCCTCCCAGGCGATCCACTCGAGCGCGGCGAGCGCGTCGTCGATCCCGTCGCAAGCGAGGAGGTCACGGAACGCGGCCGCTCGGCCGGCGAGGAACGTCGCGTTCTCCCGACGGGTCGCGGCGACGGCGTCGGCGGGGTCGAACGCCCGGTCGATCGCCAGCCGCCCGCCCGCGTACAGCACCGGGAGCGCGACGCCGAGCAGCCCGTCGGCGCTCGACAGCGGTCGCAGGATCGTCGTCCGGTCGGCGCGCCCGAGCCCGCGGGTCGCGACGGCCGTGACGCAGTTCCACTCGACGGCCGCGCCGTCGAAGCGTGCGACCGGCGTGCCATCCTCGCCGTGCAGCGCGAGCAGGGGTGCGTCGCCGACCCGACCGTCGGTCGCGGCGCTTCCGACGACCGGAGTCGCCTCGCCGGCACCGTCGTTCCCGAGGGCCGGGTCCCTTGCGGCCGCCTCGCCGAGTTCGTCGAGGGCGACCGAGGCGTTCCCGGGGACGGCGCGGACGAGATCGCGCTGGCCGCGTTCGTGGATGACGAGCGTCGGAGCCAGCCGTTCCAGCGGTCGGTCGACTGTCGCCGGGGTGAGTCGGTGGGAGACGGGCGCGAGCGTGGCGCCCAGGCGCCGGCAGGCGAACACCAGCGCGAGGGTGGCGATCCGGTTTCGCGAGAGGACCGCGACCACGTCGCCCGCCCCGACGCCGCGGTCGGCCAGGGCGCCGGCGGTCGTTCGGGCGAGCGCGGCCAGCTCCGCGTAGGTCACCCGATCCTCGTCGACCGTCGCGGCCGGGGCGTAGAGGTCCGCCTCCGAGACGTCCACCACCGCGGTCCGGTCGCCCCAGCGGGCCCCGCGGCGTTCGATCGAGAGGGTCACGGGCGCCCCTCCCACGGCCGGAACCGTAGTCGACGGGGTTGCGAACCACGGCCCCACAGGCGACCGGAATCCCGACTCTCGACACGCGGGCGACCGACTCTCGACACGAGAACGAGGGCGACCGGCTCTCGACACGCGGGCGAGGGCGAGTCAGTCCGCGTCGTGGGCCTGTGCCTCGAGAAATCCGAGCAGGTGGTCGTTGACCGCCCGCGAGCGCTCGACGTGCGCGAGGTGGCCGGCGTCCGGGATCGACAGGAACGCGCCGCGGGGAAGCGCGTCCGCGAGAGCCCGGCCCGATTCGCGAGGGACGATCCCGTCGTCGGCGCCGTGGACGACGAGGGCAGGGACGGTCACCTCGTAGCCCCAGTCGGTCGCGTCGAACCCGTCGAGCGCCGCGGTCTGGGCCCGAAAGCCGGCCTCGGCGGCGTCGCCGTCGGCCCGCCAGTCGACGATCCCGCCGAGGACGTCCGGCTGTGCGTCGCGGAAGTCCGCCGAGAGCGTCGCCTCGAGCGTCTCGCGGAGCGCCTCGCGATCGTGGGGTGGGGCGTAGAGCGCATCGAGGTCGAAGTCCGCGCCTCGGGCGCCCGTCCCGAGAAGGGCGAGACTCTCGACGCGGGTGGAGTCGCGGGCGGCCCGGAGCGCGACGGCCCCGCCCAGCCCCGCCCCGACGACGTGAGCGCGGCGAGCGTCGATCGCCGAGAGGATCGACGTCAGGTCGGCGACGAGCGTCGCCACGTCGTAGGGCCCCGGCGGGGCGTCGGAGCGACCCGTCCCGCGGAGGTCCCAGACCACGGTCCGGAACGGGCCGGGCAGCGCGGCGTGTTGCCACCCCCAGGACCAGCCGCCGAGCCCGGCCTCGGAGACGAAGACGACGGGCTCGCCGCGGCCGTCGACCTCGTAGTAGAGGGAGACGTCGCCGTTCGAGGCTGTCGGCATGGGTGGAGCCACGCGCCGGCCCGTCACGACGGTTTCGATTCGTTACGGCCGCCGCTCGCCGCCCGCTTCACCTCGAGCGACTGCGCCGACGGCCCCCGCTATCGCCAGACCTGCGCCCGCGGCGTCTCGCACTCGTCGCAGACGACCGCCCGGTTGCCCTTGTACCGCTCGCGGACGAGCGTCCCCGCCTCGCACGTCGGACAGTCGGCGCCGGCCAACTCCCGCAATACCGCTCGCGCGCCCATCTCTGCTCTCGCCATACCATCAGCCGTCGCCCAGGCGAGTCATACCGGTTGACCTTGGGTGTGCAAACCGACCAGCAGGGGACCCCTCCGCCGTCCCCGTAAGTGCCGATCGGCGGCCGCGAGACCCGCCTCGCCGAGCGCCCGAAATCGAGGCGCCTATCCGCCGGGCGGCCCTCTCCCCGGCCATGCGCCAGTTCGTCTGCCTCGGCCACGACGCGCCGACGACGTCAGACTTCTCGCTCGACGACCTCGCCGGGGGTGCGGGCCGACTCGACGTCCTCGCGCGGTCGATCACGGCCGCCCTGCTGCAATCGCACGGCATCCGCGAGGACGTCCGCGTCCACCTCGTCCTCGGGGACGAGCTCGCCGTCGTCGTCGACGGGAGCGCCGTCCGTCGACTGAATCCGGACGAGCGCTCGACCGCCGCGCTGGTCCGCAACGCCCTCGACCACCGCGAGGAGGCCATCGGCGCGCTGCCGGCCGAGCCCAGCCCCGGCGTCGAGCTCTACCGCCGCGGCTTCGAGGCGACGCTCGAGGAGCTCGCCGGGGAGGGGACCCTGGTGGAGCTGCACGAGGACGGCGAGCCGATCGTCGACGCGCCGATCCCCGAGGATCCGATCTTCGTGCTCTCGGACCACCACGATTTCGGCGCCGAGGAGTCCGCGCTCCTGGCGGATCGGGCGGACCGGCGGGTCCGTCTCGGCCCCGAGGCGTTGCACGCGGATCACGCGATTACGGTGGTGAACCACTACCTGGATACGGACGGATACGAGCGCTTCTGACGAGGGCCGTCGTCGCCGAACGTGCCGGTGCGGGACGCTCGCACGCCCGCCCGGACAAAGCAAGAATTATACCCGGCCACCCCCTTCGCTCATTTGCGGGCCGGTGGGGTAGCTTGGTATCCTTCGGCCTTCGGGTGGCCGTAACCGCAGTTCGAATCTGCGCCGGCCCACTATTCGTCCCGCATTTCACGACGACGAGCGGAGCGAGGAGTTCGAAATGCGGGCGAATCGTGACGAGGCGGAGATTCGAATCAGGGAAGAGCTTCGCTCCGACCGTGGTTCGTAATCTGCGCCGGCCCACATGATATAACCCCCTTTCCAGGATTTTCCGCCATGTAGCGGCCGCTTTGGTGGGTGGTCGGCGTTCCCGGCGAGTCGATCACCTGGCAGGACTGCGAAGCCTGCGAGATCGGCCGGGGGCCGTTCATCGGCTTCGTGGAGGACGACGATCGCGAGGTCGCGACCGATGGCGGTACGTGCACGGACGGTGCTGATCGATCAGGAGGCTGCTTCGGGCGGTTCGGGATCGATTCCCCACGTGATGTGGTCCCAGGCCCGCTCGTAGATGTAGTAAGTGCCCGTCTTCGTTGCGTTCGTGATCACGCCGATACTCACCGCGTCACCCGAACTTCCGGTAACGAACCAGGCCACGGAGATCGTGATCACGATCATGAACAATCGATAGCAGAACGTCTTCGCGATCGCACGAAGCTGCCCTTGGTGGGGCGACCACGTGAAGTAGCGAGCCAACGTCATCTAAATCGGTTAACTATCGGACATAACTTAACCGTTAGTGGCTACGGCGGCGACCGTTTCGTTCGTCGACAATCCGCTCGAACCAGCCGGTCACACCGTGCGGACCCCGAGCGGGGTGATCGCGACGTCTGAGGACGGTACTGAACCCAGTATCGGCTCCGTTCCGAACTCGTCGCGAACAAAAGGGGCGGCCGCACTACTCGAGCGCGGAACGATTCACCTTACTTCCCGGAAGCGGTCACACCCACAGGAACAGGCCGACGTTCCGATCGGGCGGATCCTTCCGTCCGTGAGTTTCTTCGCTGCATATGGGGAATTGCAGCGGTTACACACGGCCACAACGCGGTTGTGGTCACGCAAGGCGATCACTCCGCTGACACGAGGACGCCGATCTCACTTAGTTCCCGTTTATCTCGTTCCTGTAATTCACCCGACCAAACTGGTTTCTTCGCTACGCTTACTACACCCGGGGACTCAGCACGACGAGGTGAGCCGACGAGCGGCGTCGGCCTCGAGCGCTACGGCGTGCGCGCCGACGATCGTCCGCGAACCCGCCCGCGACTCCTAGAAGGTCCCGGTCTGCGCGGAGTGCGGCCACCCGGTCCCGCAGACGAAGGGACCGCAGCGGATCCACAACCCCGACGTGGTCGATCGCGAGCTTCAGGAGAGCATCGACGGCACACTCGTCACGTTCGACTACCCGTGCGATCGCCACGCCTACGAGATCGTGATGCCGAACCGGTCGGACGAGCGCGCCTCCGCGATGCTCGACGGCTGGACTGGTGTCGAACTCGTCTTCGTGGACGGCCACGAGCGGTACGTCCCGACGCCCGAGACGGAGATCGCCGCCCTCGAGGCCGGAGGTGAGCGGGCCGATGTCTGAGCAGCGCCTCGCCGTGGAGTGGACGGAGAACCCGTTCACGGGTATCGGAAAGCGTAGCTGGGCCGTCGAACACCGGGTGATCGTCGAGCACACGCCCGGCGTCGGAACCGACGTCCGCCACTAAGTGTGCTCCGACGACGCGGCTGAGATCGCCGACGTCTGGATGGACGTCGAGATCTACGAAGAGCGCCAGCACGGCCTCGACGTCGTCAAATCGGACCGTGCGGGATGGTGGGCGTGACATCTTCCGCCGGCGCTGTACGATCGCCGGGTCGAAAAAACGGGTTCGCGCCAAGTACCGTGATTCGCGTAAAGGATGTCTCACGCTGGTCGTGTGTCAGAGGCACGGTTTTCCGTGAGACAAACTGTCAATGGGATACGCTGCCAGATCCGTTCGCTGGCTTATCCTTGGGGGTCTTTAAGAGAAATCGCCGGGCGATATCGGGATGGCGGGAGATGCGCCACGGCGGGCTGGAGCGTAGGGCCGAGTCTAATCGATCACGGGATCCGGGGGCCGATCGAGGTGAGGACGCGTGAGCCGGCTCGTCGAGCGCGATCTCGTCGTCGAGCACGAGCTCGCCGTCGTCGTCTTCGATCTCGACGTCGGCTACCGACTCGTTCGTCGCGTTTTCGGTGGTTTCGAGGTCGACGTAAATCAGCTCGGACGCGTTGTCGACTTCGATCGACTCGTCGTCGAGCTCGTCGAGCACGTCTTCTTCCGCGATCGCGCCCTGGACGACGTCGACCACGCCGTCGACGAGCAGCAGCAAGATCACCGACCAGATGACGAAGCCCTTGAGCGCCGTCCGCGGGCCGGAGATCATCCCTCCCATCGTCAGCTCCCTCCGTAGCAGGCGAGCCCGGCCATCACGGCCATATCGTAGACGCCGACGGGCGCAACGAGCGTGGCGACCATCACCGCAACTTCTCCGCCCCCGAGCATTTCGAGGGGGTTCGCTCCCGTTATCGCGAGCGGCAGCCAGAGCACGGCGAAGATCGCCGTCAGGACTCTCACTTCCTGCTCAACTGGATCGTTGCCATAGTGCAACGACAGATCGCTCAATCCCTTCCCTGTAAAATCCCAGCAAAATAGATATTCAGTATATATAATATGTGTGGGGATGCCGGCAGGCGTATGGCGATCCGGAAACTGCTGAAGATGGGTGGCTCGATCGGAATCACCCTCCCGAAGGGTGAAGTCGAGCGTGAAGGGCTCCTCGACGAGAACGGCGAGTTCGTCGACGAGTTTCACGCGCAGGTCAGGCAGGAGGCCGACCGCGAGTGGTCGATCGAGGTCTTCGACGAGATCGGCGACTGACCTGGAATCCCTTCAAAGGGTGTTTTCTCGCGACCGCTCCCGGTTTCGCGCGCAGAAAATGCACGGGAGTGAGGCTTACCCGACCGGCGCCGTCATGAGAGTGATGGAGGAAACCATAAATCAGGGGTCGCTCACCGGCGAGGAGATCGCGGAGATTCTGGACGAGGAGGAGTTGCCTGTTGAGTACGAAACGAGCTGGTCCGTCGGTTCCGAGTGACTTACCGTCCGAAAACAACGCTACTCGGACGTTGAGCCGAGAGATCTGCATTGTAACTGCCTTCCGAGCATTAGGCGAGAAAATCCGTCTGAGGTTCGAAGAGAAGGGGTGCGGATAAAATACGTAAGATATATTTTCAATATTCGTTAGGATACATCCCCGGAAGCAATGACTGTGAGGGATGCGACTTCGTCCTCTAAGACCACTGGTTCGTCTTCAGTAGTTTGATCGAAATAATCTCCATCAGCATAACCATCAATATCGCCTTCAAATGCATAGACAATGTATTCGTCCGGGACACCTCCATAATTTAGAAGATCCTCATTGTCCGAATCTAAATCATATGTCGCTGAGGCACCCGTAATCGATAGTACTTCGTGCTCATCGGATACTACATAGCCATCACCA
>SKPV01000227.1 GCA_007119345.1 Halovivax sp.
CACTCCCACAGAGCTAACCCGCAACGGCCCGAAAAAGCGGACATGGCGGATCGATCACTCTCCGACGATGTCGCCGTGGTGACCGGTGCCAGCACCGGGATCGGCGCGGCGACCGCGCGGGAACTTGCGAGCCGGGGTGCAGACATCGTCCTCGCGGCCCGGAGCGAACAGCGTTTGGACGCACTTGCCGAGGAGATCGAACGCGAGTACGGAACCACCGCGCTCGCAGTTCCCACTGACGTCCGCGAACGGGACCAGGTGGAGACGCTGATCGAGGCCGCCGTCGAGGAGCTGGGTGGAGTGGACACCCTCGTCAACAACGCCGGACTCGCCCGGGGATCGGACGTCGAGACGATGACCGACGACGAGTACCGGACGATGATGGAGACGAACGTCGACGGCGTCTTCTACGCGACCCGGGCCGCCCTGTCACACCTCCGGGCTGCGTCGGGCCACCTCGTGTTCGTCGGCAGCTTCGCGGGGCAGTACCCCCGGCCGTTCAATCCCGTCTACGCCGCGTCGAAGTGGTGGGTCCGGGGGTTCGCGCTGAGCGTCGCCGCCGCTGCTGGCGACGACGACGTGGCGGTCACCGTCGTCAACCCTTCGGAGGTCCGCACGGCGTTCGGCAGCGAGTACGGCGAGCCCTTCGCCGACCGGTTCGACCCGGGCGAGGTCACCGAGCCAGAAGAGGTCGCCGAGGCCATCGCCTTCGCCGTGACCCGTGAAGGCTCGACGGTGAGCGAACTCGACGTTTACAGGCGGGACAAGCTGACGTTTTTCTGAGCGGCTTCTGTTGGCTTACCCCGTCCGGAACGAGTAATCCAGCGCGGGTGCCGAGTGAGTGAGCGATCCCATCGAGATGACGTCGACGCCCGTTTCGGCGTAGGCGGGAACGTCCGCTATCGTGATGCCGCCGCTGGCCTCCGTGAGCGCTTCGTCGCCGACGAGATCGACCCCGGTTGCGACTTCCTTGGGCGCGAGGTTGTCCAGCAGCACGATGTCCGCGCCAGCTTCGGCGGCTCGCTCGGCGTCTCCGGGGGACTCGACCTCGACCTCGATTTGCGTGGCAAAGGAGGTCCGCTCGCGCAGGCGGGAGACGGCCTCTTCCAGCCCGAGTTCGGCGACGTGGTTGTCCTTGATCATCACCATGTGTGAGAGGTCGAGCCGGTGGGTATCGCCGCCACCCGCGGCGACGGCGCGCTTCTCGATCCCCCGGAGCCCGGGCGTGGTCTTGCGAGTCGCCGCGATAGCCACGTCGGGGTCGACCTCGCGGGCGGCGTCGACGGCGGCCCGGGTCCGGGTGGCGATCCCCGAGGCGTGGCCCGTGACGTTGACCGCGACGCGCTCGCCCCGCAGGACCTCGCGGGCTGGCCCCTCGACGACGAGGACCGTCTCTCCCTCGTCGATCCGGGTGCCGTCCGTGGCCGCGTCCGCTATTTCACAGCCGAGATACGCGAAGACGGCCGTCGCGGCGTCCAGCCCGGCGACGACGCCCGCCTCTTTGGCCACGAGTCGGCCCTCCGTCTCGCCAGGCACGTCGTTGGTCACGTCGTGATGGCCTAGATCCTCCCGGAGCCAGGCTTCGATCTGTGAGTCGGTAATCATCTCAATCAGCAGTAGCCTCCGCTTCGGCCTGTTCGTCTTCGACGACGTGATGACAGCCGACCGACTCGGGGTTGTCGGCGGCCGCCCGGGTTACCAGCAGGGCCGTCACGGCGGCGTTGCGGAGTTCGTACAGCGAGCGGGATGTCCGAGTACGGACGTAGGCGTCGACCTCACCCTTGAGCCGCCGGAGGACCGCGCCCGCACGCCGGAGGCCGTCCGGGGACCGCTGGAGGCCGACGTATTCGTCCATGACCCGCTGGAGGCGGATGAACTTCTCGGCGGCGAACCGGTCCGGCAGGTCGGGATCCCGGTCAAGCAGTTCGGGGGCCTCGACGGTTTCGGGCGGTTTGCCTGCCGCGTCGGCCCCCGCGCGCAGCCCCCAGACGAGCCCTTCGAGCAGGGAGGTCGAGCCGAGCCGGTTCGCGCCGTGGACGCCGGTTCGGGCGCACTCGCCGACCGCGTACAGCCGGGCGAGGCTCGCGCGACCATGGAGGTCGACGTCGATTCCGCCACAGAGAAAGTGCTGGGTGGGCGCGACCGGAATCTCGGGGAGGTCGACGCCCGCTTCGTCACACAGGGCCGCGAGGTCCGGGAATTCAGCACGGAAGTCGAGTCCGGACACGTCGAGGACGACTTCGCCCGTGTGCTCGCGCTCGCGGGCGACCGCCCGCGCGACCACGTCACGGGGCGCGAGTTCGGCGTCCTCGTGGTACTCGGGCATGAATCGCTCGCCCTCGCCGTTTGCCAGAACTGCGCCCACGCCGCGGACGGCCTCGGAAACCAGGAATGAATTTCCATCGCCCTCGGGCGGCGCGTACGCGGTGGGGTGGAACTGGACGAACTCCATGTCAGCAACGTCGGCACCGGCCAGCGCGGCCATCGCGATGCCGTCGCCGGTCGCGCCTTCGGGGTTCGTCGACCGACCGTAACAGGCGCCGATGCCGCCGGTCGCCAGGATCGTAGCGCCGGCATAGACCGGCTCGCCCGCTGGCGCGGGCTCGCCGTCCGGGGTGGTGTCGAGGACGGCCCCGTACACCCGGCCCTCGTGGGTAACCAGATCGAGCGCGGCAGTGTCCTCCAGAATCTCGATTCGGTCGTGGTCGTCCAGGTAGTTCAGAAACGGCCGGAGGACGTGTTCGCCGGTCGAGGCGTCGACGTGAAGGATGCGCTCTTCGGAGTGGGCCGCCTCGCGGGCGTAATCGAAGGATCCGTCAGGTCCATCGAACGGAACGTCCAGCGTCTCGACGAGCACGTCCCGAACCGCCGAATCGGCCTCCGAGACGAGTACGTCGACTGCCTCCTCGTCGGCGGTGCCGTCGCTGGCGGCGATGATGTCCTCTTTGAGCGATTCCGGATCGCCCCGGGCTGTGGCAATCCCGCCCTGAGCCCAGTCGGTCGCGGCGTCCTCAGGGCGTTCGGCTTTCGTGACGAGCAGGACCTCTGCCCCCTCGCGGGCCGCTCCGAGAGCGGCGGCACAGCCGGCGATCCCCGAGCCGACCACGAGCACCTCGGCCTCTCTCGTTCCGGGTGCGCTCATTCCGGCTGCACCTCCAGCATCCGATCCAGCGCGACCTGGGCGAGCTCCTGTTCGCGCTCGGGGACCCGGATGACGTTGCGCTCGCGGCCCTCGACGAGCTCTTCGAGAATCCAGGTCAGGTAGTTGGGATCGATCTGACGCATCGCGTTACAGTCCATGCAGGCGTCGCCACAGAGGGGCAGCACCTCCACCTCGGGATACCAGCGGTCGAGGTGCTTTGCGAGGTGGATCTCGGTGCCGATGGCCCAGGTTTCCCCGGGGTCGGCGCTGGCGACGGTCTCGCGGATCGTCGCGGTCGAGCCCACCACGTCGGCGGCCTCG
>SKPV01000110.1 GCA_007119345.1 Halovivax sp.
CCGATCGTCGCGGTCGACGGTGACGAACCCGACGCCGCAGTCTCCGTACCCAGTGATGAAACCGTCACTACCGTTCCCGAGGCGGTCCGGTGGATCGAGGGGCGGCTCGACCGTCGATGACCATCCGATCGCCCCACAACCGTTAGGTCGGTCGTCCTCGAACGATCGGCCATGTGGGGTCCCGGTGATGTCGGCTTCTTCGATCGCGTCGCGCCGCTGTACGATCTGGTACATCCCGATCCGGATCCGGAGACGATGCGGGCGGCGTTCGATCCGAGCGAACGCGAGGTTCGGACCGTCCTGGACGTGGCCGGCGGGTCCGGTCGGGTCGCTCGAGCGATCGACGCGGAAACCGTCGTCGTCGACGTCTCCAGGGGGATGCTCGCTCGGGTCGACGGCCCGGCCGTTCTGGGAGATGCCGGAACCCTGCCGGTGAGCGACGACGCCGTCGACGCCGCGATCTGCGTCGACGCGCTTCACCACCTGCCCGAACCCGGTGCCGCCCTCGCGGAACTGGCCCGCGTCGTCAAACCCGGTGGTGTCGTCGCCGTCGTCGACTTCGATCCGGGGACCGTTCGTGGCCGGCTGGTCGCCCTCGGCGAGCGCGCGGTCGGCATGGACTCGACGCTCCATGGGCCGGACGAGGTCGCCGAACTGCTCGCCGCCGCTGGCGTCGACGCCGCCGTACGACAGCGGGGGTTCGTTTCCGTGGTCTCCGGGATCGTCGAGTAGCGCGACCGGCCGGGACAACACCTACGTCGATGGACCGACTATCTCGGTCGTGACCTCGCTCAAACGCCCCCATCACCTCGAGGTCGTCTGTGAGGCGTGTGGGACCGAGTGGACGGTCGTCGTTCTCCTGACGCGGACCCAGGAACCACCGTCAACGCTGACGCGGGCGTGTTCGGAGTGCGGAACCGAACGGACCGTTCGGATCGTTGGATGACCGTTTCACCCCCGCACCACCCACGTCCCACCGACTCACCCTCCACCCCAGTCGCTCACTTCCCGCGCCGCTTCGACCGCGCCTCCCGCACCTCCGCCCCCGAACGCTTCTTGTCCTCACAGTACGGACACACTCGCGGCTCCTCGACGTCGTTCGGGGTGAACACCTTCGCGTACTGCTTCGTGACGAAGGATCCGCAGTTCTGACAAGTCGGCATTGCGGCACGGTATGTATTCTGATAGCAAGGCTTTTGCGACAGCGGCATTTGTCGTGGGATCGATCACTCGATTCGAGCGAGCGCCCACGCCGCCCGCTCACGGACGCCGGGATCGGGATCCCGATCCCGCATCACGCGCAGGTCGTCAGCAACGGTCGACTCGGCACAGTATCCGAGCGCCAGACAGGCGTTCTCGCGGGCCTTCGAACGCTCGTCTGATAAGCACTCGCGCAACGCCGGGATCGCGGGACTGACCGTCTCCGGAAACGTCGCCGCGATCCGGGCCAGCGCCGATGTCGCGTTCGATCTCGTCCCGGCGTGATCGTCCGAGAGCAGGCTGGCGAACCGATCGGTGTACGGCTGGATCTCCGCTGGCCGTCGGTCGGCGAGGTCGGCCATCATGGCGGTCGCGTTCGTTCGGATCGGTCCTGACGTCGAGTCGAGCGCCTCGACCGCCGGTTCGACGGCGGGGAGGACCGCATCCGGGTCCACCCCCGCGATTCGTCCGAGCGCCGTGGCGGCGTGGGCCCGATCGTTCCGTTCCGCGGGCGGTCGTTCGTCCGGGTCGAACACCGCGACGAGAAGCGGAGCGTGCGGGGCGACCACGTCGGGATCGCTCTCGGCGATGGCCCCCAGCGCGAGCAGCGCCCCCCGCCGAACCGCCGCGCTGTCGGTGATCGCTCCGACGAAGATCGGAACGGCGTCGACCTCGATCAGCGCTCCCGGATCGGCCGGTGCGATCGCCGCGAGACACCCCATCGCCGCCGTCCGTTCGCGAGGGTCGGTCCCTTCGGTCGCCGCAGCGAGCACGTCGGCGTAGGGGGCGACTTCCTCAGGGACGTGGACGGCGAATCGGGTGAGCGTCGTCAACGCCCCCTCCCGGCACGGATCGTCCGGCCGGCGAACGACGTCGATCAACCCCGGAATCGCGGGGACGAACTCCGCCGGACGGACCGAGACCACCGCATCGAGTGCCGAAATCGTTGGACGCAGCACGGCGGGGTCACGGTGTCCGAGCAGGTCGAGAACGACCGCCACCGTCACCGCTTCCGGACGCGTTTCCGCACGGTCGGCGAGTTGCCGCGCGCGACGGTCCGGGGATGGTTCCACGGGGTCACCCCCACCGACCGACGATGGTCGCCCGTGTCTTCTTCGGCGTGTGACGGATCACGTGACGCCCGTCGAACCCGGAGAACATAAACGCAGCGGCGGTTCGACGCCGTTTTCCCGCTCGCCTCCCGTCACCCCGCTCGGTACCGTTCGAGAGCGTCCTCGTCGACGACGACGCCGAGACCGGGACGATCCGGCACCGTGAACGTCCCGCCGTCCGGAACCCACTCGTCGGCGTTTTTCAGCAGCGTGTGTTCGGCGTGGGAGTTCAATACGCCGGTCGGGTAGGTGACCGTCGGCGTCCCCGCCGCGAAGTGCGCGCTCGCGGCCATCCCCACGCCGAGTTCGACCATGCTCCCCACGAAGCAGGTCAACCCGTGAGCGTCCGCCACCGTCGCCACGTCTCGCCCGCGAGCGAGGCCGCCCGTCTTCGCCAGCTTGATGTTCAGAATGTCGGCGGCGTTCCGGCGGGCGATGTCGGCGGCGTCCCGCGGCGAGAAACACGACTCGTCGGCGAGAATCGCGGGTTCGACCGCCTCGCGCACCCGCCGAAGCCCGACGATGTCGTCGTAGGCAACGGGCTGTTCGACGAGTACCAGTCCGCCGGCGGCCTCCGAGAGCGCCCGGATCTCCCGAACGGCCTCCTCGGCGGTCCACGCCTGATTCGCGTCCACCCGAATCCGGGCGTCGGGAACGGTCTCCCGGATCGCACGCAGCCCCGCACGCTCGGCCTTGGGATCGTCGCCACCGACTTTGACCTTGAACGCGTCGAACCCGTTTTCGGCCGCGCTCGCGGCGTCCGCGCCCATCGACTCGGCGTCTTTGATCCCGATCGAGTAGTGCAGATCGATCGTCGGATCGCCATCGGGTCCGCCCAGCAGATCGTAGACCGGTAGCTCTCGGGCCTTTCCCAGCGCGTCGTGGAGGGCGAGATCGATCCCGTACAGCGGGAACGGTTCGCCGGCCAGCGCCCGCTCGGCGTCCTCGACGATTCGGGGGATTCGGTTCAGGTTTCGGCCCTCGACCAGCGGCGCAAGGTGGTCTTCGACGAGGGTCAGACAGGCCGACTGGGTCAGTCCGTGGGGCCAGTACGCCGCCGGGGCGATCTCGCCCGTCCCGGTCACGCCCGCGTCGGTCTCGACGCGCACGATGACGTGATCGTAGGTGCTGTCGTCGTGGTC
>SKPV01000067.1 GCA_007119345.1 Halovivax sp.
AAGACGAAGACGACGGCGTGGCCCCGTCGACGGTGTGGATCGTTCTCCTCGTCCTCCTCACCCTGGCCGTTATGGGCGGTGCCGCGGCGCTGTACACCGGTCGAATCGAGCTGCCACAAAGATAATAGTCGGCCGAACCGCTCTGCCAGGTCGAACGGTTCGGGCACCCGACCACGGCCGTCGTGGCGTCGACGGCCGCCGGTCGTCGGGAGCGGCCTGCGCTCGACGACACGTCCATGATCGAAAATTCCACCCACGTCCGCCCGCCCTCCGACGGGTCCCAGACCGGTGTTCAACGATCCGTAGCGAAGGTACGCGCCGACTCGGTGACGAAACGCTACGTCCGCGGCTCGCCCTCCGTCGCGTCGCGGCTACTGCCGTGGCGTCCCGGTCGCGACCGACCGACGGTGACCGCCGTAGACGACGTCTCGTTGACCGTCAATCGCGGCGAGATCGTCGGCCTGGCCGGTCCCAGCGGGAGCGGGAAGTCCACGCTGCTCGAGTTACTCGCGGGGCTCGACCGCCCGGACCGCGGCGCGATTACCGTCGCGGGAACCGACCTCGCGTCGCTCTCGGAGCGCGAGCTCGTTCGCCACCGACTCACTCGCGTCGGGTTCGTCTTCCAGGACTTCAGGTTGCTCGAGGCCTACACGGCCCGGACGAACGTGGCGATCCCGCTCGTCGAACTCGGGGTTGCGCGCGCACGACGTCGCGCTCGCGCCGCCGAACTGCTCGAACGGGTCGGCCTCGCAGACCGGACGGACCACCGCCCGGGTCAGCTCAGCGGCGGCGAACGCCAGCGGGTCGCGATCGCCCGGGCGCTCGCGGCCGAACCGGAGCTGCTCATCGCCGACGAGCCCACGGGCGAACTCGACAGCGACGCGGGTCGACGGGTCCTGGACGAGCTCGAGCGAGTTGCGACCGACCGCGCCGTGCTCGTCGCCTCGCACGATCGGGAGACGCTCGCGATCGCCGATCGCGTCGTCCGCCTCCGCGACGGGGCCCGCGTCGACGGCGGTGGACCCGACTGACCGATGGCGGGAGACGACGCTCCGGCGGGACGCGCGCGGCGGCGGTTCGCGGGCTGGTGCGGCCTGGCGGTGCGCCGAGTTCGCACCCGCGCGTTCGCCACCGCCCCCGGCCGGATCGGCGCCAGCGTCGCCGGCGTCGCGATCGCGGTCGCGCTGTTGCTCGTCGTCACGGGCCTCGCGATCGGTATGGTCGCGCCCGCGACCGGCGTCGGCGGCGACGAGTACTGGATCGAGCCCGAGAGCGGCGCCGGTTCGCCGCTGGTCGCGACGGGCGACCCCCAGCTCGGGGAAGCCCACGAGGCGGCGGAACGGATTCGCGCCACCGACGGCGTCGAGGCGGCGACCCCGGTGCTGATCGAGGTGCTCTCGGTCGAGACCGACGCCGGCGACCGCGAGCGGCTCGTCGCCGTCGGCGTCCACCCGGACGCGGGAATCGACGTCTACGGGATCTCCCCGACCGCGATCGCCGACGACGACCGGGTGGTCGCCTCCGATGGCGCCGCGTCGCTCCTCTCCGCCGAGCGCGGCGACCGTCTCGCGGTGGGCGGCGACCGCGAACTCCGCATCGCCGGCGTGGAGGACGGCGCCGGTCTCGCCGACGCCTCGCCGATCGTCGTGATGGAGTTCGCCACGCTGCAGGCGATCACGGGAGCGGACGACCGGGACGTCGCCGACCGGTTCGTCGTCGAGGCCGACGACGACGCGGCGGCGGAACTCGAGGGACTGTACGAGGGTGCCACCGTCCGATCGAGCGCCGAGGTGACGACCGATCGACTGCTCGACGCGGACCTTCCGCTCGCCCTGTCGCTTTCCGCCCTGCTCGTCGCCGTCGTCGTGGGGACGATCTTCGTCGCCGTCGCGACGGCGATGGAGGTCGCCGCCGACCGGCGGGAGCTCGCGACCCTCCGGGCGATCGGGATCGCGGGACGGCGACGGATCGGCCTCTACGTCGGTCAATCGCTCCTCGTCGCGACCGCCGGCGGCGTCGTCGGCGTCGCGCTCGGACTGGTCGGGATCCGGGCGGCGAACGCCGCGGCGGCCGCGGTCGTGGGGATCGACGGGCCGATCGAGAGCCACTCGCTGTTCGTCGGGTACGGTCTCGGCGCGGCGTGGCTGATCGGCCTCTGCGCGATCCCCGCCGTGATCGGGGTCGTCCGCCGAGTCGAATCGGAGGTGGGAGGCCGTGGGTAACCCGCTCGGGACGGTCGCGGCGATCGTGGGCCTCGCCTGGGGAGGCCTTCGCCACGAACGGCTGCGGACCCTGCTCGCGGTCGTCGGGGTCGCGATGGCCGTGGTGGCGATCGTGCTCCTCGCGGGCGCCGGCGTCGGCGTCCTGGAGACCGGCGAGCGCCAGTTCGAGCGGGCGGATCGGGACGTCTGGATCACCGGCGACGCCGTCGGCCTGACGGCTGCGGGCGGGGGCGGGTTCGAGGCGACGATCCACGACGCGCACCCGCTCGCCGACGAGATCGCCGACCGCGAGGACGTCCGGTCGGCGGCGCCGATGGGGTTCCAGACCGTCTACGTCGGCACGGATCCCGCGGACCTCGATACCGTGGTCGCCTCCGGGGTTCCCGGCGGCGGGGACGCGGTTTCGATCGACGAGGGGGACGGGTTCGGCGGCGCCGACACCCACTACGCGGACGGAGACTACGACGGGCCGAAGACCGGCGAGTTGCTGGTCGATCGCCGAACGGCCGAGCGATACGAGCTCTCCGTCGGCGACCGACTCCACGTCGGCGGCTCCGTCGCGACGGCGAGGGCGACCGAGTACGAGGTCGTCGGCATCTCGGAGACGTTCGCGGCCTTCCTGGGCGCGCCGACGGTCACCCTCAGGCTGAGCGAGTTACAGACGCTCACCGGCGCGTCCGGCACCGACGCCGCCACGATGATCGCGGTCACCGTCGAGGACGACGCGGAGGTAGCGGCCGTCGCCGACGACCTGCGCGCGGCGTACCCCGAGTACGCCGTCCGGACCGACGAGGAACAGCTCCGGGCCGTCCTCGGGCAGCAAGCGGCGGTGCTGGTCGGTGCCGGGGTGCTGGTCGGATTGGCCGTCCTGACCGGCCTGGCGCTCGCGATCACGCTCTTCGTGTTGCACGTCTACCAGCGCCGCGAGGAGTACCGGACCCTGGGCGCGATCGGGATCTCCCGACGGACCGTCGTCGGAGTCGTCCTCGCCCAGGGGGCGATCCTGGGCGTCTCCGGCTGGCTGGTCGGCGCCGCGCTCGCGGTTCCGTCCGCGCACCTGCTGAACGCGCTCGTGACCCTGGTCGTCGGGTACGAGGGGCTCGTCGTCGTTCCGCCGTGGGCGGTCGCGACGGGCGGCGTCGTCGCCGTCGTGGTCGGGACGCTCGCGGCGGCGATCGCGGTGTGGCGGCTCCCGGACGCGACCGCGTGAGACCGCG